>JBEVKV010000537.1:0-8087 GCA_040509515.1 Pyrinomonadaceae bacterium | reverse complement strand
GACAGCCTCGAACTTGAAGTTATCGAAGTAGGCGACGCCCGGCGACGACTCCGACTGCCACGTCCGCACGTAGAGGTCGGCGACGAGCCTGGTGATGTCGAGCTGCCGGGCGGCGCTGTGGCGCACCGTCCAGGTGGAGCCGTCGGAACTGGTCTCCCAGTAGATGGTATCGGTGGATGGGTCGTGACGGATGCGCCAGTGGCGGTGCGTCGTAGAGTTGTAAGTGATGGGCGTGGCCCCGGAACCCGTGCCGTTGACGTACTGCTCCATGTAGAGCTGCCCGTGCTCCGTTAGGAACCTGTACCAGCCATTGTCGCCTGCCAGCGAGAAGACGGTGTTGGCCCAGCTCGACGAGTTGGCCGCCTGCACGACTTCGACGCTCGCCCGCCTGTTCGTCATGTCGATGAGATTCATCGTCGAGTAGCCGTTCGAGTGTGAGCCGCCGGTGTTCGAGAGCGGCGTGATCTCAAGCCGCTGGTTCTGCTCGGCGACCGCGACGTTGGGGTCGGAGGCGGCGGAGCCGAGCGCGCCGACCAACCACTTCTTCGCGTCGAGCGAGTTGTCATTGAAGTTGTCCTCGAAGGCGAGGAAGGGCGCGCGCGGGATGCGTATGATGAAGAGGTCGGTGCG
Organism: Pyrinomonadaceae bacterium; assembly: GCA_040509515.1. Taxonomy (GTDB): domain Bacteria; phylum Acidobacteriota; class Blastocatellia; order Pyrinomonadales; family Pyrinomonadaceae; genus QHXN01. Next base: position 7,457 of record JBEVKV010000537.1, on the reverse strand, counting down.
TCCCGAGTTCTCCCAGTTCGACGTGAAGGCGATGAACCTGCCGTCGAGCGAGATGGTCGGCTTCGGAGTGGCCCAGTAGCCCGAGGAGTCCGAGAGCTCATCCACGACCGAGCGGTGGTGCACGAGCCGCCGTATCCGCTGCGAGCCGTCCGTCGCAATCTGTAGTATCTCGTCTTCGTAAGCCCCGGTCTCATAGAGGAACCCCGGCGTGTTGTAGCCCGCGTAGTCGTAGCAGCCTTCCATCACCCAATCCTCGTTATCTGCCGCGAGGCTGGTGTGGCAGTCGTTGGAAAGGTCGTTGTCGCCGTTTGCGTCCTTCCAGTCGAAGAGCGAGAGGGCGGTGTTGCTCCAATCGGAGATGGTGCGGCGCTCTTGCGGCTCGATTGTCCCCTGAACGTTGCGCGCCACGTTCCACACCGTCCCGATGTCGCCGTGCGACATGGCCGGCCCGGAAGAGATATCCTGTTCCGCCAGATCGCTCACGCGGTAGACCTTGCGTGTGGTGTAGCCGGAGTCGGGGCCGCAGTAGATGTAGTCGCCGCCTTTGCTCGGGTTGCAGTTGTTGTAGTGCGTGACGTTCGCGTTGTCGTGGTTGAAGATGACGCGGTCGCCCGTGCGCTGCCACGCGAACCAGTGTGCCGCCGAGCCGTTCTGCTCCGGGTTCACCGAGGCGGTGAACACGTCGTAGTCGCCGTCCGAGTGTGTGCCGGCGAAGTGATATTCAAAAAAGTACTGCCCGGTAGAGAAGGTGCTGACGAAGCTCTTGACCGACGTGTACTGGTTCGTCACGATGGAGTAGGTGTAAATCTGCGGCCCTCTGGTGGTTGACCCGCCCGAGTTGTAGTAGGCGGGCACGACCCATAATTTATTCGGGTCGGTGCGGCTCCACGTCGCGCCCTGCCACTGTGCATATTCACCGCCGAGCATGTTTACCTGCGTGTCGCCGCCGCCCCAGGTCTTGAGGATGATAGGCCCTACCGTGAAGTTCACCGGGTCGAAGGTCTTGATCATCATGTCGCCGGAGCCGCCGCAGCGAATGAGAATCTTTGTCCGGTCGGAGTTGAAGGTCGGCCACTGGTTGTACCAGGTGCCCGCGTCCCCCGCGCAGTCGTCGTCGTCGGTGGCGCGCATGATCTCTGTGCCGAAGACCTCGTCGCGCCACTTGCCGCCGGCATGCGGGAGCGGCGGGGGCGTCGGCTCGGTGTAGACGGCGCGGTCGGTCTTGATGCTGCCGCTGCCCGTGTAGGGCGTCGTCGCCTGCACGAAGTTCGAGTACGGGCCGTCCTCGCCCGTCTTGTAGGCGCGCACGCGGTAGGCGTAGACGCGGTTGGCCGTCTTGGTGCCGGTGTCGGAGTAGGTAAGGGTGGACGACCCGACAGTCGCTATCTGGGAGTAGGTGCCGGCCTTCCCCAGTTTGCGCTCGATCTTGAAGCCGGACTGGCCCGTCCCCGCGTAATTCCAGGAGAGACTGACATCGTTGCCGCTGCCGTTCGTCGCGGCCAGCGTGGTCGGCGAGACGAGGTTGTCCATGCCGGTCATCGTCGCGCTGGAGATGGGCGGGGCGCTGCTCGCGGAGAAGACGGCGGCGGCGCGGTACGGGTAAGAAAGCGTCTGCCCCGTCAGCGTGCAATCGGTGACGAGCGTCGTGTTGTGGTAGTACTCGACGGTCGTGCCGTTGAACCTCACTTCCAGAGAGTCGCCGTTGGTGATGTTGAGGAGGCCGTTCAGTCCATCGCCGTCCTTGCGGCAGTTGGCCACCGAGCCGTAGCTGCGCCAACCGTAGTCGATCTCGGTCGCCGCGCCGGTGAACGTGGCGGCGTTCGAGAGACCGAAGGTGGCGTACTCGCCGTTGCCCGAAGACCAGACGTAGACCTTGAGCGTGCCGTTGCCCGCCGGGATGGACTGTGAGGACTCGCCCCGTCCGTTGGCGGCGGTCGGCGTCAGGCCGCTGCCCGAGGTGGACGCGCCCGAGAGGCTCGTCCATGAGACGCCGGTCTGCGCCGTCGAGACGCGCGACGCTATGAGCGATGCGAGCACAATTGCCGAAGCGGTGAGGACGAGGATGAGCCGACGGGATATGTGAGTCGACGAGTGAGTCATGGTGTATTCCTTTCTTTTCAGCCTAAGGCGGCTTCGTCAACATGGATGGGTCGGATGACGACTATCTGAAAGTCGCTGAGAGGGTGTGGGCGTCGTGTGCGCCATGCGGCGCAGCATGGGTTTGAAATGAGAGCACCTCGTCGAAGTGAGTGAGGCGGCGTGGGGCGTTACCGAGTTATGGCAGCCAAATCACAGGGGACAGTGAGAGCATGTTACTTGCGGCGGTGAGGCCAGTCAATCGAAATTTTCCACGCGACGAATACTGCTTTTGAAGAGAACACAAGAACTATCGGCGGCGACAAGATTACGTCTTAACGTCGTGCCGGAGATTGAGTTGAGGAGGTCGCGTGCCAAGACGCGTACAAGCCGGAACGGGCCGAGGGGGCGCAGGACTTGGTGCCGCCGGGTTACGCGACATAATACTATCAAGTTTCGTTATCAGACTGCGACAACCCTCGCATGTTCTAACGATGAGCGCCGTCATCAGGCTATCAAGGTTTACGCCGGCCAAAATCTTTTTCCCGCCACGTAACATCAGTTATTATTTGTAAAGTCTCCGGGCGACGTGCACACGGAAATGTACCGGATTATGTCGAGAGATTACTGCGAAACCGCAGAGCCATCCACGACCGATGCGCCGGCACGAACACAATCGATTAACGCGTTGTTGTCGTCTTTTCTACGGGCCGGGGACAGGGCGGAGGCGGACGCGCATCTGGAAATTCTGATCTGCGAACACGTGCGTCCCCTCGTCAAGGAGATCATACGGGGCGTGTTGCACGGCAGCCTCCATGGCTCGACCAGCGGCGGGGCGGACGCGGAAGACATCGCCAGCGGGGTCGTCCTCAAGCTCCTGGGACGTTTGGAAGACCTCAAAGCCTGCCCGCACGATGAGAAGGGTATCGCGAGCTTTCGCGATTACGTGGCGGTTGCGGCCTACAACGCCTCGCACGAATACCTGCGACAGAAGTACCCCGAACGGGCTCGCTTAAAAAACAAGCTGCGGTATATCCTGACGCGCCGTGAAGGTCTCGCGCTGTGGGAAGGCAAGAATAAGACATGGTTGTGCGGCCTCGCGGTCTGGCGTGACCAGAAGAGAACGGGCATTCCGTCGAACCGGCTCCGGCACCTGCGCGGAGCCGGTTCGACGCAAACACCTTCTGCCAAATATCAACTTGAGCGGTGTCAGAATATCGTCGAGTTGGTGGAGGCCATCTTCCACCTCTCGGGCGGCCCGCTCGCGCTGGATGAGCTGGTCGGTTTGGTGGCGGAGTTGTGGGGTATCACGGACACCCCGCCGCAGACGGACGACGGTCGCAAGGATGCGGGCAGTCGTCTTGAGCGCGTGGCCTCCGCTGAAGTTGACCCCGCGTCCAGAATCGAGCAGCGGGCGCAGTTGGCAAGACTCTGGGAAGAGATCTGCGCGCTCCCGCTGCCGCAGCGCAGGGCACTCCTGCTCGGCCTGAAGGACGACGGCGGACGCTGCCTCACAGTCCTGTTCGCCGACATACGCATCGCCAGTCTGCCGCAGATCGCCGAGGCGCTGGCGATGCCGTGGGAACGGCTCGCGGAGTTGTGGAGCAAAATCCCTCTGGACGATCTGAGCATCGCCGCGCACCTCGGCATCACGAGGGAACAGGTCATCCACCAGCGCCAGTCCGCGCGCCGCCGACTGGCGCGGCGGATGAAGGAGTCCGTTTGAGGCGAAGCGCAACCATGCGGAAGCATCTGACAGATTCGGAACTGGAACGTTACCGCGAGCGCACGTTGCCGCCGCAAGCTCTGCTGGCCGCCAACGCACACCTCTACGACTGCGAAGCCTGTCACGGGCGATACGGCGGCGACGCCAACCTCGAAGCCGCCTTCGCCTTCCTGCAAAACATCGGCGAGCCTGTCGAAGAAGAGTCGCATCTGCCGTTCGAGCAGTTGGCGGCGTACGTGGACGACGCGCTCGAAGGTGAAGAACGGCGTGCGGTCGCGACCCATCTGGAACAGTGCGCGGTCTGCGCGGCGGAGGTGCGCGAGTTGAGACCTCTCAGGGACTTGATAACTCCCGCCCCGGCGCTTGCGCCACCGAAGATTGCAACCCCGGCGCACGTCAACGGACCGACTCTCTTTGAGAAGCTGCGGGCCGCGTGGCGAGCGCCCGGTTACCGTATCCCGGCGCTGATCGCCGGCGCGGTTTTGCTCGTCGTGTTGTCGGGATGGTTTCTGATTCGCTCGCCCCGCACGGCCGAGGTCGGCCCGCAGGCTCAGGTGCCGCCGACTCCGCAAGAGCATGCTCAAGATAAGCAGGTGACGGAGAATGTTTCGCCCGGTGGGAATGCCCCGGCGGATAAGAGTGGCTCACCTGTCGAGAAGGCTTCAAACGATAAGAACACCGCACCGCCTTCGTCGGTCATGGATGCTGACGTCCGTGTGACGGTAGACGCGGGAGGTCGCGTCGAAGGGCTCGATGCTCTCGCCCCCGCGCATCGACAGTTGGTCGGAAGGATGTTGACGACCGCGCGGGTCGAGACGCCGCGGATGTCCTGGGAGAGTAGACCCGGCCGTGACGTGTTGATGGGAGGCGCAGACGGCCGTCTTTCATTCTCCCTTCTCAGCCCGGTCGGTCAAATCGTGAGGGACGTCCGCCCGACCTTGCGCTGGACGCCTTTGGAGGGGGCCGAAAGTTACGTCGTGACGGTCAGAGATTCACGCGGCGGGACGGTTGCGATGAGCGGGCCGCTCTCGTCGGCGGAGTGGAGCGTGCCACAACCCCTCCGCCGCGGAGTCGTGTATTCGTGGAAGGTGCTCGCCGTCAAGGACGGCGAAGAGATTGTGTCGCCGTCGCCCACGGCGGCTGACGCGCGCTTCAAGGTCTTGGAGGAGACGCGTGCGGAGGAGTTGGATAGTGCCGAACGACTCCGGCCGCGCTCCCGCCTCCTCTTAGGCGCGCTCTACGCACGGGCCGGACTGCTGGACGAGGCCGAGCGGGAATTTCAGAAGCTGTCGGAGGAGAACCCCCGGTCTCGCGTCGCGCGCGAACTCCTGCGCGACGTGAAGTCGCGGCGGCGTTAGACTCGCGGCCGTTCACCTCGCGTCTCCGACCAGAGCGAAACCGGCCCAGTAGAATGGGTCTCTGTAATTCTCGCTGTGCAGGAGTTTGAGCGCGGCTCTGCGCAAGGATTCCGCCTTGTTCATGGGGCGCGGGTCGCGTGAGGCGGCGTGCGGAGTGTCGCTGTCTATCGCCCTCAGGTTCCTGTGAAACTCGACCATCAATTCGGTCGTCCCGGCGGAGGCGACTTTCCACTGGCTCACTACTACCGCCGGAGAACCGGCGACGAACAATGCCCAACTGAGACCGATGACACCTTCGCCCGCGCCGACTCTTCCCCTCCCCGTCTCGCACGCCGACAAGACCACTAACTCGGCCTTCAAATCAAGCCTCATGATCTCCCAGGCTTCGAGCAGACCGTCGTCGGCTTCCCCGCGCTCAACCTGCGAAAGGATGATTTGCGAATACATCGGGTTGGCGTCGTTGAGGAGGGCATGTGTGGCAAGGTGGATGATGCGATACTTCCCCGCCTCGGCTTTCATCCGGCCCTCGCTGGCCCCGTCGCCTGTGTAGACCTTGCTCCGCCTGAGTCCGTACAAACGACCCAGAACTTTAACCTGCCTCTCGGCCTCGGGTAGCGGCGCGAGTTCTTCATCCCGCCAGACCGGCTTGATGGGCTTGCCGGGCTGCCCGCCGAGCGCGGGGTTGCCGAAAGCCAGAAGGGTCGTCTCGCCGCCGGAGCGCTCGGCGCGTCCGTCCCTGTTCTTCGACATCTCCCGCAGAATGGTCAGAGAGGGCGCGTAAGAGACGGCATGATCCTCTATCACGTAACGGTCGGGCGAGGAGAGCAGAGCTTGGAAGGGCAGCCCCCACAGCGGGCCGTCGGGCACAATGACAAGATGGGTCTCCTTCCGCAGTTGAGCCGCCGCCGGTCGCAGGAGCAGGTTGTATAAATCCGCCGAGGGCGCTTGCAGACTCCAATCACGGAGCGACAGTCGGCGGCGGTAACTGCCGACCAGCTCGCTTAATTTTTTTTGGCCGATGTCTATCTTGTAGACGCTCAGTGCGGGAGTCTGTTTCGCCACGCCGTCACGCGTGAGCACGAAGAGGTAAGTCCGCTCCTCCGTCACGACGTATTCGAGCAGGGCGGCCCCGCGCGCGCTCATCAACTCGCCCGCGTCCATGAGATTGAGCGACCCTATCTGCCCGCGGCGGACTTTCAGTTCGGGATGGAGCGCGTACAGGTTAGCCTGGAACGACTCGTAATCGAGCCGCGCCTTTTGCAGCCGCGAGTCAAGCTCGGCCGTGCGCGACGCCTCCGGCTGAGCTTGAAGCCGTTCGCGATAAAGCTGCGTGTTGAGTGACACGAGTTCGTCCTGAAGCTTACGCTCGCGCGCCTGCTCGGCGTCGGTCATCGCCTTCGTGATGTTGCTGCGCCCTGCGCCGAACAGGTCGAGGAGGACGCGGCCTTTGGCACGTTCGGCGTAGCCGAGTGCGCCCGCGTAATCGCCGCCGTCGATGAGCAGGCCGACCAGTTCGTAGAAGGGCGCGACCCTCTTCTCGAAGAAGCGTTGCCGCTCCTGTTCGCCGCCCGCGACCTGTTGACGCAGACGCTCCACGACGGCGACGGCCTCGTCCAGAGCTGCCCGCGCCGGCTGCGGCCTGCCGAGCGCGCGCAAGGCTTTCCCCGAAACGGTACGCGCGCCCCACAGACAATCGTCGAGGCCGATCTGCCGGGCCGGCTCGGCGGCGGCGTTCGCCATGTCCAACGCCTTCTGATGAGCCGCCAGCGAGTAGTGAGCCTTCGCCGCCCCGTAGGAAGCGAGCGCGACCTTCTCCCTGTTACCGAGTTCGTCGGCGAGTCGCAGGCACTCCTCGTAAAATCGCAGCGCCTCCGCGGGCCGCCCCTCGGCGTGATGCATGTCGCCGAGGTTGTAGAGCGTGCCGACGACCTCGCTCCTGTAGCCGTACTCCCTAGACAGCCGAAGGCTATCTTCGTAAGCCTCGCGCGCACGCGCGTAGTCGCCCTGAGAGCTGTACGCTTCGCCGAGGTCGTCCAGTGTCCCGGCGACCAGTCGCTTGTTCTCCATCTCCCGCGCGAGCGCGAGGCTGCTCCGGTAAAACTCAAGCGCGAGGGCGTGATGTCCCTGCCAGAGGTGCAGCTCGCCGATGTTGATGAGCGCGATGGCGACGCCGTCCTTGTCCTCCATCTCTTCGGCGAGCTTCAGACTCTCTTGCAGGGTCTCAAGCGCGAGTCGGTACTCGCCTCGCGCGCGGTAGAGGACGCCCATGCTGTTGAGTGTGCCGCTGACCTGTTTCT
>JBEVKV010000536.1:0-6519 GCA_040509515.1 Pyrinomonadaceae bacterium | reverse complement strand
TAAGGAACGCTCCGCGACAGGGAATACCCTTCAAGCTAAAATTGACAGCCTGGTTGCCATGGGACTGCTGACGCAGGAAAGCGCCGACTTCCTTCACTCTCTCCGAATTCTGGGTAATCAGGCCGCGCATGACGTGGTGCCACATAGTGAAGAAAAACTAACCATTGCAATGGACCTCATTGAGTACCTCCTGATGTCTGTGTACATCATTCCGCGTAAAGCCGCGAAACTCCAGAAAGCCTAACTGTAGTGACCTCATCTGAGGTCGAAAAACGAGCAATATCTAAAATGTGATTCGTGAACTCGGAAATTAACTAATCATCGTTATCCGTATATTCCTGTACGAGCACGTTTCACAAGAGAGGTGTGAGGCCACAATATCTTGTGGTGGAGGGTGCTTTTGGCGGGCGATAATTCGGCGCGTGGAAGAAAAGGCTGTAAATACGCGGGTTTTACTAAATCGGGCGCGCCTGATAATAGGCATTACGTTCTGGGGCGGGCTCCAGCGTCGCACGCGCGGCCGTGAAAAAAAGGGCGGTAGCAATTAACCTTGTGATGGGCTGAATTCAGGAGGGGCAACATGGGAAGCGTCGAGCGGCCGTCATACTTCGGCGACATGGAGGCCGCGGGGATCGGCCACATGGACGCCTGCGGCATCCACACTGACTTAGTAGGAGATGACCCAATCGGCCCGGTGAGACTCTGCGGAGACTTGGAGACGCCGCCCAAGGCATAACGTTTATAGGCAGGGGCCAAACCCGCCGCCCGTAAGACAGTCGGTGACTGTCCCTTCATCAAAGGTCATGACGTTTACGTACTCACTGTCTACATGGTCGGCTGATGATACATACTCCCAGACGCGAACGAAGGGACAGATGAAATCGGCCGGGGCGAGTCCGCCCCGGTCCGGCTCATAACGAGGCGGTCATCTCCCAGTAAACATACGCGTAGTCACTGTCCAACGACTGGGGGCAAACGCCGGAATCCACCACGACAGTGTAGCCGTCCACGACAGCCTTGTACTCGCCGGGGCCACCCGCGTCGTAAGTGAATCTACCGCACCCGTTCCCCGATGCGCTGCCGTGGTAGACCCACGCACTGCCGTTCCACTTGTAGATGGCGACCCCCGGGTAGTTGGCTACGTAGTACCAGTAGTTGACGGTGCCCGAGAACTGGTAGGGGCTCGGCGGAGGCGGGGGTGCTGCTATTGTCGTGGGCGTGTTCGAGGGCGTGACCAGCGTCAGGCAGGCGAGCAGCGTGATAAGGGTGAAGAGTCTGCGGTTGAGTTTTCCGACTTTGGACATGAGTGTTCTCCTTAGTTGTTGAGGCCAATGGTGAGGTCCGGAGCGAGTGAAAGCTATCACTTCCCCGGCTTTCGGGCAAGGCCGGGGGCCAAACGACTCGGGTTAGTAATAACGTGATTACCCCTTCGATGTAGGTTTGCGCCGTTCACAGCATTCATTTCGTGGAACGATGGCTACGTAAACGTCATAACCCACGACAAGGGATAATCACCTGAAATTAGACCAGAGGCCAACATGAAAGGTAACATCTCATTTCCTTGCAGTGGCATCATGCACACTGATCTACTCGGCATAAGCCACACGGACTTGATGGGCGACATCCCCATCACCCCGCTGAGGTTCTTCGGCGACCCGCAGATGCCACCGGCCGTCGGCGACCTCGAAACCCCGCCGTAGCCGTCTACCGCGCTACCTTGTTATACGTGTCCCCGCACGCTATTTCGCTGCCGGATAAGCGACATTACGCCGGACAGATACTCCAACATCTTATGTCTGTGTGAGAGAATTGGGCGTGCGCGCCGTTTTATGATGGACTGAAGTCTCGGCCGTAACATCTAAATCTCACTAGGGATTTTGACCGCTCTATGAGTCGCAAAAAGATTGCCCCAGCAGCGCTGGTCGCCCTGCAGGACGCCCTCACGCACACCTATTGGTACAAGCCTGACCTCCGTTCCTTCCTGATTTCTGTTATCGAAAACCGCGCGATCGTCGGGTCCCTTAACTGGAGTGACAGTAAGCGCAACATCGTCAGAGACCTCGTCAACTACATGGCCAGTCACGAGGCGCAATTCCAAGAAGACCTGGTCCGCCTGATCGTGGAGGTGTGCCGAATTACCGACTTCAGCCACTTGGAGCGACTGGATGATGGGAAGGTGAAGGCCCAGAACGGAAGGTTAATTCGGGCGAAAGGTAAGTATGGTTTGTAACGGGCTGAAAAGATGGAAGGCCGCCCGCTGTCATTCTCCACGGGCGGCCTTCGTTTTTCGTCCGAGTTTATAGTTACAGCCCGAACCTCTTCCGGTACTCGTCGGAGGAGATGAACGCCTTGACCATCTCCGCGCCGATGAAGTCGCCGTTGAACTCGTTGAGCTTCGAGAGCCAGAAGTCGTAGCCGGAGAAGTCTGAGTCGGGCGCGCTGTCGGGGTCGCGCCTGAGGTAGCCGAAGTACTGCATTAGGACGAACGCCCTATTCTTCTCCGCGGAGGCGAAGTCCGCGTCCTCTGCGACCGCCCTGAGCGCCTGCGCCCTGGTCTTGGAGTTAGCCTGAAGGCCGACGACGAGGGCGTCCCTCTCCTCTTTGGAGAGCGCGCCGCCCGCGTTCGCGTTGAGCGCGTCCACGAACTGCTCCGCCGGCAGCGACTGAGGGTAGAGCGCGGCGAAGCGGCCGGAGGAGGTCAGCTGTTCGAAGTACGCCTGCTTGTTCTGCTCAAGTTTCTGCTCCCACCCCGGCGCGTTGACGACCAGCTCAGACCCTAGCCCCTGCATGTCTCGAAGCATCTCCTCGCGTGCGACGGGCACGGGCTTGCCCGCGAGGTTGCCGAAGGCCGCCTTGCGCGCGCGATAGGAGAGGAAGCCGGTCTCCTGAAATTCGATGGAGAGGAAGAAGGCGGCGCTGACGTGAATCCGCTTGACCTCTCGGCACTGCTGGTCGGCGCCGCATTTCTCGATTTCGTCAAACCAGAACTGTAACCCCGAAGAGTCCGGCTCGCGCCCCAGGAAATCGCGGTAATGCTGGCGGACGAAGAACGAGGCGTCGAAGCCCGGGCCGAGGGCAACGGGGCTGGGTCCATCCGCCGTGTCGTCGTCGCGGATGGCGACCGTGGCGGTCGAGCCCGCACCCAGCGTGACACCAGAGGGGTTCGACAGCGCTACGGTGAACGTCTCTTCCTCCTCGCTGTAGCGGTCGTTGGTGATGAGCAGGGTCAGCGAAGCGAACGAAGAGTGGGGGGCGAACTTCAGGCGTCCGAAGGCCGACATGTAGTCGCCGCGTTCCTTCGCCGTCCCGTCTGAAGTCGAGTAATCGACCGAAGCCTCGGCGGCGAGGTCACCCGTGCGGTAGATCGTGATGATAGTGACGGTGCCGCCGCCCTCTCCGCTGGGGAAGGACGTCCCGCTGAACTGCACACTCTTCGTCGCCGGCGAGTCATCGTTGACTATCGTCCCGTGCCCCCTCGCTACGGAGACTGTCGCGTTGTCCGCGTCCGTCAGGTCGAAAAAGTAGGTCTCGTCCGTCTCGACGTGCGCGTCGCCGCGCACCAAAACGGTTACGGTCTTGCTGGTCTCGCCGGGCGCGAAACTGAGCCGGCCGGTGACGGGCGTGAAATCGTCGCCGCCCGTCGCGTTGGCGCCGAAGGTGGTGGAGGTGTAAGTGACCGACACGGTCTTCCCGCTCGGGCCGGAGAGCGAAACGACGAAGTTCGCGGGGGTCGTCCCCGCGTCGCCCTCCGTGACGCTGACATCGCCCACTGACAAAGAGGGCAGTGAGTCGTTGTCGAGAATCGTCAGGGTCGCCTCGGCGGGCGTGCCGACGAGGGCCACGCCCCCCGTCGGGTTCATGAGGTAGAGTTTGACGGTCTCGTCCGTCTCGTCCGACGTGTCGTCGTTGACGGGGACCTGGACGGTCTTGGTGGCCGCGTCGCCGTCGGCGAACGCGACCGTAAAGCCCGAGACCGCAGTGTAGTCGGCCCCCGCGGCGGTACTCCCGTCCGCGGTGCTGAAGGTGACGGTGACGGCGCCGGCGCTGCCGCCGACCCGCGTCACGCTGATGACGGCCGCGCCCGCGCCTTCGGCGGCCGAATAGCTCGCGGCGCTGAACTGGAGCTGGCCGGCGGCCGGCGGCGTCTGCGCCTCGTACGCCCCGATGTCGGCGCCGTCCGAGGCGTTAGCCGCCGAAGCGTTGTCCACGGGGCGGGCGAACCCGCGCTGGTCGGTCGTCAGCCCGCCGCTGTCGCCCGCGTCGATGGCGGGGCTGCCCGGCAGGAGCGCGTGCTCCTGCGTCCACGCCTGGTTTGTCTGGAGCGCGCCGAGCAGGGGGTCAACGCCCGTGAGGTTGTGCGCCGTCACCCCGCTAATGGTCGCCCCCGTGGTGTCCCTGATGAGGTTGTAGTCCTGCGACTTGAGAGTACCCGAGACGTCCGGGTCAAAGCCGGCGGTGTTGTTAGCGACGATGGAGTTCCGAATCTTGACGCCGAACCCGCTGACGCCGCCTCCGCGGGAGCCACCTCCGGGGGCCTTGTTGCTGGCCACGGTGCAGCTGTCCAGTGTGAACTCGCCACCACTGATGCCGCCGCCGCCACCTCCCGGGCCGTTGCCGGCGCTGTTACCGCTCACCGTGCTGTTAGCCAGAGTCACCGCCGCGCCCGAGATGAACAACCCGCCGCCGTCGCCGGCGACAGCCCCGGATGACCCGCCGCCGCCGTCACCGGCCTCGTTGCCGCTGATGGTGCTGTTGATGACAGAGAGTATTCCGCGGTGCGCGTAGATGCCCCCGCCATCGCCGCCGGCTTGCGTGCTGGAGGACAACCCGTCGGCGGCGGAATTGCCGCTCACGGTGCTGTGGGTTAGGGTGAGCGAAACGCCTTCGTGAAAAATCCCCCCTCCGTGGCCGGAGAAGGAGAACAGGGAGACCTCGGCCGAATTCCCGCGCACGACCACGTCCGAAAGCGTGAGGGTCGCGCCTTGGCTGTTGAGGATTCCGCCCCCGCCGCTCGGCCCCGAGGCGCGGCCGCCCGAGATAGTCAGCCCCGAGATGCTCACGGTCGAGTTGAAGGAGGTCGTGAAGATGCGAAAGCGGGCGGCGGCGGGATTCCTGCGCACAGTTAACTGCGAAAGCCCGGGCCCCGTAATCGTCAGGTTTGACAGTCTCGGCAGCTCGCTCGACAAGTTAATCGTGCCCGTTACGGTGATGTTAATCGTGTCGTCCCCGGCGGACTGGTTGGCCTGCTCGACGGCCGCCCGCAGAGTACAGTCACCGCTCCCGTCATCGCACACTCCGTCGGCCGTGTTGCTGTCGGCGCCGTCGCCCGTCGAGTTGACGGTGAAGGCGGCAGCGGCTTGTGCGGCCGGCTGATGCAGGCCGGTCGCGCAGAGCGCGAGCAGGGACAGGACAACGAGGGTGGTGTAGATATGGTTGCGGCGCAGGCCGCTGTCATTTCGCGTAAAGTGGCGGGGCATCTGCTTACTTCCTCCGTGATCACGGGGTCGTGCGGGACTGTGACAACGTGGGTCGGCGCAAGGCGACTGGCGACCGCGGACAAGGCGGCCCGCCGCACTCGCCTGGCGAGCACCGTCGGAGGCTAACCGCATGAACCGATTTCGTCAGTGATTGGTGTCACACGCCGTGACGGGAGAGGAGCGTGACGTTGTCTGCCCAGGAGTGTTTAGGCCATGAGCAGTCGCGAATTATCCCCGATGACGGAGGGAGTGTCAAAGACGCGCCTTGACGAGTCGAATGCCTTGCGCTGAGACTGTCGGAGTCTGCTGATAGAGCTGCCTGACTCGACCCATCAACTTGAGGCCGCTGCCGACTTTTGCAACAAAGCCCTCATGTAACGTAATTAATGTTATGAGACGTGAAAGGGTGCTCGTAATTATTCAGGTACTGGGCTAACTGATAACAAGCAAAGTCTATAGAAGCGCCATCGGCGCGCCACGCTCACCACCTATCTTCCCGTCTCCGGTCTATCACTTCGCTCCCCGTGCAGGCGATGAACTTACTCAGTGAGGCTCATGTTCGCAGGCTCTTCGCCCAAGGCGTCGAGGCCATCGTCCGCCTCGTCCACCGCCTCGCAGACCGCATCGACGAGTTGGAGGCGCAGCCCGCCCGCGAGCCGCAGCCCGTCATCGCCACACTCGCCAAAGAACTCGCCAAGACTAAGTGGACACTCGACCGCAGGTCGCGGGAGTTGCTTGAGCAGCAGCAACTCAACCGCCAGCTCCTCCGGCGCATCCGCGAGTTGGAGCGTGAGGTCGAGCACGGCGCCGCAGCCGCCCGCGACTCGCATAACTCATCCTTGCCGCCCTCGACGGATCCGCCCTGGCAGCAGGTTAAGCGCACCAGGAGCCTCAGGCAGAAGTCGGGTCGTCGGGTCGGCGGACAGCCCGGCCACCGCGGCGTCACACTCAGGCAGGCGGCGCGCCCCGACCGCCTCATCACCCATGCCCCCGAGACCTGCTCCGGCTGCGGCTCTTCGCTCCAAGCGGCGGAGGTGATCTC
>JBEVKV010000535.1:0-17235 GCA_040509515.1 Pyrinomonadaceae bacterium | reverse complement strand
AATCAACTGGCCGCGCACATGGGTCAGGGCGAGCCGCCTGCTCGGCCGGCACGGGTTCGCGGAGCTGCTTTCGGAGGTCGCGCGCGACGAGCGAACACACTACCTGAGCGCGGCCGGCGCGCTCGCGCTCGCGCGCGACGGCGCGACCGACGCCCCCGTGACGGAGTGGCTAAAGAACAGCCGCGACTACTTTCTCCTCGACGAAGAGGAGCGGCGCGAGTTGGCCGGGATGCTGTCGAGGCTCGGCGACGCCGGGCCGGAGTTGGAGAAGCTTAAGAGTCTGACGTGAGCATGGCCGTCGCAAAATCGGAGAGCCGCAGGCGCAGCCTCAAGCAGGCCGCGTCGCGTGAGGGCGCGCCCGCCGCGGAGGGCGGCGCGCTCACCTCCGCGGACGCGCAGCGGATGCCGCGCTACACGGCCGGCGGCGACGCGGGCGCGCCTCCCGTCTCCCTGCGCGGGGGACGGGGCGGCGGCGCATCCGGACGTGACCGGGCAGAGCGCGCGTCCGCGCCGGGCGGCCAGTCGGACACGAACGGCGCGAAGGACGCGGCGCGCAGACCCGAAGAGGCCGTGCGCCCCACGGGCGAAGCCGCGTCGCCGGCCGCGGCCGCGCGCGGTTACGCCTCCGAAGCCGGGGACGGCTCGGGCGGCGACGAAGCGACGCGCGAAGGCGAGGGCGGCGCGCAGTCCTACGCCTCGACCTCGCCGACCGAACTGCGCGAGCGCGCAGACCAGAGCGGCGGCGAATACCAACGCTCGGTCGAGATGGTCTCGGAGTCTCAGGACGAGGCGGCCGAGGGGACGCCTGTCGCGGGCGCGCCCGCCGTCGAGCCCTCCGCGCCGCCCGTCGCGCAGCCCGGCGCGGCAGAGTCGGCCGACGCCACGCTCAAGTCTTCGGCCTCGTTCGACCCGGCGGCGCTTCAACTCCCGGCCGACGCGCTCGCGGCGCGACCCGGCGAGGAGGTCGCGTCGGCCGGGGACGTGACCGCGGTCGCGCTCGAAGGTGAATTCGGGGATGCCGTCTCGCCCGACGCGGTCGAAGGCGCGGCCGAAGAGGTCGGGGGTGAAGGCGGCGAGGGCGGCGAAGGCGGCGGCGAAGGCGGCGCGGCCGGCGAGGGCGGCGGCGAAGGCGGCGGGGGCGGCGGCGACGCGAGCGCCGGCATCGGCAAGGAAGAGGCCGTCGCGCGCGCGGGCGAGGCCGTCGGCCGTCTCTCGGACGCTTACTCGAACGTCGCCGCGCTGCGCGGCTCGACCGTCGGCTTTGCACCGCACCGCGACGAGGCCGACAAGGATCGCTCGGCCTCGCAGGCCGCGCGGCAGCAGCGACAGACTGCGGAGGCGACGGCCAACCAGTTCCTCGCCGCCAACGCCGACAAGGTGCAGACCATCCTCTCGGTCGCCGAGTCGATTCCCGCGCGCCTGCTCGCCGCCGCCGAGGCCGCGAAGGCCGCCATCGACGCCGCCGTCGCGGAGAACCGCTCGACGCTCGCCGCGCAGATCGCCGCCGTCCGCGCCGGCGCGACGGCCGACGCCGACGCCGCGCGCTCCGAAGCGACCGCCGCACACGCCTCGGCCGTCGCCGCCATCACGGCCGCCACGCTCGCCGCTAAGGAGCGCGTCACGGCCGCGCACACCTCCGCGCTCACCACGCTCGACACGCGCGAGGCCGCGCAGGTCTCGCGCATCCACTCGCTCTACAGCGAGGGCGACCGCAAGTTCCGCGCGGCCGGGCCGGCGGCGGGCGACGCGGCCGTCGCGCGCGCGGCCGAGCGCAAGCGGACTTACCTCTCGCAGTTCAACGGCGAGAGCGACGTGCTGGACGGCCCGCTTCACGACAACCGGCTCGAAGCCAGCGGCGACGCCGCCGTGCAGGTCGGCGACGGCTACAAGCAGTCGCTCATCAAGGAGGCAAACAAGCAGGCCGACGAGTCGCAGAAGGGCAAGCAGAAAGACCTCGACAACGTCTCGACGCAGGCGACGAGCGCGCGCACCGCGCTCGAACAGCAGTTGAAGGGCTGTCAGGACGCGCTCACCGAGGCCGAGACGCAGGCGCTCGCCGGGGCCGATCAGGCGCTCGCCGGCATGTCGCAGGGCATCGACGCGGCGCTGACGGGCGTGCTCGCCTCGCTCGACCAGCAGGAGTCGTCACAGCTCGAAGCGCTCTCGCAGTTTGGCGCGCGCCAGAAGGAGGCCATCGACCGCGACGCCTCGACGGCCGTCGCCTCTCTGCTCGACTCGGTCAACTCGGCGGCCGACACGCTCAACGAGGCGCTCCAGAATTTCGTCACCACCGCGCGCACCTCCGCGCCGCCCAACCCGATCATGCTCCAGCGCTTCCTCGGCGACGCGCAGGCGAACATCGACGGGCTTCAGGCGCAACTGCTCGACGGGCTCGAACAGGGCGCGGTCGCCTCCGAGCAGGGCGTCGCCACGGGCGGCGAGACGAGCGTCGATTCCGTCAACACGCTCGGCCAGTCGGGCGTCACGCAGGCGCAATCGGGCGGAGCGGACTTCACCGCCTCGATGAGCGCGCTCGCGCAGCAGGCCGCGCAGACCTTCACCGGACTTCAGGAGAGCCACACGCAGACCGCCGACACCAGCGCGACGAGCGCCGAGGCCGGCTTCACCGAAGTCACCACCGGCATCCAGACGCTCTTCGACCAGATCAACACGGGTCTTGAGAGCGGCTTCACGCAGGCCGCGACCGCGTTCGAGAAGGGGCTGCGCGACTACGTCACGAAGAACCTCGACGCGGCCATCGACGAGAAGGCGAAGGAGGCCGCCGCCGCCGTGCAGCCGCGCTGGAAGAGCGCGCTCAAGATTCTGCTCGTCATCGTCGTCGTCATCGTCGTCGCGCTCGTCGTCGGCCCCGCCGTCATCGGCTTCGTCGGCGGACTCGCGGCGAGCGCCATCGGCGCGGGCACGGCCGCGACCGTCATCGGCGCGGCCGTCGGCGGCGCGATTGTCGGCGCGGCCTCGGGCGCGGTCATCCAGCTCGGCAACAACGTCATCGACGGCAAGGAGAATCTGCTCGAAGGCGTCGGCAAGGCCGCGATAGTCGGCGCCATCAGCGGCGCCATCGGCGGCTTCGGCGGCGCGTGGGCCGGGACGCTCTTCAAGGGCGCGGGCGCGGTCGGGCAGACAATCGGGCGCGGCGGCATCTCGCTCGTCTTCGACACGGGCGGCGGCGTCCTCGGCGACCTCGCCGTCGGCAACCCCGTCACGCTCGAAGGCGTGCTGGTCGGCGCGGCCATCGGCGTCGGCGTCTCGGCGGCCGCCTCGGGGCTCTCGAAGATCGGGCGCATCGGCGCCATCCAGCAGGGCGCGATGGCGGCGGGCGAGCGCGCCGGGATGGCGGTCGGCACCGGCGTCAAGGGCGCGGTCGGCATCCACGTCGACGCGCCCTCGGTCGGCGCGGCGGCCGGCCCCGACGTTACCGTCAAGACCGAGCCCGAGGTCACGACCTCGCAACCCGGCGGCGCGCCGGAGGGCGCGGACGTTGCGCCGACCGCGACGGCCTCGCCCGAGGCCGACGTGGCGCCGCCGCGCACCGACACGCCCGAGCCCGACGCGCCCGCTCCGACGAAGGCCGACACGCCCGAGCCCGACACGCCGCCGCCGCCGCCCGAAGGCAGCACCGAGCCGCAGCCGCAGCGCTCGACGCACGAGGGCGAGCCGCAGGTGGACGAGGGCGTCGTCGCCAAGCAGACCGGCCCCGACGGCCACGAGAACCGCATCGCCCCCGACGGCACCAGCTCGCGCTGCACCGACTGCGCCTCCGTCCGCTCCGAGTACAAGACCGAGTTGGAGCAGAACAAGGAGCTGATGCAGCGCCTCAACGACATTGAGGCCATCCAAGACCCGCACGTCAAGGCGCAGGAGTGCGCCAAGCTTCAGGGCGAGCTACAGCAGGCGCGCGCCGCCAACGAGGGCGGCACCCCGATGGAGACGGCCCAGCCCTCGACCACCCCGAAGGACGACACCGGGGCCACCCCGCCGAAGCAGGACGCCCCCGAGGCCGACCCCGTCGCGCCGAAGGGCGAAGAGGGCGGCGGCACAGGCCCGAGACCCGACGAGCCCGAGGCCGGCGCGGGGCCGCGCCCCGGCGAAGAGGGCGAGGGCACCGGCCCCTCCAAAGGCACGCCCGACGCCGAAGAGGGCGCCCCCGGCCCGCGCCCCGACGAGGAAGGCGCGCCCGGGCCTAAGCCCGACGAAGAGGGCGGCGCGGGGACGAAGCCCGACGCGGACGAGGGAGGCACCCCGTCCGGCGATAAGGCCCCGAAGGGAACGCCCGAGGGCGACCGTTGGCGCTACGAGAGGTATAAGGCCGAGGGCGGGACGAAGGACTTTGACGACTGGTACAAGGTGAGCCGCGGCGGCCGCAGCGGCGGCCCCGGCCACCAGCAGATTCAGAACGACCTGACCACGCGCCCCGGCGCGCGCAAGGAGGTCACGGTCGGCAACCGCGCGGCCGACGCCTACTGGCCGCCCAACACGCCCGGCGCGGGCAGCAAGCCGGTCTATCACCAGATCGGCGGTAAGAACCCGGGGCGCGGCGACCCGATTCACCGCGAGCGCGAGGCCATCCGAGACCTGCGCAAGATACTTGGCGACAGTGCCGACATCTGGTTCTGGGACAAGACCAACCCGTCGGCGCCGCCGCTGAAGAACCCGGACAAGATGCCCGGGTGGGTCGAGCCTTAAAGGGACAGAGAACATGGGTAAGCAGATTGTCTTTTACGCCGTCGAAGAGGATCACGACCTCCTGCTCGGTCACGCGCAGGAGGCCGGCCTCCTCGCGCTCCCCGAGCTGCTCCCGGCCGGCGCGCGGCCCGAGCCGCTGCACGTCCGGGAGTTCAACCCCGAACCGGGTCAGTCCTTCTTCTACCTCCTCCCGTCCGAGGTCGCGCCGGTCGAGGTCTGGTACAGGGAGGTGCCGGGCCGGCCCTCGGTGTCGAAGCTGGACGACTCGGTCTCGCCGGTCATCGAGTTCGCCCCGAGCCCGCGGCGCGACGACGCCGTCCACGACGGCCGGCTCTACCTCGGGATGGAGAAAGGCGAGCACCTCTTCGACGTCGTGTCGAAGAAGTTCGACCGGCTGGCGCGGCCGATACGCGGATGGGCGCGCACCACGCAGTTCAACTTCCACGTCGGCCCGCGCACGGCCGAGCTGGCGCGCGCCGGCGACATCCGTCTCATGCACCACCAGATCGAGCTGAAGGTGGCCGGCTGAACGCGCCGGCTTATAACGACATGGTCAAACTCTCCGACTTCCGAGAGCGGCACAGGGGCGAGAGCGTCGTCGTCTGCGGGTGCGGCGAGTCTCTGAACGAGCTGGCCGCGCCCGAGCGGTTCGTGACCGTCGGCGTCAACGACGTGGGGCGTCGTTTCACGCCGCGCTACCTCGTCGTCGTCAACCCGCGCAACCAGTTCACGGGCGACCGCTTCAAGTACGTCGAGGGCTCGAAGGCGGAGTTCGTCTTCACGCAGCTCGACCTCGGGCTCGGGCGCGAGGGCGTCGTCAGGTTCCGCCTCGGCTCCTACGGCGGGACGAACGTCTCGAACCCCGACACGCTCGACTACACGCAGAACTCTCCCTACGTCGCGCTCTGCCTCGCCGCGCACATGGGCGCGCGTCGCGTCGGAGTAATCGGCGTCGACTTCACCGACCACCACTTCTTCGCGCGCACGGGCCGCCACTCGCTCGCGCCGCGTCTCGCCACCATCGACGCGCAGTACCGCCGGCTCGGCGAGGCGCTGCGCGCGCGCGGCATAGAAGTCTTCAACCTGAGCGCGGCGAGCCGCCTGACCGCCTTCCCCAAAATGACGGTCGAAGAGTTCGCCGCGCTCGCCGAGGCCGAAGCGACGCACGCCCCTTCAGACTCTTCCGAGGTTGAAAGCACGACTGCCGAGCCGGGCGCGGCCGAGACTTATTTCGCGGAAGCGTCCGAGCCGCTGCGCGTCGTCTCGTACGCGACGACGCCGGTGGCGGGCGTGCCGGTGATTCTGTCGCGCTGCGTCGCGGCGCGCACGCCGCACCCTTCGAGCTGCGTGTGGGCGCGCAGGGATTACGGCAACGGCGTCCGCTTCGAGGGCGGCGTCGAGTGGACGACCGAGCGCGCGCGCGCCGAAGAGGAGCTGCAACGCGCAGACCTCGTCATCGTCCACAACGGCAAGTTCGAGCCGCGCCACCGAAAGCTGCTCGCGAGCAAGGCCGTCGTGACGATGGCGCACAACTACAAGTGGAACGTCGACGAGACGTTCGTGCGCGAAGGCTTCCCCGGCGTCGTCGTCGGGCAGTATCAGGCCGCGCTCCGCGAGTTCGACGGCTGGGCGGCCGTCCCCAACCCCGTCCCTCTGTGGGAGCCCGAGCACCGGCCGGGCGAGAAGGGCGAGACGGTCACCATCTGCTACACGCCCTCGGGCCGGCACGACCGCTACCCCGAAGGCCACAAGCTCTACTGGCACTCGAAGGGCTACGCGACGACGATGCGCGTGCTCTACGCCCTCGCCGCGCGCTACCCCCTCCGGCTCGAAGTCATCGACGGCCGACAGGTCTCGCACGCCGAGTCGCTGGCGATGAAGCGGCGCTCGCACATCGTCATCGACGAGTGCGTCACGGGCAGCTACCACCGCAACAGTCTCGAAGGACTGGCCGCCGGCTGCGTCGTCGTCAACGGGCTGGGCTTGCGTCCCGAGATTGAAGAGGTCTTCCGCGCCTGCGCGCCCGGCTCCGTCTCGAAGCCCTTCGTGCGCGCGAGTCTCGAAGACCTCGAAGGCGTGCTCGCGTCGCTCGTCGAAACGGGCGCGGCGGGACTGGCCGAGGCGGGCGCGGCGAACCGCCGCTGGATGGAAGAGCACTGGGACTTCACGCGCCAGTGGGAGCATTTCTGGGTGCCGGTCGTCGCGCGGGCGCTAGGGCGCGCCAGAAGGGCGCCGACGATACAGCGCACCCGGAACGGGGTCGGCCTCGTGCCGGCCCCGCACGATCCTCGCGTCGCGGCACCCGCGGCCGCGGCGACGGTGCCGACGCGGCAGACGACGACGCGCGCGCCGTTGCGGCTCGTCGAGCGGCGCGCGGGCGTCGCGCCGTCAGGCGAGGGCGTGAGCGTCGTCGTCCCGCACGGCGGAGTAGAGCGTCTGCCGCAGCTTGAGAAGATTCTGGAGCGTCTGCGCGAGGTCGGGCACGTACTCGACGTGTGCGTGGTCGAGTTGGACGAGCGCCCGCACGCGCTCGGCGTCGCGCGCCGTCTGGCCGACGCCTACGCCTTCATCAAGCGCGAAGGCGTCTTCCACAAGGCGCGCGCGATGAACGCGGGCGTCCCGCTCGCGGCGCGTGGCGAGGTCGTGCTCTGGCTCGACAACGACCTGCTGCTCCCCGAAGACTTTCTCCCGAAGGCGCTCGCCGAGATGCACCGGCGTCGGCTCGACTGTCTCGTCCCGTGGACTTCCGTCCGCTACCTCTCGCGCGGCGACACGGCCGAAGTCTTCGAGGGGCGGCGGACGGGCGTCGGCGACTGCGAGCACGTCAACGCCTACTACACGCGGCAGGGCGCGTGCGGCGGCGCGGTGCTGGTGCGGCGCGATTTCCTGCGCCGCGCGGGCGGGATGTGCGAGGGCTTCCGTGGCTGGGGCGGCGAGGACAACGCGTGGTTCTACCGCGCGCGCGTCGTCGGCTCGGCGGCCATCACGCAGCGCAGCGACCAACACCTCTACCACCTGCACCACGAGAACTCGGGCGGCTACGACTCGACCAACCACCTCGCCAAGAACCCGCACTACGACGCCAACGTCGCGCTGCTCCGCGCCACGCGCCGCGTGACGAGCCGCGCCGAGATGCTCGCGCGCTTCCCCGCCCCGCGCCACTTCACCTGCCCGTGGGACGCCGCGCGCCGCGTCGCCTTCGCCTTTGACTTTGATAGTCGCGAAGCGAGCGAGGCCGCCGGCTCGACGGCCGACGCGCTGCGCACGCTCTACGGCTTCGAGGTCGAGCGCGTCCCGTGCGGCAGCGGCGGTCTCGCTCCCGACGCCGCGTGCGAGGCGCTTCAAGCATGCGACGCGGCCGTCGTCTTCGGCGAACGTCTCGCGCTCGGGCTGCTCGGCGACGAAAGGCTCGAAGGGGTTTGGACAAGGTTGCTCGTGTCCCACGTCGGAGCGCGCGAGACGGTCTTCGACGGTGGGGAGCTTGAGCTGCTGAGTCGCGCGGGCGCTCACTTCTCTTTCGGCGCGGGGGCGGCGCGCTCGCTCGAAGCGGCGGGGCTTGATTGCTGGCGACCTTTGGGCGGCCAAGCGTCGTGCGAGGAAGCGTCCGACGCGGCGCTCGGGCTCGCGCAGCCGCTCTCGCTCGTCGTCGCGGGCGGAAGCGTCGCACATTCGACCGAAGACGCGCGCGGCGGTTTCGTCAACAGACAGCAGACCGGCGGAGGGCGGATGGAAGTAGACTTCACGATTCCCGAGGCGACACCCGACACGACCTACGCGAAGGAGCGCGACCTCCTGCTCCCGGAGTTCGCCGCCTTCAACCACGGGCGCGACTACCCGCGCATGCGCCGCTGGGAGTTGCCTTTCGCGCTCTTCAAGGCGCGGCTCTCGGGCACGATGTCCGTGCTCGACTGCACCATCAACCCCGTGGACTTCGGCGAGCGTCTGGCGAGCCTCTACCCGCACGCGCTCTACCGCCACCACAACCCGATTCAGGGCGGACGCTTCGCGCCCCCGCTGGGCGTGCCCGACGGCGCGTTCGACCGCGTCGTCTGCGTCAACACGCTCGAACATTTGCTCGCCGCACAGCGCGACGCGCTCGTCGCCGAGATGGCGCACAAGCTCAAGCCGGGCGGCCTGCTCGTCCTCACGTCCGACCAATACTCCGACGACTTCTGGTCGCGCCCAGAGCTTCTGAAGATGGGCGTCGTGCGCGAAGACCGCGCGGAGGTCTTGGGCGGCTTCAACCGCGTCGCGCCCGGCGAACTCCTACAGACCTGCGCGCGCCACGGGCTGCGCCCCTTCGCCGGTGGCGAGTTGGCCGCGCCCGCCGACGGCGAAGCCGGCGTTTACCGCAACGTCGAGCCGTACCCACACGCGACCGTCGGCGCGGTCTTCAGGAAGGAGGGCGCGGCCGTGATGCTCCCCGCGCCGAAGAAGGTCACGCTCGCGCTGCTCACCTGGAACACGCGCGACATCAGCCTTGAGTCGCTCGCCGCCTTCGCGCGCGAGGCGGCGCTGCTCAAGCGGCTCGGGCACGAGGCGTCAATTGTCGTCTGCGACAACGGCTCGACCGACGGCCTGCCCGACGCGCTGCGCGCGGCCGGCGAAAGGCTCGAAGTCGAGCATCACTTCATCCTCAACGCGGAGAACCGCGGCAGCTCGGTCGCGCGCAACCAGATCATCGACCACTTCCTCGGAAGCGGCGGCGACTACCTGTTCTTCATGGACGGCGACATCGAGGTCGTCCCCTTCTCTTCCTTCGCCATGCTCCGCCACATGGAGGACTCGGGTCGCCTGCTCGGCTGCCTCGGCGCGTACATGAACGGCCAGTCGCCGCACCGCGCGCGCGCGACCCCGTTCCTCTACTCGCTCGCCGGGCTCCGCCTGCGAGACGAGGAGGTGGTGGCGTGGACGCAGTACGGCCTCTTCCGCCGCGAGGTCTTCGAGGCGGGCGTCCGCTTCGACGTGGCGCACCCGTTCGACCGCGAGGGCTGGGGCTGCGAGGACAACGACCTCGCCTTCCAGATGACCGTCAAGGGGTTCCGCATCCAGTGCTTCGAGGGCATGACCTACCTGCACCGCGACATGCACTCCTCGATGCGCATCCTGCGCGCGCTCGGCGTCGACCCGGCGGCCAACTACGAGACGCGCAAGCGCTACGTCATACAGAAGTGGGCGGGCACGCCCGCCATCAACGCCGGCCCGCTCCGCCACGTCCGGGTCGCGCGCGCGCCGCGCGCCGGGTGAGCGCGCGACCTGTGCGCCGCCAGCGCGGCACGTCTCTTCGAGCGCCGCGCCCTTCACAACGCTCTCTTCCGGGAGACTTTGACGAGCCATGATTTCAGCCAAAGCGTCCGACCTGAGCCTCGACGAGTACGCCGCCTTCAACCACGGGCGCGACTACCCGCGCATGCGCCGCTGGGAGTTGCCCTTCGCGCTCCACGCCCTGCGCCCGCCGCCGACCGCCGCCGTGCTCGACTGCACCATCAACCCTCTGGACTTCGGCGAGCGGCTGCGGAGTCTCTACGCGCACGTCACCTACCGCCACCACAACCCGATTCAGGGCGGACGCTTCGTGCCCCCGCTGGGCGTGCCCGACGGCGCGTTCGACCGCGTCGTCTGCGTCAACACGCTCGAACATTTGCTCACCGCACAGCGCGACGCGCTCGTCGCCGAGGTGGCGCACAAGCTCAAGCCGGGCGGCCTGCTCGTCCTCACGTCCGACTTCTACTTCGAGTCGATGCGGCGCAACCAGTCTGCGCTCGGCCTCGGCGTCGTCCGACCCGACGGGGGCGAAGTCTTCAACGGCTTCAACCGCGTCACGCCGCGCGAGTACGCGGAACTGTGCCGCCGCCACGACCTGCACCCGCCCGACGGCGACGACGCCGCGTGCGAAGAGCCGCGCGAGGACGACGACTCGCTCTACCTCAACGCGCAGCCCTACGAGCACGCGTGCGTCGCCGGCGTCTTCCGCAAGGGGCGCGGCGGCCGGCAGTCCGCCGACTCGCGCCGCGTCGTGCTCGCGCTGCTCACTTGGAACACGCGCGACATCAGCCTTGACTCCGCCCGCGCGCTCGCCGCAGAGGCGCGCACGCTCAGAAGGCTCGGCCACGAGGCGACGCTCTGCCTCTGCGATAACGGCTCGGCCGACGGCACGCGCGAGGCGCTCGAAGAGTTGGCGACGGGGCTGGACGTGCCGCACAAGCTCATCCTCAACGCGGAGAACCTCGGCAGCTCGGTCGCGCGCAACCAGATCATCGACTACGCCGTGCGCGGCTGCGACGCGGAATATCTGCTCTTCACCGACGGCGACATCGAGGTCGTCCCCTTCTCATCTTTCGCCATGCTCCGCCACATGGAGAACAGCGGGCGTCGTCTGGGCTGCATCGGCGCCATCTCTTCCGGCCACACGCGGGAGCGGGCGCGCGCGACGCCGTACCTCTTCAGCGTCGGCGGCACGCGCGTCCAGTCCAACGACGACGTGGCCTGGACGCAGTACGGCATGTTCCGGCGCGAAATCTTCGACGCGGGCGTGCGCTTCGACGTGCGCGCGCCGTTCGACCGCGCCGGCTGGGGCTTCGAGGACAACGACCTCGCCTTCCAGATGTCGGAGCAGGGCTACGCCACGCAGTGCTTCTACGGGATGACTTACCTCCACCGTAACGTCCACTCGTCGCTGCGCATCATGGGGCAGCGCGGCATCGACGCGGCCGACGCCTACGCGCGCCGCAAGCAGTACGTCTTGGACAAGTGGGCGCGCGTCCCCTCCATCAATAACGGCCCGCTCACCGTCGTCCGCCAGGTCAGGATGCCACACGTCCAGTAGCCCCGAGCGCCGGCGCGCGCCGGGACGGAGTTTCAGATGAAGGAAGATTTCGGACGCCCATCACCGGCGGAAGAGGGCTCGGGCGCTGCTTCGGGCGCGGGCGCGGGCGGCCCCGCGCCGCCCGCGGTCTTCGCCATCGACCTCGACTTCCTGCGCCCCTTCCTCGAACCCTGCGCGCGCTTCGTGGACGACGCGGCGGAGGCCGACTTCGCCCTCTCCATGAACGTCACCGCGAGGGGCGAGGACGGCGCGCGTCGGCTCGCCGCTGCGCGCGCCGCCGGCAGGCCCGTCGCGTGGTGGACTATAGAAGACCCGAACAGCTTCGAGACTTTCCTGCCGCAAGCGGCCGAGGCCGATTTCGTCTTCACCACCGACGCGGCCTGCGTCGCGGAGTACCGGCGGCGTCTCGGGCACGGGCGCGTGGACTGGCTCCCGCTGGCCTGCGCGCCCGAGACGCACCGCCCGCTTCCGCCCGCCGAAGATGCGACGGATTTCGTCATCAGCGCGAACTGGTACACGAACGAGGCGCGGCTGTGGGCGGTCGAGACAGTCGTCGACCCGCTGGTCGCCGCCGGCTACTCGCTGACGCTCTTCTGCTACGAGGGCTGGCCGATGTGGCCCGCGCGTTACAGACGTTTCTGGCGCGGCGCGACCAGCTATCTCTCGACCGCCGAGCAGTACCGCAGCGGGCGCGTCGTCCTCGGGCTCAACAACCAGCGCAGCGGGATGGACGGCCACGCCATCACGTACATGACCAGCATGCGCACGTTCGAGGCCCCCGCCTGCGGCAAGCCGCTGCTCGCCTCGCACTCGGACGCGTACGAGCGGCTCGGCTTCGTCAACGGCGAGCACATGGCGTGGGCCTCCGACCCGCGCGAGGCGCTCGCCCACGCCGCTCGCCTGCTCGGCCCCG
Organism: Pyrinomonadaceae bacterium; assembly: GCA_040509515.1. Classification (GTDB taxonomy): domain Bacteria; phylum Acidobacteriota; class Blastocatellia; order Pyrinomonadales; family Pyrinomonadaceae; genus QHXN01. The sequence goes on along the minus strand of JBEVKV010000535.1, from coordinate 4,792 downwards.
AAGGCGAAGCGGTCGCGCGCGCCGGGCGCGAGTTCGTGCTCGCCAAACACACCTACGCGCACAGGCTGAGGCGCGTCGCCGAGGTCGTCCTCGGTTGAGCGCCGGAGCGGAGCGATGCTGAGAGTCCTGTCCATCGTCGGCACGCGGCCCGAGGCGGTGAAGATGGCCCCGGTCATCAGGGAGTTGGCGCGCCGCGCCGGGCGTGTCCGCAGTCGCGTGTGCGCGACGGCGCAGCACCGCGAGATGTTGGATCAGGTGCTCTCGGTCTTCCGCGTCGTGCCCGACTACGACCTCGATTTGATGCGCGGCGCGCGCACGCCCGCGCAGGTGGCTTCGGCCACGCTCGCGCGGCTCGAACCCGTGCTCGAACGCGAGCGCCCCGACTGGATTCTCGTGCAGGGCGACACGACGACCGTGATGGCGGCGGCGGTCGCGGCCTTCTACGCGGGCGTGCGCGTCGGCCACGTCGAGGCGGGACTGCGCACGCACGACCCGCGCCAGCCCTTCCCCGAAGAGGGCAACCGCCGCGTCGCCGGCTGTCTCGCCGACCTCCACTTCGCGCCGACCGAGGGAGCGCGCGCGAACCTCCTGCGCGAGAACGTGTCGCCCGGCCGCGTCGTCGTCACGGGCAACCCCGTCGTCGACGCGCTGCGCGAGATGTCCGAGTGCGCTTCGGCCGCGTGCGACCCGGCGGCGCTCGGCGAGATTCCGCCGGGCGCGCGCGTCGTGCTCGTGACCGCGCACCGGCGCGAGAACTTCGGCGCGCCGCTCGAAGCGATCTGCCGCGCGCTCGCCGAGCTTGCGCGGCGTTACGCGGGAGACGTGCGGGTCGTCTACCTCGTCCACCGCAACCCGCGCGTCTGGGAGACGGCGCACCGCCTGCTCGGGAGCGCGCCGGGCGTGACGCTCCTGCCGCCGGTCGATTACCTGACGCTCGTACGCCTGCTCAAACGCTGCCACATGGTGCTGACGGATTCGGGCGGGTTGCAGGAGGAAGCGCCGTGTCTGGGTAAGCCCCTGCTCGTGCTGCGCGACAAGACCGAACGCCCCGAGGCGCTTGAAGCCGGCTGCGTCCGGCTCGTCGGCACGGACGCCGCGCGCATCGTCGTAGAGGCGTCGCGGCTGCTCGACTGTCGCGACTGCTACTCGCAGATGGCCCGCCCGACCTTCGTCTACGGCGACGGCCACGCCGCGCCACGCATCGTGGACGCGCTCCTCTCCTACGCCTGAAGGCGAGGGGAAAGGGTAAGGGGTAAGGGGGAATGATTTCAGAACCCTTACCCTTTCCCCCTTACCCCTTACCCTCCTGACCGAAGCCGACCGAGTGGAGGAAGTAGTCGGCCGCCTCGGGGCCGATCTGTTTGAAGCGTTTGGCGAGCGCCTTGATTTGCGCGGCCTCGGGCAGCGGCTTGAGCGTCGAGAGGTAGGCGTCGAACGAGCCGTGTTCGGCGGCGATGGCCTCGAACTCGCGCGCGTTGTGGACGACGGCCTCGACCTTGCGGCGGTTCCTGAAGACGCCGGGGCGCGCGAGCAGTTCGTCGGCGTCGGCGCGCGCCAACTCGCCGATGCGGAAGCCGTGGAAGCCCTCGCGATACTTCGGCCAGTGCTTCCTGATGGACGCCCAGTTGAGCCCCGCCTGAATCAGACACAGGCACATTATCTCGAAGTACTCCTGGTCGGACGCGGGGCGCGCGCCCGCGCGGCACTCGCCCTCCTCCTCCTTCGACAGCACACAGTCCCACGGCGCGCCGTGCGCCCTCCCGCCCTTCGCGCTTGTTGACATGATCGCCCCCTTCCGTCTCGACTCGTCCCACCTCTCTAAAGGTTTTTATTAACGGAATTGCTTCGCGCTGGTGTAGATTTTTATTACCGTTTAGAGTTGAGGACGAAGGGGAGATACGTTTGGACTCCGGTCTGGTCAAGGCGCACACGCGCGTCGCCATCATCGGCAGCGGCTTCGGCGGCCTCGGCGCGGCCATCCGGCTCAGACAGCGCGGCGAAGAAGATTTCCACGTCTTCGAGCGCGCGTCGGACGTGGGCGGGACGTGGCGCGACAACAGCTACCCGGGCTGCGCCTGCGACGTGCAGTCGCACCTCTACTCCTTCTCCTTCGCGCCCAACCCCGACTGGTCGCGCAGCTACTCGGCGCAGCCCGAAATCTGGGACTACCTGCGCCGCTGCGCGCGCGACTTCGGCGTGCTCCCGCACATCCTCTTTAACCACGAGGTGCGCGAAGCCCTCTGGGACGAAGACGCGCGGCTCTGGCGCGTCGAGACTTCGCGGGGGCTCTACACCGCCGACGTGCTCGTCATGGCGTCGGGCGCGCTGAGCGAGCCGCGCGTGCCGCGCCTTCCCGGCTTCGAGAACTTTAAGGGGAAGTCGTTTCACTCCGCGCGCTGGGATCACGACTACGACCTGCGCGGCAAGCGCGTCGCGGTCATCGGCACGGGCGCGTCCGCCGTCCAGTTCGTCCCCGAGATACAGCCGCTCGTCGAACGGCTCCACGTCTTCCAGCGGACGCCGCCGTGGGTCATGCCGCGCACTGAGCGCGCCTTCACCGAGCGCGAGCGGCGCATGTTCCGGCGCTTCCCCGTCCTACAACGCGGCGAGCGCGCGGCCATCTACGCCTTCCGCGAGGTATTCGTCTTCGGCTTCCGGCACCTGCGCATGTCGCGCCTCATCCGCCGCATCGCGCTCCGCCACCTCAAGAGCGCCGTGCCCGACCCAGAGCTGCGCGCTAAGCTCACGCCGACTTACGAGATAGGCTGCAAGCGCATCCTCGTCTCGAACGACTACCTGCCCGCCGTCACGCGCCCCAACGTCGAGGTCGTGACGGCCGGCGTCGCGGAGGTGCGCGAGCACTCGATAGTTGACACGGAAGGCGTCGAGCGATTCGTGGACGCCGTCATCTTCGGCACGGGCTTCCGCGTCACAGACCAGCCGTTCGCCGGCCACGTCCGCGGCCGCGGCGGCGTCACGCTCGAAGAGGTCTGGCGCGGCAGCCCGCGCGCGCATCTGGGCACGACCGTCAACGGCTTCCCCAACCTCTTCATCCTGCTCGGCCCGAACACGGGGCTCGGCCACACCTCGGTCGTCTACATGATCGAGGCGCAGATCGAGCACTTCGTCAGCGCGCTCGACTTCATGCGGCGGCGCGGCGTCGCCGTCATCGAGCCGAGGCCGGAGGCGCAGGCCGCCTTCGTCGGCGAAGTCGAGCGGCGGATGGAGGGGACGGTCTGGGTCTCCGGCCGTTGCGCGAGCTGGTACCTCGACCGCACGGGGCGCAACTCGACCATCTGGCCCGACTTCACCTGGCGCTTCCGCCGCCGCGTCGCGCGCCTCGACCCGGCCGAGTACCTGACGAGTTCAAGGACGAACGGAAAGGACGCGACCTCTTAACAAGACGGGACGGACAGACGATGCCCGACACAGCAGACATCACACTCGCGGAACGTCTTCAGGGACTCGGGGGGCGCGCACTGGGACTGCTGCCCGCGCCCGTGCAGCTCAAGCTCTCGGGCCGGCCGCCAATCGAAGTCGACGGGCAGAGGCTCGATTCGTGCCTGCAACTGCTGCTCGCCGTCAACCGCAGGCGGAAACGCCACGGCCTCTGCGAACCCGACCCCGTGACGGCGCGCGCGCGCTTCCGCCGCGAGGTGCTCGTCTACGGCGGGCCGAAGACGCGCGTCGGCCCCGTCCGCGACTTCGAGATTGAAGGAGGGGCCGGCCCGGTGCGCGTGCGACACTACGCGCCGCCGCCTTCGGCCCCTTCGGATAAAGCCTCGCGCGACCTGCTGGTCTACCTGCACGGCGGCGGCTTCGTCCTCGGCGACCTTGAGACGCACGACGAGCCCTGCCGCCTGCTCTGCCTGCACGCGCGCACTCACGTCCTCTCGGTCGCGTACAGGCTCGCGCCCGAGCACCCGTTCCCCGCCGGGCTCGGCGACGCGCTCGCGGCGCTGCGCTGGGCGCAGTCGAACGCCGGACGGCTCGGCGTCGAACCCGAGCGCGTCTCAATCGGCGGCGACAGCGCAGGCGGCAACCTCGCGGCCGTCGCCGCGCAGGTTTCGGCGCGCGACCGCCCGCCCGCCGCGCAACTGCTCGTCTACCCCGCGACCGACGCCGTGAAAGAGGAGCGGCCGTCGAAGGAGTTGTTCGGCCGCGGCTTCTTCCTCGCGCGCACGGACTGCGACGCCTTCTTCGATTACTACACGGGCGGCGAGGGGCGCGAAGACCCGCGCGTCTCGCCTCTACGCGCGCCCGACCTCTCGGGGCTCGCGCCCGCGCTCGTCGTCATCGCGGGCTTCGACTACCTGCGCGACGAGGGCGACGCCTACGCGCGCGCGCTCGAAGAGGCCGGTGGCGTCGTCGTGACGAGACGCCTCACCTCGCTCGCGCACGGCTTCATACACATGACCGGCGTCTGCCCGGCCGCGCGCGCGGCGCTCGTCGCGTACGCGCGCGGCTGGCGCGCGCTGCTCGAACGCGTCGCACGCGCCCCCGTCCGCGAGGTGCTTCGAGAGGAGGCTGCCCCATGACCTTTCAACTCCCGGGCAAGGTCGTGCTCATCACGGGCCCCGCGCGCGGCATCGGCGCGGAGACGGCGCGGAGGCTGGCCGCGCGCGGCGCGCGCCTGTCCCTCGTCGGGTTGGAGCCGGAGCTGCTGGCCGCGCTCGCCGCAGAGTTGGGCGAGGGCCACGTCTGGTTCGAGTGCGACGTGACCGACCAGACGGCGCTGGAGCGCGCCGTCGCAGGGACGGTCGAGGCGTTGGGCGGCATCGACGTGGTCATC
>JBEVKV010000534.1:0-20699 GCA_040509515.1 Pyrinomonadaceae bacterium | reverse complement strand
AAGAAAGAAGAAACGGGCTTTGTTTTTCTTATCACTCATCACTCATCACTTATCACTATACTCAAAACGTGAGGCGCGCGGCGAACTGGAAGGCGCGCGGGCCGCCGGAGCCGAAGACGCCGCCGGCCGTCGTGACGGGGCGGCCGAAGGAGGACGAGCGCAGGAAGCCCGGGCTCGAAGGGTCGTTGTCGTCGCGCACGAGCACGTTCGAGAAGCCGGAGTAGTTGACGTTCGAGACGCCGAGCACGTTCGTCACGTTGAAGAGGTTGAAGACCTCCGCGATGGGCTCGATGGTCACGCGCTCGCCGAGCTTGAAGGGTCGCGCCAGCCGCAGGTCGAACGAGTTGAACGAGTCGTTGAAGCGCGCGTCCGGCGACACGAGCGGGAGCGGCTGCCCCGAGACGCCGCCCGCCGCGTTGAGCTGCGTGATGAAGGCGTTCAGCTCCGCGCCCGTGCGGAAGAGACGGCCGCCCGCGTTGCGCTGGAGCGCGGGGACGCGCGCCGCGCCGTCGGGCATCAGGATGTCCATCGGCACGCCCGAGGCGACCACCCAGAGCGGCGCGACGCGCAGACCGAGCGGCGCGTCGAAGACGCCCGCGAAGGCGAAGCGTTGGCGCTGGTCGTTCGGCGTCGGGCCGTATTCGAGCTGTAGATTCTCAGGGTCGACGGGGCCGTTCGAGAAAGGAATCTGGTCGTCGTTCGCGTAGTTGAAAGCCTTCGACAGCGTGTAGGAGGCGCGGAACTGGAAGCGCCGCGCGTAACGCTTCTCGACGCTCAGGAGCAGCCCGTCATACTTCGTCTTGACGCTCGACTCAAGGTTCTTGACGAGGTCGGGGCCGCCGACCACGGGGTTGAAGACCTGCCCGATGGTGCGGCCGATGATGAAGTGCGTGCCGAAGTTGTGGACGTAGTCGGCGCGCACGACGTAGCCGCCCGCGAACTCGCGCTGGATGCCGACGCCCATCTGCTGCACCATCGGGTTCTGAAGCCCGTTGTCGATGATGTTGATGCCGCCCGCGCCCTGACCCGGAAGCACGAAGCCCGAGAAGGGGTTGGCGAGCGTCGGCGCGGGCGGCGGGAAGCGCCCGCAGACAGGGTCGAACAGACACGGGTCGGGCGGCGGCGGGAAGAAGAAGACGTTGCCGGCGCGCACCTCGATGGGGAGCGCGCGGCCGTCCAAGCCCCGTTCGAGCGACTGAATCTGAAGCGTGACGCGGTCGTAGTAGACGCCGTAGCCGCCGCGCAGGGAGGTGCGTCCCCCGTCGGGCGACCAGTTGAAGCCGACGCGCGGCGCGAAGTTGTTCGCGTCGCGCCCGCGCTCGCCGCGCAGGAACGGGCGGACGAGCGGGTTGATTTCATCGACGCGGCTGACGTTCTTCACGTCCGTGTCCAACTCGTAGCGCAGCCCGAGGTTGAGCGTGAGCGACGACGAGACGCGCCAGTCGTCGTGGATGTAGGCGGCGACGTAGGAGTTGTTAGCGTCGGGGATGCGCAGCGAGCGTGCGGGGAAGGCGCTGCGGAGCGTGACGGCGAAGAGCAGGTCGTTGTCGTCGACGCGCCCGTCGCCGTTGCGGTCGAAGTCGGGGAAGTCCTCTATCAGCTCGACGCGCCCCTCGCGGAAAACGTCGAGGTCGAAGCCGGCGAGCACACGCTGGAACTCGCCGCCCGCGTAGAGCGTGTGGCCGCCGCGCACGGTCGTGAAGTTGTCCGCGAACTGGAAGCGGCGCTGCTTCGTCGCCTGCGGCACGCGGAACGACGAGCCGTCCTGAATGGAGGGGAACGTGAGCTGCGGCCCCGCCGCCACCGGCGCGGTGACGTTCGAGAAGGTCGAGTAGCTGAAGTCGACCTCGTTGACGCTGAAGGGCGAGAGGGTGCGCGAGTGGCGCGCGAGCAGCGAGTGCGTGCGGTTGCGCGCCGCCTGCCGCTGCGAGGCCGAGCCGATGGAGCGGACGAGCGTGCTGGCGGCCACGTCCTCCTCGCGCTGGACGGAGTAGCGGAAGGTGAGGAGGTCTGCGTCGGCCGGCCGCCAGTCGAGGCGCGCGGTCGCGAGCAGGTCGTCGAGCGGCGCGTCGGCGAACGAGCGCGTGATGGTGCGCCGCGCCACGTCGCGCGCGCCGACGAGCACCGCGCCGTCCTGATTGCGGTATTCGAGCGAGCCGAAGTACCACGCCTTATCTTTTTTCACGGGCCCGCCGAGCGTGAACGAATACTGCTCGCGGTCGAAGGGCGGCTCCTCGCCGACCGTGCGGTCGAGCGTCGCGGGCAGGCCCTGAAAAAGACTCCCGCGGAAGAAGGCCGAGGCCGAGCCGTGTACGTCGTTCGCCCCCGACTTCGTCACGATGTTGACGACCGACGAGCCCGAGCGCCCGAGCCGCGCGTCGAAGCGGTTGGTGGCGACCTCGAACTCCTGCACCGCGTCCTGCGAGACGTTCTGCACCGCGCCGCCGACCACGTCGTCGTTGGTGTCCGCGCCGTCCACGGTGACGCTCCCGCCGCGACCCAACTGCCCGGCCGAAGAGATGACGACCGTGTTGGTCTTCGTCGGATCGAAGTTGGGCGCAGGCGCGTTGCCCGGCGTGAGCAGCGCGAGTTCGAGGAAGTTGCGGCCGTTGAGCGGCAGGCTCTCGATCTCGCGCTGGCCGATGACGCCGGTCACCTTCGAGGACGTGGGGTCTACGAGCGGCGCTTCGGGGCCGTCGTCGCTGAATAGCACCTCCCGCACTTCCCCGACCTCAAGGCCGAAGTCCAACGTCTGACTCTGACCCACCAGCAGCCCGACGCCCGGCCGCGTCGCCGTCTTGAACCCCGCCGACTCGGCGCGCACCTCGTAGTCGCCGGGCGCGAGGTTGGCGAACGTGTAGACGCCCTCGCCGTTAGTCTCCGTCTCGCGCGCGGCGCGGGTCGCGGCGTTGACGGCCGTGACCTTCACGCCGACGACGACCCCGCCGTTCGGGTCTGTGACGACTCCGCGCAGCGTCGCCGACGACGACTGCCGCGCCGGCGCGGGCGTCGCCGCCGAGAGCAGGAGTGCCGCGCAGACCGCCACGACGGCGGCGGCCGACTGCCGTATCTTTTGTCTCATCATTGTCGCCTTGTTCAGCGGACGGGTGCGGATGGGAAAACGTGACGGCGTATTACCACACAACTCGCCGGCGCTGTCACGGGCGTTAAGTTGGAGCCGCGTCCCCAACTTTAGTTTGAGTCGGAGTTTGAGTCGCGGCGTGGCCCGGCGTTGCGCGGCGGCATGGATTCGGGAAGAATCGACCGCGGACGATGCCCAGAGTCAGCCTCATCATCCCGACCTTCGACCGGCCGCACATGCTGCCGCGCTGCGTCGAGAGCGCGAGGGCGGCGGGCGCGTCGGTCGAAGTGATCGTCGTGGACGACGCCTCGACCGACGCGACGGCCGAGGTCTGCCGCCGACTCCCGGGGATAACTTACGTGCGGCTCGCGCACAATCAGGGCGTGGCCGGCGCGCGCAACGTGGGGCTGCTCGCCTCGACGGCCGACTACGTCGCCTTCCTCGACGACGACGACCTGCGTCTACCCGGCTCGCTCGACTTGCAGCTCTCGCTCCTCGAAGCCAGCCCCGAGGCGGCCTTCGTCGCGGGCGGCGTCGTGCTCGCCGACCAGAATCTGATGCCGACCGGCGAGACGGCCGCCCCGCGCGCCGAGAGCGGCGACGTGTTCTGGCAGGTGCTTGAGTTGGCCGTCCACCTCATCCCGTCCTCGGTCGTCGTGCGCAAAAATTGTCTGTTCGAGATCGGGCTCTTCGACCGGCGCATCCCCGGCACGGACGACTGGGACATGTGGGCGCGGCTCGCCGAGTCGCGCACGGCCGTGCTCGACGAGCGCCCGGTCTGCGTCTACCGCACGCCGACGCCGGGCTCGGGTCAGGGTTCGTCCGCGCTCGGCCGCCACATGCTCGCGGTCGTCAGGCATCAGTCGAAACTGCTCTCGCTCCCGCGTGCACTCGCCGCGCCGGCCGCCCGGCGCAGGGCCGCGAGACGCAACGCGCGCAGGCGCGTCGCGGACACTTTGAGCTGGCGGGCCGCCGAGCATTTGCCGCGCGGCGCGTTCCGCTTCGCGGCGTCGAATTTCGCGGCCGCGCTCCGCATCAGCCCGCTCTGGGCTGCGCGCCCGGCTCACTTTCGCGTATTATTCCGTGGACTTGCCACACTCTTAGCGGAGCGGAACGCGCGGGCGTCGCCCCCCCCGGGCTAGAGGCCCGCCGGCCCTCTTTGTGCGATGCCCACAGGACGGATGCCCACGGTCAGCGTCATCATCCCGACACGCAACCGCCCGGCGCTGCTGCCGCGCGCGGTCGAGAGCGCGCGTCTCGCCGGGGCCGGCGCGGAGGTCATCGTCGTGGACGACGCCTCGACCGACGCGACGCCCGAGGTCTGCGCGCGGCTCGGCGTCCGGTACCTGCGCGCGCGCCGCCGTCTGGGGCCGAGCGGCGCGCGCAACGTCGGACTCGTCGCGAGCACGGGCGAGTTCGTCAGCTTTCTCGACGACGACGACGTGCGACTGCCCGGCTCGCTCGACGCGCAGACGGCCGCGCTCGCGTCGAGCCCGGAGGCGGGACTTACTTACGGCCGCGTGCTCTACGGCGACGGCGAGGGTCGTCCCACGGGCGGCTCGTACCCCGAAGAGTGTCCGCGCGGTGACATCTTCTGGGCGCTCTTACGTCGTAACTTCATCCCGTGCCCGTCGGTCGTCTTCCGGCGCGAGTGCCTGCTGCGGGTCGGGCTGTTGGACGAAGACGTGCCCGGCGTCGAGGACTGGGACTTGTGGGTGCGCATCGCCGAGCAGTACGGGGCGCTCTCCGACGAACGGGCGGTGGCGGTCTGGAGGCGTCCGACCTCAGAGTCGGGACAGTTCACGTCGCGCCCCGAGCGGCTCCACCGTCTGGCGCGACGCCTGCACCGTGAGAAGTGGCTGCGCCTGCCGCGCGCGGCCGCCGCGGGTGCGTCCGTGCGGCGCGAGGCCGCGCGGGCTTTCGCCGAACGCGAGTCGCAACTGCTCGTGTGGGAGGCGGCTGAGGGGCTGAAGGCCGGGAGTTTTCGTGCCTTCGCGCGGGTGGCGCTGGCGGGCGCGCGCATGTACCCTTTGGGGTTCGGCGGGAAGGCGCTCGGCTTCGCGGCGCGCCGTGCGGGGCGCGGTGCGGCGGGGGCGAGCCTCGGACGATGAACATTCTGCTCTCAAAGAACAGCTTCGCGGGGCCGATCAGCGGCGCCGACGAGATAGCCGTCAACTACGCGGCCGAGCTGAAGGCGGCGGGTCACGAGGCGACCGTCCTGCTCGTGCAGCCGCCGGCGGCCGGCGACCCTTTGGCCGCGCGACTCTCGGCGGCGGGCGTCGAGTTGACGGCGCTCGCGTCGCCGCGCTTCACGGCCTCGCTCGCCGCCGGGCGCAAGCTCGCGCTCGCGGCGATGCGCGCCTTCTCGCCCGCGCGGAAGATTCTGCGCTCGAACTCGCGCCGCATCGTCCACGACCTCCTGCAACGCTACCACGACGCCTTTTGCGAACACCTCGCGCGCCGAAGACCCGACGTGGTTCACGTCATCACGCCCGACCCGGGCGCGGTGATGCTCATCCGCGCCGCGCACGCGGCCGGCGTCCCGGTCGTCTATCAGGAGGTCGGCACGCCCTTCCACCCGCCGGGCTTCGAGGAGGTCTACGAGCGTTTCGTCAAGGTGCTGCCGCTCTGCTCGGAGGTCGCCACGCTCTCGCCGACGCTGGCGCGCGAACTGCGTCGAGCCGTCCCGGCGCTCGCGCGCCAGCCGCGCGTCGTTCCGCTCATCGCGCGCGGCGCGGCCGACCCGTCCGACACGTCTGAGGAAGTCCCGCGCGCCGCGCGCCGCGCCGGCTCGCCCGTCCGCCTCGGGTTCGCCTCGCGACTCGAACATTTGAAGGGGCCGCTCCAGTTCGTCGAGGGCGCGGCGGCCGCGCACCGCGCGCACCCCGACATCGAGATGAGAATCGCGGGCGAGGGCTCGCAGCGACAGCAGGTCGCGGCCGCGCTGAGGCGGCACGGGCTCGCGGAGAAGTGCCGGATGGTCGGCACCTACACCTCGCTCGAAGCGCGCAGCCGCTTCATGCGCGACGTGGACGTGTTCGTCCACCCTTCGTTCACGGAGGGGACGCCCAACGTCGTCGTCGAGGCGATGGCGCACGGGCTGCCCGTCGTCGCGACGGCCGTCGGGGGCTTGCCCGACTTCGTCACGGAGGACTGCGGTATGCTCGTCCCGGCGGGCGACGCGGAGGCGCTGGGCGAGGCTCTGAAGAGGGTCGCGGGAGACGCCGCGTTGCGCAGAGAGATGGGACTGGCGGCGCGCGAACAGTACCGGCGGCTCTTCACTTCCGAGGCGGTGATGCCGCTGCTGACCGATTTTTACAGCCGCGTGATTGCCGCGCACGGCGCGCCGAAGAACGGGCACGCCGCCGCCGCCGGAGGGTCGAAGGAGATTCGCCACCCGTGGGCCGCTGAAGTGGAGACGGCCGACGTGGCGCACCGCGACGACCTCGCGGCCGTGCTCGGCGGGGGCTGAAGCGCGCCGTCCCTCAAACTCAACCTTCCTCCGAAATCTAATCCTCAAGCAGACGCTCGCGCAGCAGCGGCCGGCCCGCCAGCGAGACGCGGAAGCCGTAGACGGCGAGCGCCACGATGACCGACGCGGCGAAGAGCGTCACGCCCGCGTACCACGCGGACGGGTCGGTCGTCCACGGGTAGAACTCGACCATGAAGAAGACGAACTGCGCGACGGCAATCGCGAGGAGCCCGAAGCGGCTGGCGACGAAGATGTAGCAGGCGGCGAGCGCGCCCGAGAAGAGCAGCACGTAAGGGTGGCTGCCCCCGAGCGAGATGGCCGTGATGAAGAGCGCCCACGCGCCGAAGGCCGCGCGCCGCTCGCCCCGCAGGAGCCGCGACAGGAGGAAGAGCATGAAGACGAACCCCAGCCCGTGGAGCAGCGCGACCGCGGGCTGTAGGCCGAGGAAGATGGGCGCGATGCCGCTGACGCCGAGCAGCGTGTCGGGCTGTATCCCCTGAAGGTCGGGCGGGATGCCGAGCCAACGCGCCGTGACCTCCGCGAGCCACGAGAAGAGGTTCATCCAGATGCCGAGGAGCACGCCGACGAGCACGTCGCGCCCGACCAGCGGGTCGCGCCAGTCGCCCGCCAGCAGCCGCGTCCACGAGATGAGCCGGTGCGGCGAGCGCCGCCTGACGTAAGGCTCAAGCGCGATGTAGAGCAGCCAGAGCAGCGCCGCGAAGAAGAGCGCCGGCTTGACGGCCGAGTAGAGCACGCCGACCTCGCCGAAGAAGGTCGGCACATGGCTCGCGCCGACGAGCCGCGAGACGAGGTGCGCCGAGAAGACGAACAGCGCCAGCTTCGTCGCGCCCCTCCGGTCGCCCCGCCCCATGCGGAAGTTGCGCCGCGCCAGCCACGCGCCCACGAGCAGCAGCGCGACGAAGACGGCGAAGATGAACATCAGAAGCCTCTGCAACCCCGGGTCGGTGAGGTAGGGCTGCATCCGGTAGGGCTTGCTCCACGGCGCGACGAGCTTGAAGGCGACGGGGCGGCCGCGGTAGCCCGACGCCTCGACGCGCAGCGGCGTCTCCGGCTGGAGCGGGAAGACGCCCTCCCACGCCGCGCGCCGGTCTGCGAAAGATGGCGGCGTCCAGCGCGGCTGCGTGGGACTGAACTTCGCGAGGTCGAGTCCGGCCTCGGCGAAGAGCAACGCCCAGTCGGGCTCGGCCGCCGACGCCCCGCCCGGCTCTTCGACTTCGGGCGGCACGACGGAGAACTCGACGAGCCGCCCTTCGGTGTCGAGCCGCACGTCGGCCATGCCCGTGTAGAGTTGTCGCTCGGGGTCTGTGGGCGTCACCTCCGCGCTCGCCAGCGGCTCAAGCGGCCGCGGGCTCTGCCGGTACCAGAACTGCACGGCCGCGGGCTGCCCCGTCCGCATCCTTTCAAGGCGCGTCATCGACTGGTCGTGCTCGATGACGTGACGGTAATACTCCAAGTCCCACTCGAAGCCGTAGGCCGTGTCGGCGGGGGCGTCCGTCTGGCCGGCGGCGCGGACGACGGCGCGCGCGCGTTCGGCCAGCACCTCGGGCGGCTTGCTCAAAGGCACCAGACGGGTGACGAGCACCTTGCCCGAAAGCAGAAAGACGAGCGCGAGGCTCGCGAGCGCGGCCCCGAGCAGCGAGGCGGCGACCGCCGGGCGCAAGCCGCCCTGCTTCGGCGCGGCCGCGACCATCTCGGGCGAAGGCGTCTCGCCCGCGGCGAGCGCGGCGGCCAGAGGGTCGCCGCCCGGGAGCGCCGCCGCGACCTGCAGGGCCGTGGCCGGGCGCTTCTCCGGGTCGCGCTCAAGACAGTGGAAGATGACGCGCTCGACCGCCGGGTCGAGGTCTTTGACGTGGCTCGAAGGCGAAGAGGGCTGCGTGTCGCTCCGCCGCAGCCGCAGCAGCTCGTGCAGCGACGGCGCGTCGAAGGCGCGCTTGCCCGTGAAGATTTCGTAGAGGACGAGGCCGAGCGAGTAGATGTCGCTCCGCGCCGTCAGCTCGCCGCCTTCGAGCTGTTCGGGCGACATGTAGGCGGGCGTGCCGGCCAGCGCGTCGCGGCCGCGCACCTCGCCCGTGAGCGCCGCGATGCCGAAGTCGGTGATGCGCACGTCGCCGCGCTCGTCGATCATCACGTTGGCGGGCTTGAGGTCGCGGTGCAGCACGCCCGCCTCGTGGACGGCGGCGAGCCCCGCGCAGAGCTGCCGCGCCGTCTCGACGGCCTTGTCGCCGGGGAGCCGGCCGATGCGCTTGAGCAGCGACGACAGCTCCTCTCCGCGCACGTACTCCATCGAGATGAAGTGGTAGCCCTCCGCGTCGCCGATGTCGTAGACGCGGCAGACGTGGCGGTGCGAAATCTGCCGCGCGACCGACACCTCCTGATAGAAGCGCGCGAGCGACGCGCCGTCGGCCGAGAGCGACTCGGGCAAAAACTTGAGCGCGACCGGCTGCTTGAGCTTGAGGTCGTCGGCGCGGTAGACCTCGCCCATCCCGCCGCGGCCGAGAAGCCCCGCGATGCGGTAGCGCCCCGCCAGCACGTCGCCGGGGACGAACCTCGACTCGTCGATGGACGGTAAGCTCTGCGAGCCGCGGGGCGGCGTGCGCGGCGTCCGCGCGCCGCTCGGCGAAGCGCCGGCGACTCCGGCGGGGGGCGTGTGCGCGGCTTCGGGCAGCGCGCCGATGAGCGCGGCGGCGACGCCGAAGACCGGCGTCTCGATGAAGTCCTCGGCGCGCGCGTCGAAGCGCAGCATCTGCTCGACCTCGCGCCTGAGCGGCGTGTCGCCGGCGCAGGCCGCGTCGAGAAAGGTCTCCCGCTCGGCCGACTCAAGGTCGAGCGCCCGCTCGAACAGCTCGTCCACGCGCCGCCAGCGTTCCGGCTTCATTCGCCCTCGCCCTCGCCCGAGATGGCCCGGTAGAGCCACGCCTTCGCGCGCCGCCACTCGCGCCTCACGGTCGTCGGCGAGACGCCGAGGACTTCGGCCGTCTCCTCGATGCTCAAGCCCCCGAAGTAGCGCAGCTCGACGACGCGCGCCTTCTGCGGGTCGAACTGCTCAAGCCCGCGCAGCGCCTCGTCGAGCGCGACCAGCTCGTCGGCCCCGCTGCCGTCCGGCATGACGGCCGCCTCGTCGAGCGCGACGTGCGCGGCCCCGCCGCCGCGCTTGTCGCGCGTGCGCGTGCGCGCGTGGTCGATGAGGACGTGGCGCATCACCTGCGCGCAGACGGCGTAGAAGTGCGCGCGGTCGTGGAAGTCTCCGCCCTCGCCGCCGCCGAGCCGCAGGAACGCCTCGTTGACGAGCGCCGTGGCCTGAAGCGTGTGCCCCGGCCGCTCGTCGCGCATCTGCCGGCGCGCGATGCGGCGCAGCTCCGCGTAGACGAGCGGCGTCAGTTTTTCGAGCGCGGCGGGGTCGCCCCCGCCCCAGTCGGCGAGCAGCCTCGTGATCTCCTGCGTGGAGGGGTTCGTCATCGGTCGCGTTCTCTTCCGGGCGGCGTTACCGAGGTAAGGCGAAAACTGCGGCGCGGATTCTACCACCCCGGCGGCCGCCGCCTGAGGCTAATCTCACGCGCGCGAGTTTTTTTCGCGCGGGGTGGACACTTTCGCCGCCGCGCGTCGCTCTCCTCAGTGAAAGGGGAGAACGACGATGAGAAGCCCGGAGAGAAGCTCAATCACGAAGAGGACTCGCGCCGAAAGCTGTGGGTTGGTCGCCGCGACGCTCGCGTGCTACCTCGCGGCGGCCGTCTGCGTGTTCGCCGTCGGCTACACGCTCGCCGTGCTCGCCGCGCGCGACGCGGGACGCTTCACCTCCGCCGTCGCGATGAAGAACGGACTTTAAACGGCTATGAGAATCGAAAGGAGAATCGAGATGAGAGCACAACCGGCGACCGATTTGAGAAGGGCGGGCGCGACCGCGTGCCTGCTGGCCGCGCCGCTGCTGATGCTGGCGGGCGACGTTCTGAGGCTCTGGGTGGGCGAGCAGCGCACGTCGCTCGTGACGTTCAAGCTCGCGTTCGCGCTCTTCGTCGGGGCGGCGCTGGCAATCGTCCGGCTGACGAGCGAGCGCGCAGACCGCGTGGGGCTCGTGGGCGGGGCGCTGGTCGTCGTCGGGTGTCTGGGCGGCTCGGGGATTTTGACGGCGAGCGCCGTGTTCGGCGCAATCGACGCGGCGGGGCTCGACGCGGCGGCGACCGGCGCGGTCGAGGCGGCGATGAGGACGAGCGGCGTGGGCGGCTTCATACTGCTCTACCCGCTGCCGGGGCTCGCCTTCCCGGTCGGTTTCCTCGTCCTCTCTTACGCGCTGCTGCGCGCGCGGGTCGTGTCGCCGGCGGCGGCCGCGACGCTCGCGCTCGGGGCGCTGCTCTTCCCCGTCGGCCGCATCGGCGGCTTCGCGTGGGCGGTCATCGGGAGCGGCGTCGGAATGTCTGTGGGACTGGGACTCGTCGCGCTGCGCGTGCTCGGGACGAGCGCGGGCGAGTGGGCGCCCGTGCGCGCGGCGTCCGAGCTGAGCCCGGCGCTTCAGGGCCGCGACGGCTAGAGCAGTTCGGCGTGGCCGGAGCGGCGGGCGAGCGCGTGAAGCTCTTTGAGCCGCTCGGCCTGATCGCGGCGCGCGACGAGCAGACAGTCGCCCGCGTCTACGACGACGAGGTCAGAGACGCCGAACGTGAAGACGGGGCGGCCGGCCGCCGCGTGGACGAGGCAGCCCTCGGTGTCGAGCGTGAAGACCTCTCCGCGCGTGACGTTCGAGTCGCCCGCGCCCTCATCACCCTCGGCCGCGCCGAGTTCGTAGACGGCGGCCCAAGTTCCCACGTCGCTCCACCCCGGGTCTGTGACGACCGTGGCGAGCCCCTCGGCCTTCTCGAAGACGGCGGTGTCGATTGCCTCGGGGTCGAGTCCCGCGAAAGCCTCCTCCATCGCCTCGCGCTCGCGCGGCGTCCCGAGGTGCGGCTCGACCTTCATCAACGCGGCGTGGTGCTCGGGCTTGTGAAGCCGGATGAGTTCGAGCAGGCGCGACGCGACCCACACGCTCACGCCCGGGTTCCAGAAGTACGAGCCGTCGGCCAGAAACGCGCGCGCTCGCGCCGCGTCGGGCTTCTCCTCGAAGCCAGCGATGCGGTACGCGCCTTCGGAACCTTCGAGCGCCGCGCCCGCGCGGATGTAGCCGTAGCCGGTGGCCGCGTGCGTCGGGCGCACGCCGACGATGACGCCGGCCGTCTCGCGCGCCACGCGCGCCGCCGCGAGCAGCGCGCGCCGAAACTCATCGCCGTCGCGGAAGTAAGAGTCGGCCCAGCCGACGAACAGCACCGCGCCGGGGTCGCGCCGCGCGACGTGGAGCGCGCCCAGGCCCACCGCGAGGTTCGTCCCCAAGGGGAACGGCTCGCCGACGATTTGACCGGGCGGCACCTCGGGCAACTCTTCGCGCGTCCGCTCGGCGTGGCGCGCGCCCGTCACGACCCACACGTCCGAGGCCGGGATGACGGGCAGCACGCGCTCGACCGTCTGCCTCATCAGAGACGCCTCGCCCGCGAGCGCGTGAAACTGCTTCGGGCGCGACTCGCGCGACAGCGGCCACAGCCGCGTCCCCGCCCCGCCCGCGATGAAGACCGCCTTCAACCCTTCAGACATTTCGACTTTAAGACCTTCTATTTCGGCGAGAGCTTGATGGACGAGAAGAAGCGTTCGAGGTCGGCGTCGGCGGCCGGGCTCGGGCCTCGGTCGCGGACGATGAAGAGGTATGCACGGCGCGGGGTGGCGTAGAGCCGCGCGCGCCCGCGCGCGCGCTCGTTCGTCATGTCGTAATCGCGCCCCGGGTGCGGGCCGGTCTTGAACCTGCGCGCCTCTGTAAAGCTGAAGCCCTGCGGCTCCAGATTCTTTTTGAGGACGTAGAGGCTCAGGTCGAGCAGGCCCTCCAGCGAGGCGTCGTCTTCGTAGAAGTCCTTCGGGAAGTCGCCCTGCAACTTGACCTCGTAGATGGCCCCGTCGCTCTCGCGGACGTACTGGTGGAAGTAGAGGGGGAGGTTCCCCACTTGAGTCTGCCTTGATTCGAGCCGCGCCGCGCCGGGCATGAGCACGCTGAAGCCGTGCTCGGCGCTCTCTATCAAGCGCCAGCCGGTCGCCTCGTCGCGACGCCCCTCGATTGTCGAGCGGACGGGCTCGGCCTTCGGGGCGGCGGCGGGCGTCGCCGAGCCCGCGCACCCGTCCCTGACGACGAACGAATCCATGAAGAGGAGCGCGGCTTCGCGCGCCTCGGGGCGATCTTTACCGGCGATGAAGAAGAGCAGGTAGAGTCGCTGCCCCGAGAAGAAGGAGCGCGCGTGCTTGAAGCGGCTCGCGCCCGCGCCGGACGGCACGAGGACGGACGCCTCGCGCCCCTCGCACGTCCCGCGCGACACCTTGCCGTCCGACAGGACGCGCCCGCCCGCGGCCAGCGCGCGGTCGATGAACCCTCTGATGCCGCCTTCGCGTCCGTAATCGGCGTTGCCGCCGGCCGGTATCTCGACGTAGTCCATCTCGAACGAGTAGTCGCCGACCGACACCTCGTGTACGTGGCGCGTCAAGGTGAACGGCCCTAAGGTCATCTTGGGATTGCTGAGGCGAGGCGCGCCCGGGAACTTCACCGTGAAGCCGCCCGCCTCTGACGTGAACTCGCGCCAGTCGAGCTTCGGCACGGCCTGCCGCCCGGCCGCCGCCCGCGCCGAGGCCGAAAACAAGAGGAGCGGCAGGAGGAGGAGCCGCACGCCGCGGATGAGGGTTCGCCTGTTGTGAGTTTTCATCTTTCCTTCCTGACTCTCCTTCGTGACGGTCGCGCTTCGCCGTCGCGCTGGCGACCTTATAACGAATCACCCGAGCCTTCTCAACTCGAACGCGTCGAGCCAGAGTTGTCCGAACGCGGGGCACGGCGACGTGGCGCAGGGCTCGCGCCTGAGCGAGAGGCGGACTGCGCCGGTGGTCGGCGCGACGAACTCAAGCGCGAAGTCGCGCCAGCCGTCGGTAGCATTCGGGAGCGCCGCGGTGGACGCCAGCGCCGCGCCCGTCTTCGACGCCGCGACGACCTCGACGACGGGCGGCCCTCCGGTCACGAGACTCTTCGTCCGCGCCGCGAACGTCAGGCGGTAGCGCGCGCCCGGCTCGACCGGAAGGAGCTGCGAGACGGCGCGCTCGGCCGGCTCGGACGCGCCCGCGTACTCGACGAGGAGGCTGCGCGCGCCCTCGCGCGGCGACTCCGCGTCGAGCGAGAGCCTGAGGCCGCGCGCGCCGGAGGCGAAGCGCCAGCCGAAGCCCTCTTCGTCCGTGCGCGCCTCGCCCTCGAACCCGCCGTCGGCGAACGCGCCGCGCCGCGCGCCTTCGCGCCCCTCGGCCCAAACCTCGTATGCGCCCGCGAAATCCTCCGCCGCCAGCAGTTCGGCGACCAGCCGCCGCCGCGCCTCCGCCGAAAGCGTCGCGCCCGACTCGCGTAGCAGCCGCAGCCCCGCGCGCGACTCGCCCGCCCTGACGAGAAAGCCGACGACGGCGAGCTTCTCCGCGTCCGCGACGGGGCTCGCCGCGCGCACGAACGCCGCCGCGTCCTCGCCCGTCGAGTGCCACGCGGCCTGAAGCATGTTCGGGTAGAGCAGTGGGTCGCTCGCGGCCGCGCGGCGCAGCTCCGCGAGCGCGTCCTCAGTCCGCCCGGCTCGCAGCAGCGCGTGCCCGAGTTGCCAGCGCGGCTGAGCGTAGTGCGGCGCGAGCTGCGCCGCGAGCCCGAGCGCGTCGAGCGCGCCCTGCGTGTCGCCCGCGCGTTCGAGCAGCTTGCCCGACTCAAGCCACAGGACGTGGTCGCGCGGCCGCAGCTCAAGCGCGCGCACGTAGGCGAGGCGCGCGCCCTCGGCGTCGCCCGCGTTCGAGAGCAGCCACGCGCGCGCGAAGTGCGCGTCCGCGTCTCCGGGCGCGAGCCGCGCGGCGAGTTCCGCCTCGTGCGGCGCGCGCGTGCGCAGCGCGTGCTCGGCCGCGAAGCGCGAGGCCGCCACGCGGAGCGAAGCCCACGCGAGCCAGCACATGACGCAGGCCAGCCCCGCCGCCAACACAAGCCGCGCGGGCTTCGGGAGCGCACGCGCCCCGCCGGGAGTGTTTCGTCGCTCGGGCTTCAAGGATTCAAGGGGAGAAAAAAAGTGCCCCCAGAAGGTCTGAGGGCACGTTGCAGGAGGAAACTTTCGTCCGTGCTGTCGGCTCGGAAAACTTCCCGCGCGCTTACGGCGCGCAGCCGCTCGGCGGCGTGAGCGGGCTGGTCGTCCCCGGAATCGGCGTGCACGGCGCGGGCTGCGGGTTCTCGCTGTCGCTGATGAACTCGTGCGCGATGACGGCGAAGGTGCCGACGATGGCGGCGGTCAGGACGGTCGCGGTGCCGCTGCCGAGTCCGCCCGCCGTCGCGCCGGCCGGGAGCGCGCCCGCCGCGCGGTCGTCGCAAATCTCAATCTCGTCGCGCTTCGAGGGGTCGGTCTTGAGCGTCCGCCCGCGCGCCTCAATCGTCCCGGTCACACCCCGCTCGGCCTCCACCTCGACGCAGCCGCTCATGACGACGACCGTGATGCGCCCCTCGCCGAAGGTCAGCGTTACGTCAGAGCCGGGCTCGATCTCGACGCTCCCGAGCCCGGGCAGTTCGACGGTCGCCTCCGTCCCCGCAGGCGTCGTGATGCGCTGACCCGAGAAGATGGTCTCGCCCGTCGCGGCGCTGTTGCCGTTGACGCTCACGGGGTTGTTGCCTTTGGTCGTGAGCCGGCCTTGAACCGCGCCCTGCCGCGCGGCCGGCGCAGGCTCACCCGCGTTCTTCACAGAGGCCGCGAGCGCGAAGGGGCCGCCCGCGTACACCTGCAAGGCGCAGGCGAGGGCGAGGCCGACGGCCTTCCAAGTTCTGCCCCTGAGTATGTTCATCGGAGACCTCCCGGGTGCTCGGCGCGTGCGCGAA
Source organism: Pyrinomonadaceae bacterium (assembly GCA_040509515.1). Classification (GTDB taxonomy): domain Bacteria; phylum Acidobacteriota; class Blastocatellia; order Pyrinomonadales; family Pyrinomonadaceae; genus QHXN01. The sequence goes on along the minus strand of JBEVKV010000534.1, from coordinate 5,201 downwards.
AAGGGTCGCGCGGCCTTCAAAACACGTCGGAGTGTAGCCGCGCCGCTCGACACGCGTCAATACTCTTGACGGCTAGTTTTTTGCACACGGGTCGAACCGTCATCCTCGACGCGCGCGGCGGCGAGCGCCACGAGCGCCGCCGCGACGTAGGCGTTCGACGTGACGTGCAGCCCGAAGTCGAAGAGGCTGTGGACGGCCACGCCGAACAGCCCCGCGAGCGCGCCCAGCGCGACGGCGCGCGCGAAGGGCGTGCCCGCGCGCAGGCGCTCGCGCGCGAGCCGCACGAAGACGTAGAGGAACCAGAGCAGCAGCGCCGCGCCGACGACGCCGGCCGAGGCGAGGAGTTCGAGATAGTCGTTGTGCGCCTGTCGCGGGACGAGCACGCCCGAGCCCCCGTGCGTCGTGCGGACGGCTATCCAGTAGCCGCCGAGCCCGACGCCCGCGAGCGGGTGTCGCTCGACGAGTCGCCACGTATCCTCCCAAATTCCCGCGCGACCCGCGCGCCAAGAGTCCTCCGCCCCCGCGCGCGCCTCGTCCGAGACGGACGCCACGCGCTCGGCGAGCGGGTCGCCGCCGACCCACACCGTGCCGAAGACGACCGCGACGAGCAGCGAGCCCGCGAGCGCGACGCGCGCGGCGCGCGAGCGCGCGAGTCGCGCCGCGAAGGATTCCCGCGCGGCGAAGTTCCCGGCGCGGCGCGCGTCGCGTGCGCCGGCGAGCGCCGCGCCGAAGGTCACGGCGAGGAAGAGCGTCTGGCAGAGCATCGCGAGCAGTCCGCCGCGCGAATTAGAGGCGACGAGCGCGACCCAGATGGGCACGGCCGCCGCGGCGCACAGAAGCGTCTTGGCCCGCGTCACGCCGCGCCACCATTCCCAACAGCCGAGCCCGAGCGCGAGCCCCAACGCCATCTCCGCGAGGTACGGAAAGTGATTTTTGCTGACGAACTGCGCGAAGCCCTCCCCCTTACGCAAAAGCGGGAGGAAGAAGCCCACCTCCTCGTGCTGCGTCGCACGGCGGAAGAGTCCGAAGAGCGCGCTGACCACGGCGACGCAAACGACCGTCACGGCCAGCGCGCGCAGACGCCGCTCGGTCGCCGCGTAACGAAGCAGCAGCCCCGCGTAGAGCGCGACGGCCGCGAGCCTCAGCGCGAAGACGCGCGACTCGTAAGGGTCGAAACTTACCGTCCCCAGACCGGGGAGCGGGACGGACTGTAGGAACGCGAAGGCCGCGAGCGCGAAGGCGGGGAGCGTGATGGCGTGCGCGCGCGCCAGCCAACGCCCGGCGAGCGCGCCTTCCACGGCCCAGAGCGCGGCGAGCGCGAAGACCGCCGCGTTGAAGAGCCCCGTCCACCACGGCTCGACCGAGCCGTAAGGCACGGCGGAGAGCGGGATGAGCGCGACGAGCCCCGCGAAGATGACGGCCGACAGCACCCCCGCGTCGATGCCCTCTTCGCCCTCTCTGCCGGCGGCGCTCATCCTCTTCCGCGAGAGTCCAGTTGTTGTTGGAAGCGTTCGCGCCAGCTCTCCGGCAGGGCTTCGACCGCGATGGCGCGTTGCAGCAGTTCAACGTCATCCTCGTGGCGCACGTACAGCCCGAAGACTTCGGCGACCGTGACGCCGCCGCCGTCGCGCGCGAGCAGCTCGACCTCGTCGCCGGCACCGACTTCGCCTTCGCGCCGCACGGAGAAGTAGAACCCCGTGCGCCCGCTCTCCAGAAACCTCTTGATGATGTCCGTGCGGCCGAACCTGATGCCGAGCTTGTAGCAGGGCAGGCGCGGCACCGTGACTGTCACCTCCGCCGAGCCGATGCGGAAGCGGTCGCCGATTTGGACGCCCGACTCGTCCAGCCCTTCGGTGGTGAAGTTCTCGCCGAACGCCCCCCAGCCGAGTTCCGCGTCGGGCAGTTCCCCACGCCAGTAGTCGTAATGTTCCGACGGGTAGGCGTACGCCGCCTTGTACACGCCGCCGTGGACGGTCAGGTCGGCCTGCCGGTCGCCGTCGAGGTTGAGCGTGCGGAGCGCGACCCGGCCCGCGACGGGCGACTTGTAGATGCCGGTCGAAACGCTCTGCCCTCTCGACACGACGAGGCGCGGGCGGCCGACGTTGACGGAGATGATTTTCATGACGCCGTTTTACCAGACCGACAGCCGCGCCCGACCCGGCTCAGAGATTCGCGGCGGGTTGTTCACTTCGTCTTCCCCAGTTTGCCGGAGAGCCAGTGCATCACGTTGAGAAGGAACTGTGGGTTCTGCGCCGCGACGGGCGCGTTCATCCCCATCGGGCCTCGGTTCGGCCCCGCCAACTGCGCCGAGAACATCGCCGCCTCGCCGAACACGGCCACGCGCCCCTTCCCGAAACGCAGAACAGCGCCCTGATACCAACCGTTCACGGGGACGCGCGGCGTCTCGTTCGTAATCTGCCCGGCCACCGTGGTCATGAAAGACGAGACGGACGCGCCGAGGACGAGTAAGGGCTGCCCCCCCTTCTCCACCTGAAACGCGGAGCCGGTGAACGTGGCCACCGAGTCGACCCTTTCGGCGTTGGCGCGGCCCCTCGTAATCGGGTGCTCCTTGAGCGACCCGTCGGAGAGCTTGAACAGCATGGGGCCCTGCGCCCGCGAGTCCACGGCGTAGCCGTTGCTGAATCTGACGCCGAACGCCAGCGCCAGCGTCTCGGCCGCGCCCGGGAAGGGCATGTGGTCGGCGATCAGCAGCAGCGAGCCGCCGCCCTTCACCCAGTCGCGCACGGCCGCCACCTCCTCTTCCGAGAACGCGGAAGGAGTCGGCAGCGTCCAGTCGTTCTGGTTGCGCTCGGCCAGAGGATTGGCGATGACCAGTATCCGGCCGCCCCGCAGCGCGGCCTTACTGAACTTCAGACTCGACGCGCGCACGACGTAGCCGTCGCGGCGGAGCAGTTCCGCGAAAGGCTTGTAGCGCCCCTCGGCGGTGTGGAAGTTGAAGTGCGCCTCGTCGAGCAGGACGACCGGGCCGCGACCCGGCCGGTACGCGGGGTTGGGGATGGGCGGCTTGAAGGCCGTGTCGGCGACCTGTTGGGCTTGGGCGCTCAGCGCCAGAAGCGCCGAAGCCAACACCACGCGAAGCGTCAGCGCGGGAATCTTTTTGGTCATCCGTACCTCCAAAAACTGTTTACTTCTTGTAGACCGCGATGCCCCAAAAATTGATGTCCGGCGGCAGGCTGTTCCAGCGGCCGAAGGCGTGCGATTCGTCGGACTTGTAACGCAGCCTGTAGTTCCCCGCCGGCAGCGTGATGGTCACGTCAACCTGCCGGTTCTTAACCGCGCCGCCCGCGTGCGTGGTCTTCGGCTCCTGCATCTCCCACACGCGAACTCCCTTGTCGGCGTCTTCGATCCAGCCGTAGTCGAACATCGCGCCGGCCTGCCCCTCGCCGATGGCGAACACACGCACCTCCTGACTGCCCGCCAGAGTGAACGCCACGCTCTTGTCTTCGTTGTCCAACACCTTCGCGACCTGCGCGATGACCGGCAGCCTCGCGAGGTCTTCGGGCATCGGCTTGGAGAAGAGTTCGCCGTACATCTGCATCAGCCGCGCCGCCTCCGTCGCGCGCCCGACGCTCTGGTGGATTCGGAACTTGGTCACCAGCTCTTTGGGATAGAGGTCGGCGTAGGGCTTTCCCGCGACCGCTTTGAGCCGCTCTTTCAACTCCGAATCGGGCGCGTCCCAACTGACCTCGGGCAAGGTCTCGCCGAACTTCTCCGGGAAGACGAAAGTCTTCAGGAAGGCCATGCCCACGGGAGAGGTCAGCGCGTCGCCGGAGCCGAGGTCTGTCGGGCGGCTGAGGTTGTCCGAGTTGGCCATGATGATGAACGTCAGGTTCCGCTCGGGCACCTTCAGGATGAAAGACGAGTTGCCCGTCCAGTACCCGTAATGCCAGAGCAGCCGCGTGCCTTTGTAGTTCTGCGTGAACCACCCGAGGCCGTAGGGAAGCTCAACGCCTTTGGTCGAGCGCGTGGGCGTGAAGGCGAGCTGCTGCGTCTCCTTCGTGAGAAACTTATTCCGGTCTACCGCGATGTCGTACTTCGCCATGTCGAGGACGGTGGACATCAACCCGGCCGAGGTGCTGAAGCCCTGCGGGTAAGCAATCTTCGCGATCTTGAATTCGCGGTCGAGCGCGTACGGCTGCGCCAGCGTCTTCGAGACCGCGTCGAACCTTTGCCGGTGCTTTTCGGTGATGATGGCCCTGTTGACCGGCGACTGGTGAGAGTGGACGAGCTTCCAGTCCCCGCCGACTTTGTTCCACACGAACGAGCTTCTCCACGGGCCTTCGGCGCGCTGCCTCCCGCCCGGGGGCGTGGCCGTGCCGCTCACGATAAAAGTCGAGACGGCGGTGTCGCCGTAGACGGCCGCCTCAAGGTCGTGCGTCTCGAACTTCAGCTTGAAACCGGCCTCGAACGCTCCGCGCAGCTCCTCGGTGTTGATGAAAGAAGTTAAGAAACCTCCCTCGCCTTGAAAGCCGTTGTGCTGTGGCGCGAGACGCCGCTCGATGCGGTTCACGTCGCCGGAATTGAAGCCGGCGAAGATGTCCAACACCGCGGCCTTCACCTCCTCTTCCGCCGCCCCGACGCCCGCGCCCGGCGATTTCGTGGCGACGATTCTGGGGACGTTCGGCGCAGACTCGGTCATGCCCAGCGGCTCAAGGATGTTGGCGATTAAGAGTTCGCCGAACGACTTGCCGCCCGCCCTCTGAACCACCTTGTCGAGTTCCGCGAAGCGGTTGCCGTTGTAACGGTACTGCTCGCCCGGGTTGCCCTCGGACGTGTGCGACAAAAGGTGTCGCACCCTGATGACGCCGTCGCTCTCCAGAAGAATTCCGTACTTCGAGACGGGGTCGTCGAGCTTGACCTTCCCCTCCTGCACGAGCTGCATCAGAATCGTGGAGGCGAACGTCTTGGTCAGCGAGGCGAGGTGGTACGGGGTGTGCTCGGTCGCCGGTATCTTATTCTCCACGTCGGCGAGGCCGAACCCCCTCGCCCAGAGCACCTTTTGATCCTTGACGACGGCGGCGGAGTAGGCCGGTATCTTCAGCTCCTGCCTCAGGCCCTCAAGGAGCGTCTCCAACCGTGCGACCCGCGCGGCGTCCGATGTCTGTGACTGCCGCGCCGGGCGCGCGCCGCCGCGCGCGCCCGCGGCCCGGCCGAACACGGCTTGCCCGGCGACGGCCGCG
>JBEVKV010000533.1:0-4114 GCA_040509515.1 Pyrinomonadaceae bacterium | reverse complement strand
CTGCTCGTCGCGGAAGCGCTGGGCGACGCCCTGCTGCACCTTGGCCGAGTTGCGCCCGAAGCGCGCGAGGCTGCCGTCCGGGTTCTTGCGCCCGCGCTCGCCGTAGATGGCCTTGATGAAGTCGCTGTCGAAGCTCGGGTCGCCGGGGCGCGTCTTGATGTTGCGGAGCGCGACGCCCGGGACGTTCGTCCCCGGCCCGTGCTGCACGGCCGTCGACCAGATTACGTCCTGCAGCGCGTGCGAGCAGGTGAGCACGTTGACGCCGTTCTCGTCGATGACCTTCTTGACGAGCGGGTCGAAGTGCGTCTTCTTGATGTAGTCGTGCTGGCTCGACTGGAACTCGTCCTTGTTGGAGAGCGCGAGCTGCTTCCACGCGGCGGTGAACTGCGCGCTGCCCGGGACGAGACCCGCGAACGTCGAGCGGAACGGGAAGTCGGCCTGCGAGACGAAACGCTTGACCGTCCCGCCGCCCGGCTTGCTCGTCATCTGGTACGAGCCGTAGGACGCGCCGCCCGCGTCGCCCGCGCCCGTCGAGACGACGCCGGGGCCGCGCCCGCCCGTCTCGTAACGCTCGGAGAGCTTGCCGAGCACGAAGCCCGGCGCGGGCTGCGGCTGCGGCGGCATCGGCGGCTGCGTCTCGACCGGCGGGGCCGGGTCGGGCTGTGTGACGACCGGCGCGGGGGGCGGAGTCGGCGTCGGAGTCGGCGTTGGAGTCGGGGTCGGAGTCGGAGTCGCGCCCGTGCCGCCGTTCGGGATGTTGAGCACGTCGCCGACGCGGACGCGGTTGGGGTTGGCCTTGAACTTGGGGTTGGCGTCGAGCAGTTGCGCCAGCGTGATGCCGTTCGACTTGGCTATCTTCGACAGCGTCTCGCCCGACTTGACTGTGTGCGTCATGGGAGTTTCCTTTCCGGGGATGATATCTCGGCAGCGTTTTATGGCGCGGGTAACATTAGGTCAGCCGCGCTGCGATGTCAACGTTTTCCCCGGCGCGCTCTACGGGGAAAGGGGACGCCGGAAGTGATTTTCGTTGACACCCCGCGCCGCCGCGCCTTACTCTTGCAGCCGCCCTCGGGCGCTTCCTTTTTTTCCTCAGCTCACAGCCTTTTCTTGAACAGGGGTTGCTCCGGCCGCTAACCCTCAAAGCCCGGCGGACGCGCGCGCACCGACGCCCCGCGCCGCCGGCACGAAAGGATAATCGTGATGAGACTCGGGACGACGACGCGCCTCCTGCTCTCCTTTGCCTTCCTGCTCCTCGGCTCGCTCTGCGCGCTCGTGACGCCGGACGGCCCGGCGCGCGCCGCCGCGACCCGCGGCTCCGACCCGCGGCAGCAGGCGTGCGCGCCGCTCCCGCTGCCGAGCGCGGTCGGCGTCGTCGAGTTCGAGCGCAGGCTCATCCCGTTCCTCAAAGAGCGTTGCTATCAGAAGTGGGTCGCCGACCGGGAGGTGCGCGACACCGGCCCCTTTGTCGGCGGCGCGTACTACGGCACGCACCCCGCGGTGAAGGTCTTCTACTCGCCGGGGATGTGGGACTGGATGAAGAAGCGGAACCGGCGCGGCGACGCGCCCGACGGCGCGGTCATCGTCAAGGAGCAGTTTACGCCGCCCGCGGGCGAGGACTCGGCGCTCAACGGCTGGTCGATCATGGTGCGCGACGCGCGCGGCTCGTGGGATGGGTGGTACTGGTCGGGGCACTCCGTCGACCCGAAGTACGACCCGCAGATGCAGTCGTTCGACCCGCTCAAGATCGACTACAAGGGTCAGGGGTTCGGCACCTACTGCCTGCGCTGCCACGCCTCGGCCGTCGAGAAATCTTCGACCTTCTCGACCGCGCGCAACGTCGAGGAAGACCCGATCTCCTACGTCGTGCAGGTGCCGACCTTCACGCTCCCGACGCCCAACACGCAGCTCACGCAGCCGCTCTCGCCCGCGACGGCGCGCCCCGCGCACGACACGGGCGCGCAGACCGTCCGCTCGCCGCACGACGACGTGCGTCCCACGGCCGCCACGCCCGACGCCGTGAGCGCAAACGTGGAGAAGCCGGCCGCGTTCCCATCCGAGAACTTCGACCACGTCTACCCCGGACCCGACGGGCCGCCGCAGTTCCTCACCTCCGACCAGTGCGTCGGCTGCCACACGGCGAGCGACGTGAACATGTCCGCGCTCTTCATGGCGCCGCCCGTCAACCTCTCGCCTTACACCGAGTGGCGCTCTTCGATGATGGGGCTCTCGGGGCGCGACCCGGTCTTTCACGCGCAGGTCGAGGCCGAGCGCGCGCAGTTCGCGGACTCGCCGCTCGGCAACAAGGACGACTTTCTCGACACCAAGTGCTTTCACTGTCACGGCGTGATGGGGCAGCGGCAGCTCGTCATAGACAACCTGAAGCCCGGCCAAGCCCCACCGCCCGGCGGCGGCAGCTCGCCCGCCTTCAAGCACGACTACGTCTACGCGATGCCGGGCGACCAGATGGCGAAGTACGGCGCGCTGGCGCGCGACGGCGTCTCGTGCGCCGTCTGCCACCAGATGGCCGACCAGAACCCGAAGCTCGGCACCGCGCCGAGCTTCACCGGCGACTTCAGCATGGACAAGCCCGGCACGATCAACGGCCCTTACACCGACGTGCAGACCGCGCCGATGAAACAGGCGCTCGGAATCACGCCCGAGCACGCGCCGCAAATCGGGTCGTCGGCGTTGTGCGGCAGTTGCCACACGGTCGTCGTCCCCGTCTTCGACCGCGAGGGGCGGCAGCTCAAAGACCGCGCGGGCAAGCCGATGGAGTTCCACGAGCAGACGACCTACCTCGAATGGCTCAACAGCGACTACCAGAACGAGCCCGAGATTTCCAAACGCCCGGTCAAGGTAGCCGACGCGCAGTCCTGTCAGGACTGTCACATGCCGAAGACCTACGCGGGCGAGCGCGTCAGGACGCGCGTCGCCAACATCGAGGACAACACGTATCCGTTCGTCGACTTCCGCCTGCCCGACAAGGACTTGAAACTCAAGGTGCGCGACGACTACTCGCGCCACACGCTGGTCGCGCTCAACGTCTTCGTCAACCAGATGTTTCAGCAGTTCAGCGGGACGCTCGGGATAGCCACGGGCGACTACATGTACCCGTCGTCGGCCGGCGGCGTCACGCCCGTCGCGGGCCTCGTCACGACCGAGAACTCGATGCTTGAGATGGCGCGACAGACCGTCAAACTCGACGTGGTCTCAATCGAGCGCAAGGCCGACGCGCTCGAAGTCGCGGTCAGGGTCACGAACCTCGCCGGCCACAGCTTCCCGAGCGGCGTGGAGTTCCGGCGCGGCTTCCTCGAATTCGTCGTGCTCGACGCGGCGGGTCGGCCGCTCTGGGCCTCCGGCCGAACGAACGCGCGCGGCGAGATCGTCGAAGGGTTGACAGACCGCGTGCTCCCGACCGAGTTCTTCGACTTCGCGTGCAAAGACCCGCGCCTCCCGCCCGCGCAGTGCCAGCAGGCTTGCGAACAGAAGTTCGACCCGGCGCGCTGCCTTCAGCAAGTCCAGCCGCACTTCTTCGGCGAGCGTTACCCCATCACGCGGCCGGACGAGGTGCAGATTTACGAGGAGCTGGTGCGCGACAACGACGGGCTTCTGACCAACAGCTTCGTGCGCCTCTACGAGCACGTCAAAGACAACCGCCTGCTCGCCAAAGGCTGGCGTCCCGACGGCCCTTCGGCCGAACACACAGAGCCCTTCGGCCGCGCGAAGGAAGACCCGGGCTTTATCCCGCCCGACTTCGCGCGCACGCGGCGCGGCTCCGAGGGCTCGAACACGGTCGTCTACCGCGTGCCCGTCTCGGCGCTCGGCGGCGGCGCGGCGGCCTCCGTGCAGGCGACGCTCCACTACCAGACCATCCCGCCCTACTACCTGCGCGACCGCTTCTCGCTCCTCGGCCGCGGGCTCGCGCCCGACCGCACGCGCGAGACGCGCCGCCTCAAATACTTCGCCGACTACCTCAACGTTGCCGGCACGCCCATCCGCGACTGGAAGCTCCCCGTCAACTGCGCCCGCCGCTCGCTCCCCGACGGCGCCGCCCAGCCCTGCGCCCCGTCACGCTAGACGGCGGCCCTCAAGACGTGGACGCCAACGGCGGGCG
>JBEVKV010000532.1:0-8262 GCA_040509515.1 Pyrinomonadaceae bacterium | reverse complement strand
GAGCAGGGGTTTGATGCGCGCCTCGAAGAAGGCGCGGGTCTTTTCGCCGATGATCTTTTCGCGGATGCGGCCTTCGCGGTCGATGATGAAGGTCGTGGGGAGCACGCCGACCGAGTAGGCGTTGGCGACGCCGTCGTCGCCGAGCGCGACGGTGTAGTCCTGCCGCACGTCCTTCTGGTACTCGCGCACCACGTCGGACGAGTCGCTCGTCGTGACGCCGAGGACTTTGAAGCCGCGCGCGGAGAGTTCCTTCTCCATCTCGTTCAGCGCCGGGATTTCGGCGCGGCACGGCACGCACCACGTCGCCCAGAAGTTGAGCAGCACGACCTGCCCGCGCAGTTCGGAGAGCTTGAGCGGCTTGCCGTCGGTCGTCGTCAGCTCGGCGTCGGGCGCGGGCGTGCCGGGGTTCGTCGCGGAACTGTTCATGACCGCGGCCGAGTTCGGCGCCGCGGCCGACGGGGCGTTGGGGGCGTCCTGCCTGACGAGGTTCTCGGCGTTGGGCATGTAGCGCGAGCCGAAGGCCGCGATCCTCGTCAGGAGGTTGAAGGCGACCATCAGGCCGATGACGATGAGCAGGATGCCCGAGGCGACCTCGACCTTGTGCAGGTGTCGCCGGAAGCGCGCGTAGAAGCCGAGGAACTGGTTGAGCACGAGCCCGGTCACGAGGAAGGGGATGGCGAGCCCCGCCGCGTAGAAGGCCGAGAGCACGAGCCCGCTCTTCCAACCGCCGCTCGTCGCCGCCAGCCCGATGATGCCGCCGAGGATGGGGCCGATGCACGGCGTCCACCCGGCCGCGAACGCGACGCCGAGCAGCGCCGCGCCGAGCGGCCCGCGCGGCTTGTCGTCGGAGAACTTGCGCGTGTCGCGGTAGAGCGCGCCGATCTTCAGGACGCCCATCATCTGGAAGCCGAAGAGGACGATGATGCCGCCGCCGACCCACCTCACCCACGGGGTCGAGAACAGGACGTTGCCGACCCATCCGGCGGTCGCGCCGAGCAGGATGAAGATGAGCGAGACGCCCGCGTTGAAGGCGAGCGAGTTGAGAATGACCGCGCGGCGCGCGGCCGCGCGCGACCCGCCGCCCTCGCCCTTCAGGTGCTCGACGCTCACGCCCGAGATGAGCGAGATGTAGCCGGGGACGAGCGGCAGCACGCACGGCGTCAGGAACGACAGCAGACCCGCCGCGAACGCGATCAAAATGGTGATGTTCGAGCCTTCCATAACGTCAGCAAGAGTACAACAGAAAGGTGATAAGTGATAAGTGATGGGTGATGAGTTGGTAGGCGATGAGCGGGCCGTATCTTCCCTCTCATCACTTCTCACCCGTCACTTCTCACTTCTTCAGGGCTGTTCGTCGAGCAGCTTGACGACCATCTTCGAGAGCAGCGCGGCCTCGTCTTCGTCGGCGCTGATGGTGATGAAGCGGACGCGCCCGCGGCGGTCGAGGAGCACGGCCGTCGGGATCGAAACGACGCCGTAGTCGCGCGCCGTCTCCTTCTTGCCGTCGGCGACGGCGAAGCCGTAGGCGATGTTCTTCTCGCGCTTGAACCGGCGGAGGTAAGACATCTCCTCCGCGCGCGTCACGGCGCGCCCCTCGACCTGCCCCTCGAAATCCGTCATCCCGAGCACGACCAGTCCCCGGCCGCCGTACTTCTTGTGAAGCGCGTTGAGCTTCGGGATGGTCTGCCGGCACGGCGTGCACCACGTCGCCCAGAAGTCCAAGAGCACGACCTTGCCGCGCAGGTCTGCGAGCTTGACGGGCTGCTCGTCTATCCACTCGGCGGCACGGATTTCGGGCGTCGCGGCCGTCTTCGCGTCGGCGACCTCGGGCGGCAGGTCGAGCGGCGCGCCCTGTCTGAGCAGGAGGTCGGTCGCCTGCCGGTAGAGCCGCGCCGAGGCGAGCGCGACCGCGCGGCCGCGCAAATCCTGTATGACGCGCAGCGCCTCGGGGCGGCGTCCGGCCCTGACGAGCGCGTTCGTGTAGAAGGAGGCCGCGCCGAAGAGCGTCGTGTCGCGCTGCTCGGGGTTGGCCGCGCCCGCGCGTGCGTATTCGAGCGCGGCGGCGTAGGCGTCGCCCGCGCGCGGCGCGGCTCGCGCGAAGTCCTTCTTCTTGGTGTAGGCCGAGGCGAGCAGGAGGTTGATGCGGTGGAGGTCTGCGACCTGCCGCGGCTCGGCGCGCGCGTATTCGGCGAGCGTCTGCTCGGCCTCTTCGAGCAGGCCGAGCTGCGCGGCCTGCTGCGCGGCGACCGAGCGGGCGCGCTGCTTGAGGTCGGCGGGCGCAGGTGCCGGGTCGGCCAGAAACTTGCGCATCGAGTCGAGCGCGCCGTCGCCCTTCCCGGCGAGCGCGTAGAGCAGCCCCGAGTAGTAAAGGTCTGTCCCGCCGAGCGGCCCGCGCACGGCGATGCGCGCGGCGTTCTGGAGCGCGAGGTCTTTCTGCTCCTGCAAGGTCTTCTGTTCGAGCGCGCGGTCGTAGGGCACCTGCTTCTCGCGGAACTCGTCGAACTTGCGCTGCGCGTAGGCGGCGGCCTCGTCGTAGAGCGCCTGCGCTTCCGAAGTCTTCGCGGCGTCGGTCGCGGCGGTTCCTTTGGCCGCGCCTTTGCCCGCGTCCTGCGCGTCGGGTGACTGTGCGCTGCGCGGCCGGACGCCCGCCTGACCGCGCGCCCCGGCGGGGAGGGCGGCGCACGACGCGAGCGCGAGGGCGAGGCTTAAGGTCGAAACTCTCTTCATCTGTCCGGGCTCACTCCTTGAAGTTCAAATCAACACCGGCGGGGCTAAGGTGCGGCGGAAGCGCGCGGGGGAGAAGGGTTTGAGCACGCGCGCGGGCAGTCTGGTTGCACCGCCCGTCAGGAGGTCGGCGACTATCTCGCCCGCCGCGGGCGCGAGCAGGATGCCGTTGCGGTAGAAGCCGGCCGCGTAGAAGAGCCCTTCGACATCGGCCGACTCGCCCAGCACCGGCAGCCCGTCGGCGGCGCGCGGCCTCAAGCCCGCCCACGAGTCCGTCACGTCGAGCGCCGAGACGGCCGGGGCTATCTCGGCGGCGTGCGCGGCAATCGTCCGCGCGCCCTCTTCGGTCACGCGGCAGTCGAAGCCGGCGTGCTCGGTCGTCGAGCCGGCGAGGAGGCGGCCGTCGCGCCGCGGGACGAGGTAGCCGCGCGGGCTGTAGACGACGTGGCGGACGAGCGGCGCGCGCGGGTCGGGCTGCCGGTAGCAGAGCATCTGCCCGCGCACGGGCTCGACCTCCGGGTCGTCGGTCAGGTACGGACTGCCGCCGTCTGAAAATTTATGAAGTTGAGAATTCCACGCGCCCGCCGCGAAGACGACCGCGCCCGCCTCCAGCTCGCCTTCCGAGGTCACGACGCCCACGGCGCGGCCGTCCGCGACGCGGACGCCCCGCGCCTCGACCGCGCGGATGATGCGCGCGCCCGCCGCTTCGGCCGCCGCGTCGAGCGCGACGGCCAGCCGCCGGCTCTCGACCTGCCAGTCGCGCGGGAACCTGAGCGCAAGGCGCACGCCCGCCGAGACGTTCGGCTCCAACGCGCGCGCCTCGCCGGCGGTCAGCCGCTCGACTTCGAGCCCGGCGCGCGACTGCCACGCGAAGCGCCGCTCGACCTCCTCAACGTCCTTGCCGCCGAGCGCGAGGTAGAGCGTCCCCGTGCGGTCGAGTTCGATGCTGATGCCCGACTCCTCGCCGACCGAGGCGGCGAAGGCCGGGTACATCTCGCGGCTCGCGCAGAGCAGCTCGAACAACTCGTCGGCGCGGTCGGCCTCGGCCTGCGGCGCGAGCATCCCGGCGGCCGCGCGCGAGGCCGAGCCCGCCTTCGCGTCCTCGACGACGGCGACCTTCAGGCCGCGCCGCGCCAGCTCTCTGGCCGCCGCCAGCCCCGCGACGCCGCCGCCCACCACGACCACGTCCGCCCTCTCGCCCAAACTCTTTCGCATTTTGAAGGACTGCTGGTATGATTCCGAAAAACAAGAAGTCAGAATTCAGGAGTCAGAATTCAGAAGCCGGGACGCCGTGCGCCCCGAATTTCGCTGCCTCCAACCTTCTGACTTCCGAATTCTGACTCCTGAATTCTGGCTGCTGACATGGCACATACTATCACACTCATTCCGGGCGACGGCATCGGGCCGGAGGTCTCTTCGGCGGTCGTGCGCATCATCGAGGCGACGGGCGTCGAGATCAAGTGGGAGACGCACTATGCGGGCGCGCAGGCGCTCGAAAAGTTCGGCTCGACGCTGCCCGAAGACCTCCTCGAATCCATCACGCGCAACAAGGTGGCGCTCAAAGGCCCCATCACGACGCCCGTGGGCAAGGGCTTCACGTCGGTCAACGTGGGCTTGCGCAAGGCGCTCGACCTCTACGCCAACCTGCGACCCGTGCGCGCGCTGCCGAACGTGCCGGCGCGCTACCCCGAGCTTGACCTCGTCGTCGTCCGCGAGAACACCGAAGACCTCTATTCGGGCATCGAGCACGTCGTCGTCCCCGGCGTCGTCGAGTCCATCAAGATCATCACCGAGAAGGCTTCGACGCGCATCGCGCGCTACGCCTTCGAGTTCGCGCGGCGCGAGGGGCGCAAGAAGGTGACGGCCGTCCACAAGGCCAACATCATGAAGCTCTCCGACGGCCTCTTCCTCGACTGCTTCCGTAAGGTGGCCGAGGGGTATCCGGAAATCGAGGCCGACGACAAGATTGTGGACAACGCCTGTATGCAGCTCGTCATGCGCCCCGAGCAGTTCGACATCATGCTGTTGGAGAACCTCTACGGCGACATCGTCTCCGACCTGTGCGCCGGCCTCATCGGCGGGCTCGGGCTCGTCCCCGGCGCGAACATCGGCGAGCTGGGCGCGGTCTTCGAGGCCGTCCACGGCTCCGCGCCCGACATCGCCGGGCAAGGCATCGCCAACCCGACCGCGCTCCTGCAATCGGGCATCCTCATGCTCCGCCACCTCGGCGAGCGCGAGGCCGCCGACCGCGTGGAGAAGGCGATGCTCAAGGTCTACACCGACGGCCAGGTGCGCACGCGCGACGTGGGCGGCACTTCGCACACCGACGAGTTTGCCACCGCCATCATCCAGGCGATGGGGTGAGCCGAACGTCACAAAAGTCACGAAAAATCTTGACAGAGGGGGTGCGCCGGTCATAGAGTTCCGGCGCACCTTTCCATTTAACAGTTCTCTACAAACGAACACAGGGACGCGGAGCCAGCGCGGCCGTTCCCCTGACGCGCCGGGACTCCGAGGACGAAAACTCCCCCGCCCCGGCGGCCCCGATAGACGGAGGCCGCCCCTCCACACCCGCGCGGCGCATGTGCCGCCCGCGGCGACTTTTCAGGTTCAGGCTGTTGTTTTCACGTCCGCCCACGGGGCCCGAAGGAGTTTCGCCATGATCCGTCCACACGCGCTCAAGCGCCGCGTCAGAAGACCGCTGTGTTTATCGCTGACCCTCCTGTTCGTCTTCGCCTTCCTGCCGCCGCCGCCGCACGGGGCGGGGCGCTTCGCCGGCGGGACGGCCGCCGCGCAGGAGACGGAGGGGCCGCAGATTCCCGTCATCGCGCCGGGCTCGGCCTACCGCCAGACCAATCTCATCTCGGACGTGCCGGGGCTCGCGCCCGTCCTCGACCCGCTGCTCGTCAACCCGTGGGGACTCTCGCTGACCGCGTCGAGCCCCTTCTGGGTCTCGAACAACGGGACGAGCACGACGCAGCTCATCCGCGGCGACGTGGGCGGCGCGCCCGTAGTCCTCAACCCGAACCCGCAGACCGTGACCATCCCGGGTGGCCTGCCGACGGGGACGGTCGCCAACGGCGTGGCGACGGAGTTCGTCGTCCCCGGCCCGTGCGCCGCGCCGCCGTGCGGGGCCAACTTCATCTTCGCCTCGATTACGGGCAACATCACGGGCTGGGACCCGAACGCGCCGGCCGCCGGCTCGACCACGGCCGTCATCGCCGCCAGCCACCCCGGCCACGTCTACACCGGGCTCGCCATCGCCAACAACGGCTCGGGCAACTTCCTCTACGCGGCCGACTTCGCCAACGGCACGATTGACGTTTTCAACTCCTCGTACGCCTTGCAGCCCGCGGCCAGCTTCCCCTTCGCTGACCCGACCATCCCGACCACGGCGGGGAACACCTTCCACCCGTACAACATTCAGGCCATCGGCAGCTCGCTCTACGTCGCTTACGCGAAGGTCGGCACGGGCGGGTTGCCCGAGGACGGGGTCGGCAACGGCTTCGTCCGCCGCTTCAACGCCAACGGCGTCCGCGACCTGACCTTCGGCATCAACAACGGCGCGCTCAACTCGCCGTGGGGCATCACGCAGGCCCCGGCCTCGTTCGGCATCTTCGGCGGCGCGCTGCTCGTCGGCAACTTCGGCGAGGGCAACCCGAGCATTCACGCCTACAACCCGACGACCGGAGCCTTCCTCGGCACGCTTCAGGACGAGAGCGGCAACGGCATTGTCATCGACGAGCTGTGGGATTTGAAGTTCGGCAACGGCGGCAACGGCGGCGACGTGAACACGCTCTACTTCGCCGCCGGCATCGGCGAGGAGGAGCACGGGCTGTTCGGCAAGCTCAACCCGACGACCGCCTCGGCCACCTCGCTCATCCAGTTCGCCGACGACGCGCCCGTCATCAGCGAGGGCGCGGGGCACATCGACATCACCGTCACGCGACTCGGCGACTCGTCGGGCTCGGCGACGGTCAACTTCAACACCTTCGACGAGTCGCAGTCCGGCCACGCGTCGCAGAAGAGCGACTACGAGATCACGCTCGGCACGCTCACCTTCGCCCCGGGCGAAACGTCGAAGACCTTCCGCGTCCTGCTCGTGGACGACCTCTTCGACGAGGGCACGAGCGAAGTCATCGACCTCATGCTCTCGAACCCGACGGGCTCGGGCGCCGGGCTCGGCAACCCGAACACCGCGGAGCTGACGGTTAACGACAACGACACGGGCGCGCCCGCGTCGAACCCGATTGACGCGGCGGGCTTCTTCGTCCGCCAGCACTACCTCGACTTCCTCAACCGCGAGCCCGACCCGGCGGGGCTCGCCTTCTGGACTAACGAGATTGCTTCGTGCGGCGCCGTCCCGGCCTGCATCGAGAACAAGCGCGTCAACGTCTCGGCCGCCTTCTTCCTCTCGATTGAGTTCCAGCGCACGGGCTATCTCGCCTACACGACGCACCGCGCCGCCTTCGGCGAGAACGCGCCCGGCTCGCCCGTGCCCGTCTATTACGGCAACTTCATGCGCGACACGCAGGCGCTTCAGGAGGGCTTCGTCTTCGGCCAGCCCGGCTCGGACGCCGTGCTCGAAGCGAACAAGGTGGCCTACTTCAACGAGTTCGTCACGCGCCCCGAGTTCGTCTCGAAGTACCCCGCGTTGCTGACCAACGAGCAGTACGTGGACAGCCTGCTCGCCACCGCGGGGCTGTCGCCCTCGCAGGTCAGACTCTTCGTCGTGAACATGACGAACAATCAGGAGAACCCGCCGGTCACGCCGACGCTGACGACGGGCGAGCCGCGCCCCGTCTCGTTCGGCACGGCGCGCTTCCAGTTCAACGACGCGCAGACGGCGCTCTCGTTCACCGCCACGATCACCAACATCGACGTGACGGGCTCGCAGACCGCCGACACCAACGACAACCTGACCGCCGCGCACATCCACGCAGGGCCGAACTCGCCGCCGACCAACAACCCGGTCGTCTGGGGCTTCTTCGGCGCGCCGTTCAACGACAACAACCCGAACGACCAGAGCTTCTTCCCGGTCGGGCCCGTCGGCGGCACCTTCGGCGGCAAGTGGGACGCGCCCGAGGGGAACGGGACGACGCTCGCCGCGCAGCTCAACAATCTGCGCGAGGGGCGCGCCTACATCAACTTCCACACGCGGCAATTCCCGGGCGGCGAGATACGCGGCAACTTCCCGGCGGCGACGGCCTTCCGCGACTCGCTCGTGGCGGGGCTGAACGGCGCGACCATGACGCGCGCGCAGGTCTTGCGCGCCGTGGCCGAGGCCGAGGAGATACAGTCGCGCGAGTTCAACCGCGCCTTCGTCGCCATGCAGTACTTTGGCTACCTGCGGCGCGACCCCGACACCGCCGGCTTCAACTTCTGGCTCAACAAGCTGAACGCCTTCAACGGCAACTTCCAGAACGCCGAGATGGTGAAAGCCTTCATCAACTCGGCCGAGTACCGCCAACGCTTCGGCCCGAGCTAGGCCGGAAGGGAAAGTGAAAAGGGGAAGGGGGAAAGGGACGATACAAAGTC
>JBEVKV010000531.1:0-5387 GCA_040509515.1 Pyrinomonadaceae bacterium | reverse complement strand
AGTAGGTCTCATTACTCGCGGCTGCCTCGGGCGAACGCGCGGACGGCGCGTGTGTTCCTCCCCGGAGGGTAGGTACGCACGCGCCGCCCCTCAGGTTCAGGCGCTGGCCGCGCCGCTCTGGACGTGCTTGTCGATCATGCGCGAGATGGCCTCCTTCGAGGTCGCGCCCACCACGCGCTCCTCCTCCTTGCCGTTCTTGAAGAGGATGAGCGTCGGGATGCCCTTGATGCCGTAACGCTGCGAGACGGCCGGGTTGTCGTCCACGTTGAGCTTGACGACCGAAGCCGTGTCCTGGAAGTTCTGCGCGACGGCCTCGACCGTCGGCGCGAGCATCCGGCACGGCGCGCACCACGGCGCCCAGAAGTCCACGAGGACGGGCTTGTCCGACTTGAGCACGTCCGACTCGAAATTGCTGTCGCTCACGTCCTTGACGAAATCACTCATGAGTTCAAATCTCCTTCGACTGCTTTACTACCGACGACTAAAATTTGCGGCCTACAGGTCGAACAGCGCGTGGTAGACCCTCACGTACTTGCGCGCCGCCGCGCCCCACGAGTTGTCCACGGCCATCCCGTTCCGCTGAATCCGACGCCAGACCTCGGGGCGCGAGTACCAGTAGAGCGCCTCGCGAACCTTGTCGAGCAGCGCCTGCGCGTTGTAGGGGCCGAACTTGAAGCCCGTGCCCTCGCCCGTCTCGGGGTCGAACTGCTCGACCGTGTCGTCGAGCCCCCCCGTCGCGCGCACGACCGGCACCGTGCCGTAGCGCATCGAGTACATCTGGTTGAGCCCGCACGGCTCGAACAGCGACGGCATCAGGAAGATGTCCGCGCCGGCCTCGATCTGGTGCGCCAGCGGCTCGTTGAAACCCCGGTAGATGGCGACGCGCGTGGGCGCGCTGTCCTTGAGCCGCTGGAAGAAACTTTCGTACTCGCTCTCGCCCGAGCCGAGCGAGACGAACGTCGCGCCCGACTCAAGCATCTGCCACGCGACCTGCCTGACGAGGTCGAAACCCTTCTGCCCGACGAGCCGCGAGATCGAGGCGACGACCGGCCTGTCGGGCTCCTCCGGCAGCCCGAAGCGCCGCAGTAATTCGAGTTTGCACGCGCGCTTGCCCGAAAGGTCTTCCGCCGTGTAGTGCGCGGGCAGGTGCGGGTCGGTGGCGGGGTTCCACGCGTCATAATCGACGCCGTTGGTGATGCCGATCAGGCGGTCGCGCCGCTGCCGCATCAGCCAGTCGAGCCCGTGCCCCTGCTCGTGCCCCTGAATCTCGAACGAGTAGCGCGGGCTGACGGTCGAGATGGCGTCGGAGGTCATCAGCCCGGCCTTCAAAGACGAGGCCACGCCGTTCGACAGGAAGACGTTCGACTCCTCGCCGCCCCGGAAGCCCAGCCGGTACAGATCGCCCGGGTCGAAAAGCCCCTGATAGGCGAGGTTGTGTATCGACATCAGCGTCCGCGTGTTCGCCAGAAACCCGCCCCACTGCCGCCCCGCCCACGCCCAAGTGACGGCGAAGCCCGAGGGCCAGTCGTTGCCGTGAATCACGTCGGGCGCCTGTCCCAGCCTGCCGAGGAGCGCGAGCGCCGCGCGGCTGAAGAAGGCGAAACGGTAGTGGTCGTCGGAGAAGCCGTAGACCTTCCCGCGCGCGAAAAACTCGGGCGCGTCGATGAGGAAGGCCGGCGCGCCGGCCGCGTAAGAGAGGTAGACCGAGACCGTGCGGCGTCCGCCGAGCCAGTCCACTTCGAGGTTGTCAAAGACCCTTTCGCGCAGCAGCGCGCGGTCGGTCGTGTCGTAGAGCGGGTGGATGAGCGCGGCGTCCACGCCCTCCGCGACGAGCGCCTTCGGGAGCGCGCCGGCCACGTCGCCGAGGCCGCCGGTCTTGGCGAACGGAACCGCCTCGGACGAAAGAAACGCGACGCGCACTTGTCCCCTCAACCACACCACGCCCCCACCGAGGGGCGCGAGTCCTGTAGATAAACTTAACTGCTAAATCAGGGGATAATATCGCGAAGCCGCGACGGGTTTGTCAAGAAAGGGGAAGGGCAGTGATAAGTGATGAGTGATGAGTGATGAGTGAAGGCGGCGGCTCTTTCTTATCACTCATCACTCATCACTCGTCACTCGCTCCTAGCTCTGCATCGAGGCGAGGAACTCGGCGTTGTTCTTGGTCTTGCCGAGGCGCTCCAAGACAACCTCCATCTGCTCGACGGGCGAGAGCGGATTCAGGACGCGGCGCATGACCCAGACGCGGTTGAGGTCTTCCTTCGAGAGGAGCAGCTCTTCCTTACGCGTGCCCGACCGCTGGAGGTCGATGGACGGGAAGAGGCGCTTGTCGGAGAGCCTGCGGTCGAGGTGGATTTCCGAATTGCCGGTGCCCTTGAACTCCTCGAAGATGACGTCGTCCATGCGCGAGCCGGTGTCGATGAGCGCGGTGGCGATGATGGTCAAGCTTCCGCCCTCCTCGATGTTGCGCGCCGCGCCGAAGAAGCGCTTCGGGCGCTGCAAGGCGTTGGCGTCGATACCGCCCGAGAGAATCTTGCCCGACGGCGGGACGACCGCGTTGTGCGCGCGCGCGAGGCGCGTCAAGCTATCGAGCAGGATGACCACGTCGCGCTTGTGCTCGACGAGGCGCTTGGCCTTCTCGATGACCATGTCGGCGACCTGCACATGGCGGGTCGGCGGCTCGTCGAAGGTCGAGGAGATGACCTCGCCCTGCACCGAGCGCTGCATGTCTGTGACCTCCTCGGGGCGCTCGTCGATGAGCAGGACGATGAGCGTCACCTCGGGGTGGTTGTTCGAGATGGAGTTGGCGATGGCCTGGAGCATCATCGTCTTGCCGGTGCGGGGCGGGGCGACGATGAGGCCGCGCTGACCCTTGCCGAGCGGCGTGACGAGGTCGATGACGCGGCCGACGATGTTCTCGCCCGCGGTCTCCATCCGCAACTGCTCGTCCGGGTAGAGCGGCGTCAGGTTGTCGAAGAAGACCTTGTCGCGCGTCTCGCCGGGGGCCTCGAAGTTGATGGCCTCGACCTTGATGAGCGCGAAGTAGCGCTCGCCCTCTTTGGGCGGGCGAATCTGGCCCGAGACGGTGTCGCCGGTGCGCAGGTCGAACTTGCGTATCTGCGACGGCGAGACGTAGATGTCGTCGGGGCCGGGCAGGTAGTTGTACTCGGGCGCGCGCAGGAAGCCGAAGCCGTCGGGCAGCGTCTCCAACACGCCTTCGGAGAAGATGAGCCCGCTCTTCTCGGTCTGCGCGGCGAGGACTTTGAAGATCAGTTCCTGCTTGCGCATGCCCGTCGCGCCGGGGACATCCAGATCCTTGGCGATCTGCGTCAGCTTGGAGATGGACATCTCCTTGAGCGTGGCGAGGTTGAAGGTGTCGCCCTCGCCGATGCGGAAGGAAGCCTCGTCGGCCGTCTCGTCCACGTCGGGAATGTCTATGTCGGGCATCGGCTCGACGGCGGCCGCCGAGGATTTGCCCGCGTCCCTGTCGGCCGCGCCGTTGGCGCTCGTCCTGCTGCTGATGCGTGTGCGTGGTGTGCGTTCTCGTGACATCTCAGTTTTTTCTCTTCGTCGCGGCACCGTAAGGGTGGTGCGACCTTCTAGTCCGTTCGCGGCCGGCGGCGGCTTGCCCTTAACTAAGGCGGTGCCGGCACGCCCGCGGTGCCTACAGAAT
Organism: Pyrinomonadaceae bacterium; assembly: GCA_040509515.1. Classification (GTDB taxonomy): domain Bacteria; phylum Acidobacteriota; class Blastocatellia; order Pyrinomonadales; family Pyrinomonadaceae; genus QHXN01. Next base: position 1,714 of record JBEVKV010000531.1, on the reverse strand, counting down.
CTGGTTGAAATTATTGCCGATTATGTGTCGGGAATGACGCCTTATTGGTGGCCCACCCACACGGGGGGCGCGCTTGAGGGGCGCTTGGGGCGCGGCCGGCGCGGCCTGCCCTCGGCGGTCGGCCCGCTCGCCGGCGAACATGCGGGGCGCGCGTCTTCGATACGCCTCCGCCTTCTCGTCGTAATGTGCGGGATTTCCGTGCTCCTTTTGGATGCCCGGCCGTGCCGCGCGGTTGCGCAAAAACCCTTCCGTTGATTTCAAAGCTCAAGAGGGGGATTGTTGTGAGGCGGCCACGGCCACTTCGACGGCCCGCCAGACGCGTTCGCGCCCGTGCCCTGTGGTCGCGGAGTAAGCTACCAACTCTCCGCCTGCGCCACGTCCCACCGCGTCCAGCACTTTGCGAGCACGCGCGAGGTTTTTTTGCGACTCGTTTTGCGAGAGCTTATCGGATTTGGTGGCGACCGTCAGGAAGGGCTTACCGTTCGCGAGTAGCCATTCGCGGAGCTGCAAATCCAATGTCGTGGGTTCGTGGCGCGAGTCTACGATGTGAATTGATAGCACAAGCGAGTCGCGCTTTGCAAGGTAATCGGAGACGAGCCTGCCCCACGACTCGCGCACGTCGCGCGGGACGCGCGCGAATCCGTACCCCGGCAGGTCTACGAAGTAGAAGCGTTCATTAATCAGGAAGTAGTTGAGCGACTGTGTACGCCCCGGCGTCGAGGAGGTGCGCGCCAGCCCCTTCACCCTCAGCAGCGAGTTGATCATCGAGGACTTGCCGACGTTCGAGCGCCCCATGAAGGCCACCTCCGGCCTGCGGTCGCTCGGCCAATGCGACTCCTCGAACGCGCTCTTGACGAACCTCGTGCTCGTGACTTTCATGAAATGAAAGTCCGTGAACCGTCACCCGTCAACCGCGACGAGATAAAAACTGTCTTCCTCTTGTCACGGTTGACGGTCGACGGTTCACGGCTTTTAGGCGTTCGCCGCCTCGGCCTCCGTGCGCTCCTCGGTGGCGGCGGCGCGCGCCTGCGCTATCGCCTTCGACATCGCCTGCGCGCGGGCGACACGCGCCTCGGCCTCGGGCATCGCCATGACCGCCTGCTCAAGATGTCTGAAGGCGTTCGGGTTGCCGTTGTTGGCGCGTATCTGTTCGAGGAAGGGCTGGAGCTTGGCGAAGACGAATATCTGCTCGCCGTTCGCGTCGTTGAACATGTCGGCGTCGATGGCGCCGTGGTTGACGAACGAGCAGGCCATGTCCCAGTAGGTCGTCACCATCCTGAGGTAGGCGCTGTGCTCGCCCATGACGGCGTGCTGGATGTCCTCGAAGCTCTCGGGGTTGAAGGCGAAGAACCAGTTGCGCGCCTCGCGCATCACGGATTCGCGGCGCAGCTCGTAGAGCTTGAGTATGAGTTCGGCGCTCTGGGCTTTGTCTGTCATCGGGTGTTTTGTCTCCTCGGGATAGATGATGTCGGACGAACGGGCGAAAGCTTCTGGCGGGTCCTGACGAGCGGGGCGGGAGCGTCGCGTAATCTTTGAACGCCTGAACGCTGCCTTGCTGAACTGGGACGCCGGGAAGGCGAACTGTACAGTCGCGGCGGCGGGCGTGTCAACCGCTTGCGGGCGTGCGAAAGAGTTCGGGCGCCCGCGCGGGGGGGTTGGTTTCCCGCGGGGGGGGGGGGGGGGGGGGGGGGGGGGAGGGGCGGGGGGGGGGGGG
>JBEVKV010000530.1:0-7722 GCA_040509515.1 Pyrinomonadaceae bacterium | reverse complement strand
TCATCATCGACTGATGAGGGCCGCGCCGCCTCCGTCTTCTTTACTACTGACTCTCCTACCTGTTCGAGTTGTTCGAGTTGGAGTTCATGTTGCCGCCGCCGGAGTTCGAGTTGTCGTTGGCGTTCTTGAGGTGGCCGCTCTTGCGGAGAGCCATCTTGTCGTTGAGGCGCTGCGCCATGCGCAGGTGCTCCTGAAGCGCGGGGAGTTGCGCCGCGGCGAACGCTTTGATCTCGGCGTCCGCGCCGCGGTCGGCCTCCTTCTGAAACTCGCTCACGGTCTTCTTGTGGTCGCCGACCATCATCTTGGCGTACTCGCGGTCGAACCGCTCGCCCGAGAGCGCCGACATCTTCTGCATCGCCGCCTGGTGTTTGGCGTCGAGCGTGGCGGGCGGCTGCATCCCCTTCGGGGAGACGATGCGCATCAGCTCCTCGTTGGCGCGCGTGTGGTCGTCGATCATGCGCTGGCCGAACTGCCGCACGTCCTCGCTCGCGCCCTTCTGCACGGCGAGCCGCCCCATCTCGACTTCGGCCATGCCGCCCATCGCCGCGAACATGACGAAGCGCGCGTCCGCCGTCATCGGCCCCGTGCCGTGGCCGCCCGCGTGGCCGCCGGAGTTCGTGTTGTCCGTCGTGCTCGAATTCGAGTTCTGTGCTTTCGACACCCCGGCCGTCACGACCAGCGCGAGCACCGCGCACGCGCCGAGGAAGAGAATCATCCCGCTGAAAGTGTTCTTGCTCACGTATCCCTCCTTGTTCCGTCCCTGTATGAGTCGTTGTTTGTTTCAGGCGCCCGCGCCCGCCGCGCTGTCGAGCGCGCGGATGCGCTCGTGCGCCTCCTTGACCTCTGCGAACTGCCGCTCGACGGCCGCGCGCGTGCCGGCGGGCATGTCCACGCCGAGCGCCGAGCGGTAGGCCGCGAGCGCAGAGTCTTCGCCACGCTCGCACTCCGCGAGCACCGCACGCTCATCCGTGCCGGTCAGCGCCGCCTTCAGACCCATCCAGCCGCGGTGGATTGAGCCGGTGACGCTGCCGGTGTCCGCCGCCTCGCCGCCGAGCCGGCGCACCTCGTCCCGCAACTCTCCGGCGAAGCTCGCGCGCTGTCGCGAGTAGCCGTGAAAAAGTTCCCGCAGCTCGGCGTCCTTCACGCCGTCGGCGGCGGCCCGGAAACCCTCCTGCCCGTCGAGGCAGGTTTCAATCAGACTGTTGAGCGTCGAGACCACTTGCCCTTCGCTAGTCACGGCGGAAGCCTCCTTGCCTTAAACCGAAAGTCTTCAGTAGCCGCCCCGGCGCGCGGGCGGCGCCGCGCGTCCGACGGCGAAGAACTTGATCAGCGCGAGCCCCGCGACGAAGCCGCCGATGTGCGCCCCGTAGGCGACGCCGCCCTCCTGCGCGCCGCCGCCGAGGATGCCCAGCCCGCTGACGAACTGGAACAGGAACCAGAGCCCGAGCGCGACGTAGGCCGGCACCTCCGTCAGGAAGTAGGAGATGAGGACGCGGACGCGTCTGTGCGGGAAGAGCAGGACGTAGCCGCCGAGCACGCCCGAGATGGCGCCCGACGCGCCGAGGCTCGGCACGAGCATCCCCGACCCGCCCTCGCTGAACGCCAGCGTCGAGAAGACGTGCGCGAGCGAGGCCAGCACGCCGGTCAGAAGGTAGAAGACCAGATACCTCACATGGCCGAGCCGGTCTTCGAGGTTGTCACCGAATATCCAGAGGAAGAGCATGTTGCCGAACAGGTGCATGAGCCCGCCGTGCATGAACATCGAGACGAGCAGCGTGAGATAGACGCTGCCGGGCGTCGGCTGCAGGCCGGGGATGCGTATGCGCTGGTTGGTCGGCTCGACGCGGACGACGCGGTCGCCCGTCACGATGTCGCGCCCCGTGACGATCTCCTGCGGCACGGTGGCCCACGCGTACGTGAACCTGTTCTGTTCGGAGCCGAGCCCCTGGAAGAAGACGAAGACGAGGATGTTGGCGGCGATGAGCACGTAGTTGACCAGCGGCGTCGTCGCGCGCCCGGTGTTGTCGTCGCCGATGGGGAAGACCATCTCTTTGAAACCTCTCCGCGCGCCCGCGCTTCGGACGTGCGCAAACGAACACACCGCCCCTCTGTTCGGGAAGCGTCAGCTTCTGACAGTCTTCTGCCGGAAGTTTTACGGGAGTATCAAGAAAAAGCCGTGAGCCGTAAACCGTAAACCGTGACAAGAAAGAAGTCGTCTTATCTTGTCACGGTTTACGGTTCACGGCTCACGGCTTTTCTCAGGTCGAACTCTTCGGGGGCGGAGGGAAGGCGGGCTGCGGGTCTTCGGGGGCGGGCAGGCCGGCGAGTCGCGCGCCCTCGTCCGTAAGGCTGACCCAGTCGTCGCCCTCCTCGGTGTGTCGGATGAGCGCGCGCTGGCGCTTCCCCAAGTCCTCAAAGGCGCGGACGATGTCGGCGTTGGCGAAGCCGGGCGAGGCGTCGAATATCTCGCGCGCCAGCAGCCGCGTCTCGCCCGAACGCCGGAAGAGGCCGAGCACGTACTCCTCGACCATCGCGAGCCTCTCCTTGTTCATCGCTTACGACTCCACGCGGGCGAGCGCGCCTTCGAGGTAGACGGCCTCAAGCCCCGACGCCCAGTAAGCGAGCGCGGCGCGGCCGGGCTGCGTCGTCTCGCGCCCCGTCCGCAGCGACGCGCCGCCGTCGGCCGGCTCGAACTCAAGCCAGCCCTCCCACGTCCCGTCGTCGCGCGCCTCGCCGTAGGCGTGCGCCGTGTAGTCCATGCCGCGCGAGTCGCGCAGCGTCTCCGCGTAGGTCTGAATCAGCTCGGCCATCGTCTCCCCCTTTGAACCGGCGCGCGGCCGTCAGTCTATCACGTCGCGGCTGCTCGGCCCGGCGTGGACGACGCCGGCGGCGGCGAGCGCCGGCACATGGGGCCGGAGCAGCTCGTAGCCTTCCGAGCGCGCCACGTAGGTCGCCGCCGTGAGGTCGCCCGCGACGTTCAGGGTCGTCCGGCACATGTCGAGGATGCGGTCGACGCCGAGGATGATGGCGATGAGCGCCGGGTTGACGCCGATGGTGGCCAGCACGCCGATGATGAACGGGATCGAGCCCGACGGCACGCCCGCCGTGCCGACGCCGCCGAGGATGGCCAGATAGACGACCATCAACTGCTGCCCGATGGTCAAATCCACGCCCGCGAGCTGCGCCAGAAACAGCACGGTCACGCCCTCGTAGAGAGCCGTCCCGTTCTGGTTGGCCGTCGCGCCGACCGTCAGGACGAAGCTGTTGATCTCCTGCGGCACGCCGAGGTTCTCCTCCGAGACGCGCAGCGCCGTCGGGAGCGTCGCGTTCGACGAGGAGGTCGAGAAGGCCGTCAGGATGACGGTCTTGATGCGGCGGAAGAATTCGAGCGGCGAGATGCGCGAGAGGAAGTAGACCGACAGCGAGTAGACGCCGAACATGTGGAGCGAGAGCCCGAGCAGCACCGTCACGACGAACCACCCGAGCGCCGCCAGCAGGTCGAGCCCGAACCGCGCTGTGTTGTTGAAGAGCAGGCAGGCGACGGCGTAGGGCGCGAACTTCATGATGAGGTCGATGATCTTCGCCGTCACCTCGTAGAGCCCCTCGAACCCGCGCAGCAGCGGCCCCGTCACCTCCAGCGGCAGGAGCGTGATGGCGACGCCGACGACGAGCGCGAAGAACATCAGGTGGAGCATGTTCGGCGTGTCGCTCTGCGCCGTCGCGCCCGTGACGACGCCCGCGGCGGCCGCCAGAGGGTTCGCGGGGACGATGGTCTTGACGACCGACATCAGCGCCGTGTCCGTGCTCGCCGCCGACTGCGCGGCGCCGACCTGCTTGCTGGCGGCCTCGCCGTAGCGCTGCTGGAGCGCGGCCGAGGTCTGCGGGTCGATGCGCTCGCCGGGGCGGATGGTGTTCGCGAGCGTGAGGCCGATGACGACCGAGATGGCCGAGATGACGAGGCAGTAGGCGAAAGACTTCAGCCCGACGCGCCCGAGCTTGCGCACGTCGCCGATGCCGGCCACGCCGACGACCAGCGACGAGAAGACGAGCGGGACGACAATCATCAAAAGCAGCCGCAGGAAGAGCGTGCCGACCGGCTCGGTGAAGTTGGCGATGACCCACTCGACCGTCGGGTGCGTCATCTGCGTCCCCGGCGCCTTCGGGTTGGGGACGCTGAAGAGCGCGTAGCTCGCGACGCCCGCCACCACGCCCAGCGCGAGCCCGATGAGGATGCGCGTGTGCAGCGGCATCCCCTTAGGTTTGTCGGGCGTCGAGTCCTTCAGGTCGGTCGTCGCCTCGCGCTCGTAGGCGTCGCGCCCCGCCTTTCCGTTGTCGTCAGTCATGATGTTCTAAGAGTTCACCGCCCCCATTTGAGTTTGTTCCGCAGAACGTCGAAGTAGTTGCGCGTGTGCGCCTGGATGAGGTTGAAGCCGGTGCGGCTCTTGCGCACGGTCACCTTGTCTTCGTATTCGAGCGGCATCCCGACCTGCCCGTCGAGCGTGAGCGCGACCTCCTCGCGCGGCGTCTTCAGCACCAGCTCGAAGGCGGCGTCGTCGGGGACGACGAGCGGGCGGTTCGAGAGCGTGTGCGGGCAGATGGGCGTGATGCAGACGGCGCTCATCGAGGGGTAGATGACGGGGCCGCCCGCCGAGAGGTTGTAGGCCGTCGAGCCCGTGGGCGTCGAGATGATGAGCCCGTCGGCGCGGAAGCGGTTGACGAACTTCTCGTCGATCCACGTCTCGATCTCGATGATGCGTGCGAGCGCCGACTTCGAGATGACCACGTCGTTCAGGACGCGGTCGTGCATCATCCGCTTGCCGCCGCGCTCGACCGTGGCCGCCAGCATCAGGCGGCGGTCGATGGTGTAGTCGCCCGCGAGCACGAGTTCGAGCGCAGGTATCATGTCGTCGACGGTGAAGTCCGCGAGGTAGCCGAGCGTGCCGAAGTTGACGCCGAGCACGGGCGTCTCCGCTTCGCCGACCATGCGCGCCGCGCCGATCATCGTCCCGTCGCCGCCGAGGACGACGATGAGGTCTGCGCCGCGCACCAACTCCTCGTGCGAGAGCGCGTCGACCGAGCATCCGGTCTCGGCCTCGATGCGCTCGCGCTGCAGGCGCGGGCCGCCCGCGACCGTGATGCCGCGCCCCGCGCACCACTCCACGAGGCGGCAGATGGTCTGGAGCGCCTCGGGCTGGTTCGGCTTGACGAGCACGCCGACGCGTCGGACTGCGAGCTTCTCCATACGTGCGGAACAGGCGGCGGAGTAAACCGGCCGGCCTCGTCTCTGGCTGTGACTCGGGCTCGAAAAAGGGGCTCGAAAGGGCGCGAAGAACTTGCGCGGATGATAGCCGCGCCCCGCGAGGGGTGTCAACGAAGAAGAGCGTGAACCGTAAACCGTGACGAGAGAAAGCCGGCGCTCCTTCTCGTCACGGTTTACGGTTTACGGTTCACGACTTCTCGTTCGAGCGTGCGCGTGGTCTGTTCGGTGATGCTGGGGACTGAGGCGGGGTTGAGCGCGTCGAAGCGCGCGTCGCCGAGTTCGCGCGTGTCCGTGGCCTTTGGGCCGGGGAGCGCGGGCGGCGTCGTCGTCGCGCGGCCGGGGTTGCCGACGCCGAAGAGCAGCGACCAGAAACGCAGCAGCATCCCGGTGCAGGCGAGAACCGCGACCGCGACGAAGAACGCTATCCAGACCACCGCCGTGGCCGGCATGCCGCGGATGGTCAGCTCGCTCGTGATGGGGAAAATCATGCCGATGCCGATGATGACGACCGCCGAGGTCGTGAGCCCCGCGGCCCAAGCCGAGCCGGGCGCGACGACCGCCGGCCGCGTCTCGCGCGCGCCGCCCTGCGCGAGCGGCGCGAGGTTGCCGCCGCAGCGGTTGCAGTAGTTCAGACCCTGTGTCGATTCGGTGCCGCAGTAAGGGCAGAACATTTTGGCCTCCGTCGTCTCTTCGTGCGGGTCGGGCTGTGCGGGTTATTTTACGGCTCGGCGTCGGCGTTCTCGCCGCGCTTTACGCGCGCAGGACGGGCAAAGTTCTGCCTTTGGGGCGCGGGCGCGTGCCGCCCGCGCGCCCCTCGCCGCGCGGCGCTCGCTCGCGGCGCGACTCCCAGACGCGCGTGAGCTTTAGAAGTTCCGAGCCGTCCGAGTCGGGGTCTACGAGCGTGAGCCAGACGGGCAGCGGGAGCCACTCCCACGCCGCGCCGTAAGTTTCGTCGTTGAGCCGCTCGATGCGCCGCTCCTCGCGCCACTGCGTGTCGAGCGGGGGCACGTCCGCCCAGTCTTCGTAGCAGGCGTGCTGCACACACGGCGCGGGCTTGGCGCGCTGGTGGACGAGGCAGCCCACGCCCTTCCGGAAGAGCGGGCAGGAGAACGTCTGCGCGAACGTGTCGCCCGCAGCCGCCAGACCGTAGCGCCCCACGCATTCGCGCGCTCGCTCGTAGACGGCGCGCCTCTCTTCGACGCTCAGGCGCGGCGTGAGCGCGAGCGCGTCGCGGACGGCGACGGCTTCGAGCCGCGTGATGTGGACGTTGACGAAGTGCGCGTCGGTGCAGCAGACGCCGGGCGTCGGGCACACGCGACAGTCGAGCGCGCGGTGCTCGAAGTTGAGCTTGATGTGGGTCTGGAAGGCGGACTTGCCGCGCTTGAGCCGCGCGACCGCCTCGGCCTCGGTCAGTCTGCGCATGTTATACTCCCGCCCGTCATGTGGTACGCCATCCTGCTCGCCGCCATCTTCTTCGTTTGCGTCCTCGCGAGCGTCCTGCTCATCGTCTTCTACTACTGGGGGCCGAAAGGCCCGCCCGGGAAGTAAGCTTAATCACGGAGACACGGAGACACAGCTAAGACAATTTGAAATTTCAGATTTGAAATTTCAAATTCTTACAGTCGTGCCCCCGTGGCTGGTGTCACTTTCAACATTAACGAGGACGTAGAGCGCGAGAAACTCACGGTTGCCGTCCGCGCCGGTGATGGGCGAGTCCGTGACGCCGACGACGCGGAGGCCGAGCGCGCGTGCGGAGGCGTTGACCTCCTCGACGACGCGCGCGTGCTGCCCGGGGTCGCGGACGATGCCGCCCTTTCCCACCTCGCCCTTGCCCACCTCGAACTGCGGCTTGATGAGGAGGACGACCCGTCCCCCCTCCTTCAAAAGCGGGACGACCGCCGGCAGAACCTTCGTCGCAGAGATGAACGACACGTCCATCGTCGCGAGGTCGAAGCGCTCGCCGAACTCCTCCGGCGTGAGGTGGCGCGCGTTGACGCCCTCGCGCACCTCGACGCGCGGGTCTGTGCGCAGACGCCAGTCGATCTGGTTGTGACCCACGTCGACGGCGACGACGCGGAGCGCGCCGTGCTGGAGCAGACAGTCCGTGAAGCCGCCGGTCGAAGCGCCCACGTCGAGGCACGCGAAGCCCGTGGGGTCTATCCCGAACTCCGCGAGCGCCCTCTCAAGCTTGAGCCCGCCGCGCCCGACGTAGCGCGCCGCGGGGTCTTCGCCGCCGCGCACGCGCAGCGGGGCGTCGGGCGGGAACGTCTCCGAAGCCTTCTCGACCCTGTGCTCGCCGACGATGACGCGGCCGGCCATCACCAGCGCCTGCGCGCGCGTGCGCGTCGGCGCGAGCCCGCGCTCCACCAGCAGCCTGTCGACACGCTCGCGCTTCACGCGACGGATTGTAGGTCAAAGAGCCGTGAACCGTGAACAGTAAACCGTGACGAGAAAGAAGGCAG
>JBEVKV010000529.1:0-4414 GCA_040509515.1 Pyrinomonadaceae bacterium | reverse complement strand
CACCTTCGGCGCGGGCTAGGTTAATGACTATTCCTCGTCGTCGTCGTCGTCGCGGCCGCGGCGGCGGCGCGTCGGGGCACGCGTCGGGCGCACCTCCGACGGGTCAACCGTCGGGCTGGCGGCCGGCGGGGTCGCGCCCGAAGGCACGATCCAGAGCTCGACCGTCAGGTCTTCGCGGAACCCACCGTCCACGGTCACGATGCGCGAAGCGTCGATGCCGCGGGTGGTCACGAGGTAGTCCTTAGCGCGGTCGCAACGACGCTGCGCTTCGCCCGTGCGGCCCCTGCGTCCGCCGTAGCAGACCAAGTAGCCCTGCGCCGTCGGGTCGTTCTGCAACTCGATGGCGAAGTTGTCAAGGCGAGCCTTCTCGTCGTTGAACCGGATGTTGCCGTACTCGTCGATCTTGCGGGCAGGCGTCTCACCCACAATGCCGGTCGTGCAACTGTCGGAGGTCGGGCAGCTACGGTCGTAGCCACCGACTTCGACGGTCGCCGTCACGGACGAGTTGTTCGCCAAGCCGGTCGTGTCAACCGTGATGGAGCTGGTGCCCTGGCCGCTGCTGATGGTGCCGGCCGAGACCGTCCAGTTGAAGGTCGGCGTGACGTTCGGGTCGCCGCCCGACACGCTCGCGGTGAACGTGATGGGCGTACCCGGCCTCACAGGCTCGGACGGGCAGCTCACGTCAACCGTCGGACACGGCGGAGGCGTCGGCAGCGCGATGCAGTCGCAACGCTCGACCGTCACCGTCGTCGAGGTGAACGCGATACAGCCACAGCCGTCGTCAACCTCTACCGTCACGGTGTAGGTGCCGGGCGCGACGCCCGTCAGGTCGAGCGTGGCGTTCGGGCCGTCGCCCGTCACGCGGCCGCCGGTCGTCGAGTAGGTGTAGAGCAGCGTGTCGCCGTCCGGGTCGGTCGCGGTCGCGGAAAGCTGAACCGAACCGGCGGTCGGCGTGCAGGCCGGGTTAGGCTGCTGACCCGTGCCGCACTCGGCCGCCAGAACCACGCGGCTCGAAGAGGCCGAGAGGCTGACGGTCGGCGGCTGATTCGGGAAGACGGTCGGCAGACGTTCGTTGCGGCGGCCGGCGAAGACCTGGAAGATGAACCCGTGCGGGTCGTCCGAGGTGCGGAAGCCGGCCGGGAAGCCCTCGTTCGGCTCGTCGTCGCCGAAGCCGAGGAACTCGGTGAACCTCTTACCCTGCTGGTTCAGGTGGCCGCGGTAAGCCGCGGAGATGCCGAACCAGCGCGCCGGGAAGATGCGGATGCCGCCCAGGAACTCCACGGGGTTGTTCTGGAACGCGTTCGGCGTGCGGCCGCCCGAGTAATGAATCGACTTCAACTCGGTGATGACCTGAAACTTGCGGTTGAGCGCCCAGTCCATGCCGACGCCCGCGACGATCTCGTCCGGACGGTCGAGCAAGGAGACCTTGCCCGTGCCGAACGCCTCGGACTGCGGGTTCGAGTTCAGGATGTAGCCGAAGTTGGCGTGCAGGCTGACCGAGCGGCTGAGACGCCCGGAGACGATGCCGACGAGGCCGAAGTCTCCGATGTCGCCGCCGGGGCTCGCGCCGCGCTGGAGCTGGTTAAAGCCCGAGAAGTCGTCGGCCTTATCCGTATAGAAGCGGTAGAAGGCGACGAGCCCGACGCCGAGCGGGTTGTTCGGACCCGTAAAGCGAATCTTCGCGCCGGCCTGCATCGTCCCGAAGGCCGACTCTCCGAAGAGCCGGTTGACGAAGGGCGCGTCGGCGACGTAGGACGGGCAGGTGGTGAACAGGCTAGGCACCGTCAGCGTGTTGAAGGTGGCGTTGGGCGGAAGCGTCGTCGTCGTCAGCACGACGCCCGGCAGGATCGAGCCGCAGGGCGAGCCGACGCCGGGGAAATTCGACGCCGCGCTGAAGTTCCCCTGCTCCGTCCCCGTCGGCGTGCCGAGACGCGACGTGAACGGGGGCGCGATGGCGTTACCCGTCAGCCCGAAGTTGGGACCGGGGCCGCCGACGAACGGGAACTGCACGAACGGCTGGTTGAACGCCGGGCGGAACATCGCCGAGTTGGTCGGGATGGTCGAGCCGCTCACTCTCTCCGGGGAGAGGATGATGGCGGGGCCGCTGCCGAGCAGGGTCTGGCCGAAGAAGAGCTGCGAGTTCGGCAGGTAGAAACTCGACAGGTGCTTCGGGTTGTTGACCTTGACCCCGCGCCAGCCCTCGGTGCTGAAGAACAGCTCAAGATGATCGTTGATGCCGACGTTAAAGCTGAGCGGGATGACGGTGAAGTCAACGTTGCCGGGGTCGCGGTCGTAGTTGCTGTAGGCAATGCTGAAGGTGAACTCACCCTTACGCAGCGTGTCGCCGTCGTAGATGGTGAAGAGTCCAGTCGGGCCTCCCGGAGGCCCACCCGTGCCGACAGTCGGAGCCTGGTTGCGCGGGTCGTTGCCCGGGCGCAGAGTCTGAGCCGTCACTGCCGACAACAGGATTAAAGTGGCGAGCGCGGCAAAGAGCGCTCTTCTCGCGAGTCTCATCGCATTCCTCCTGCGAAATGAGTTTAAATTTTGCGGAAGGGGGCGACCGTGCTCCCCGAAGTCGCGTCGGCGGTCGGCGCGTGCGTGCGGCCTGAATTTCGTCAGGCCGACCACTGAGCCGCTGGCCGCGACCGGGCGACCCATTTAATCCTGGGGCGCAGCCGCTCCAACTACAAGCGTAAACCCTTTAAGTCAAAGAAACTGCTACCGCCCTCGAACTCGAACGTCTTGTAGATGGAGCGGAGCAGCGAGAGGAGCTTCGGACGCCTGGTGGGCGCCCGTCGGGCGTTAATGCAATGCCTCTACAGCGCCTCTCAACTGAGTGAACTTTGTGCTTTGTTTAGCGCACCTGCTTATACAGAACGGGTGCGCCGCTGTCAACACTTTGGGTGGAACGCTTCCGACGCTGCCGGTTAAAACCCTACACGGACGGATGCCGGGGGCGTACCAAGTTCCGCCAGACCATACACCTCTTAGTCGCGGAAATCAAGAGTTTTTCGCAACTTAGCTCGAAAAAACAGTTCACATTTTCGTCACGCGTAAATGCCGCGCATCCGCGTGTCATAAGCCACGCGGTCGATGGCCAGCATGTAGGCCGCCGTGCGTGTATCGACGTTGTGGTTCTCGGCATACTTCACCACGTCGTTGAAGCTCGCCACCATCACGTCGGAGAGGCGGTCGTTGACGACCTCCTCCTTCCAGAAGTAGCCCATGCGATCCTGCACCCACTCGAAATAGCTGACGGTGACGCCCCCGGCGTTGGCCAGAATGTCCGGGATGACGAAAATCCCTTTGTTGTGCAGGATTTTATCGGCGTTGGCGGTCGTCGGCCCGTTGGCACCCTCGGCCAGAATGCGGCACTTGATGCGGCCCGCGTTCTCCGAGCGAATCTGGTTCTCGGTGGCGCAGGGCGCGAGCACTTCGCAGTCGAGTTCGAGCAGCTCGGAGTTCGAGACGTGCTCGACGCCGGGGAACTCCTGTAGCGAGCGCGTCTGCTGAAGGTGCGTGAGCGCGGCGGGGATGTCTATGCCGTTGGGGTTGTAGATGCCGCCGAAAATGTCCGAAAGCGCTACGACCTTGTAGCCGGCCTCGTGCAGCAGCCGCGCGCCGATGCCGCCGACGTTGCCCGAGCCCTGGACGGCGACTCGCGTCTGGGGCGGCGAGAGCTTGAACTTTTTGATGGCCTCGTTGACGACGAAAAGAAGGCCGCGCCCCGTCGCTTCGCGCCGGCCTCGGGAGCCGCCCAGCTCGACCGGCTTGCCCGTGACGACGGCGTTGACGGTGTGGCGCGCGTGCATGGAGTAGGTGTCCATGATCCAGGCCATCGTCTGCTCGTTGGTGTTCATGTCGGGCGCGGGCACGTCGCGCTCAGGGCCGATGAAGTCGATCAACTCGGCCGCGTAGCGGCGCGTCATGCGCTCCAGCTCCCCGAGCGACATCTGCGCCGGGTCGCAGATCACGCCGCCCTTGCCGCCGCCGAAGGGGACGTTGACGACCGCGCACTTCCACGTCATCCACGCGGCGAGCGCGCGCACCTCGTCGAGCGTCACGTCGGGCGCATAGCGGATGCCGCCCTTGGCCGGGCCGCGCGCGAAGTTGTGCTGGACGCGGTAGCCCTCGAAGACTTCGAGCCGTCCCGAGTCCATCCGGACGGGGATGTAAACCTTTAGCTCGCGGTTCGGGACGCGCATCACGGCGTAGAGGTCGGGGTTGAGGTTCAAAAGCTGTGCGGCTCGGTCGAAGCGCTCCATCATCGACTCGAAGGGGTTCTCCTCCCTTATGCGCCGCGGGTCGTCCATCTTTGCCTTTGTCATTATCTTCTCCGAGAACGTGAGCCGTGAGCCGTAAACCGTGACGAGGGAAAAGCTGTCTTTATCTCGTCACGGTTTACGGCTCACGG
>JBEVKV010000528.1:0-14422 GCA_040509515.1 Pyrinomonadaceae bacterium | reverse complement strand
GCAGTCCCGCGGCCTCTAGCCTTTTCGCGTGCGAGAGACTGAGCACTTCGTCAACGAGGGTTTCGGCTGGGAGTGCAGGCGCTGCCGCGCGGCGTCGGCCGCCGAGGCGTCGGAACACGGCGTTGAAGAACCGGCGGCGAAGGCCGGCTCGCTCGCACGCTTCTTCCGAGAGGGCGAGGCCGAGGAGGGCGGGCCGCGCCTTTCGACGCCGGCGCGCGCCCGGTGGGCAGACGAGTCGCGAAAGAAGCTGCGCTGCCCCGTCTGCGGCGTCGAGGAAGAGTTCAAGTCCCGCCTTTAATCTTCAGGTAGGTGCTGCCGCGTCCGAACTCTATCGCGTACGCGGCGTTGCGCCACGGCACGCGCGCCACGCTCATCCGCACCCTGACCGGCTCCAGCACCCAGCGCCCGCCGCCGCGGAGGTCGCCGCGTATCTTCACCTTGAAGACGCCGGTCGGGTGCGGCTCGTGGTCGGCCGGCCACCACTCGCCGGCCGCCTCCGCGCCCTCGGCCCACCAGACCATGTCGCCGAGCAGCTCGACGCTCCCGGCTCCGATTCTCACCTCGTCAACGTCGAAGTGCTCAAGGAAGCGACGCCTGCCTCCCCACCACGAAGTCAGTTCCAGCCGGACGAAGATGAAGTCGAAGATGAGCCAGCGTAGCCTGAGCAGCAGCCGGAAGTTTTCGCCGCCTTCGCCCTCGCCGTTATCGAGCGGCTGCGCCGGGTCGTAGCCGGCGAGAAAGCGCCGCAGCCACGCGTCCAACGTGGCCTCTCTGCGGCGCAGGTGTTTTTTCAAATCCCTCTTGCTGGCCTTCCGCCACTTCAGTCGTCTCCTCATCGATTCTTCGGCGCGCGGCGCGCGCGACTTTTAAGTCTCGTTCGTGTTGAGCAGCCGGCGGAGTTCCGCGACGCGCGCCTCGGGCGCGCCGTAGAGCGCGCGGTAGTCCTCGATGCTGCGTTGGATGGTTTCGAGCGCGGCGTCGCGGCCGTACACGTCGGCAATCTCGACGCGGCGCGGCGACTCCTGCGGGAGTTGCTTGTAGCTGAGGAAGTAATGTTGGAGCCGTTCGACGAGCCCCGCGGGGGCCTCGCTCAAGTCCTCGATGTGACCGTAGGCCACGTCGTTCTCAAGGACGGCGATAATCTTGTCGTCGGCCTCATTGCCGTCAATCATCCGCAGGCCGCCGACGGGCACGGCGCGGACGAGGAAGCCCGCGTGCGCGGCCGGCCGCTCCGTGAGCACGCACACGTCCATCGGGTCGCCGTCGCCGCGGATGGCCGCGTCGCGCCCCGTCGTCTCGCGGCACAACTCGCCGACGAGGTCGCCGCAGAACGTCTGCGGGATAAAGCCGTAGAGCGTCGGCGGGAACGACGAGAAGCGCTGCGGGCGGTCAATCTTCAGGTGCCCCGAAGGCTTGTCCAGCTCGTACTTGACCGCGTCGGTCGGCACTATCTCGATGTACGCGTTGACGACGCGCGGCGCTTCGTGGCCCGGCGGGAATGCCGTGCCACGGGTGCGCCTGAAACATCAGCGCCAGCAGTCGTTCGAGCCCCTTCTCGTCTGCGCCCATACTCTTCCTTCCCATGCTTGCCCGGCCCGGCGCGCGGCGTGATAAAATCCCGCACGCCGCCGCCGGCCGCGTCTGTTTCCCCGAATTATGTGCGCGGCGGGTCTGAACTGTCCACGCGCCGGAGAAGTTCCCGCGCCCGAACGTCCCCCTTAAATTTCATGTCCGCCACGACGACAACGACGACGACAACGACGCTGAAGGAGGCCGCCGGCACGCGCGCCTTTTCGGTGCGCTGGATCATCGGGGCGCGCGACGACCTCGTCTGGTTTATCGGGTCGGTCGTGACGAGCTACGCGCTGTTTGCGCTCTACGTCGGCGGGCTCGTCCCGCTGGTGCCGATGGTCGCGGCGTGGGCCGTGTTCGTGGACGCGCCGCACGTCTTCGCCACCTTCTCGCGCACGTACTTCGACCGCGAGGAGCGCAGGGGCCGGGGACGGCTCCTCTGGTGGTCGCTCCTCTTCTTCGCGGCGGGGCCTTTGGCCGTCGTGGCGGGCTTGGGCTTCCTCTTCTTCTTCCTCGCGGCGCTGTGGGCCTACTACCACCTCGTCAAACAGCACTACGGCTTCATGGTGCTCTACAAGAAGAAGAACGGAGACCTCGAACGCGCGGACAACTTTCTCGACCGTGTCTTCCTCCTGCTCGCCTTCACGTACCCCTTCGTCCGCTTCGTCGCGCGCGACCCCGAGGCGCTCACGCGCGTGCCCGAGGCGCTCCACGGCTGGCTCGGGATTTTAGAGGGCGCGCTGCTGGCGCTGACCGTCGCGGCGGCGGTTGCGTGGGTGGCGCGACAGGCGCAGCGCGTCTTCCTGCGCCTGCCGCTCGACGTGCCGAAGTACCTTCTGCTGGCGGCGGCCGTGCCGATGCACTGGGTCGTGCTGCTGACGCCGATGGAGCATAAGCCCATCGCCATCGTCGCGATGCTGACCATCTATCACAACTTCCAGTACCACCGGCTCGTCTGGTTTCACAACCGCAAGTACACGCGCGACGGCGAGGCCCGCGAGCGTCACGGCGCGGCCGAGTTCATCAGCCGCCGCCTCGTCCACTACGTTATTCTGGGCGTCGTCTTCGGCGTCTGGTATCAGGTGCCGCGACAGTTGGTCAACCACGCCGCCGACCCCGAGGCTTTCGTCACGCAGTTGGCCTCGGGCTTCCTCTGGGGCTACGCGCTGCTGCACTACTATCTCGACTCGAAAATCTGGCGCGTGCGCCGCGACCCCTCGGTCGGCCGCGCGCTCCGCATGGAGTGACCCGCGCTGCCGCCGCCGCGACGACTACTCAATATGGCGTGGTGCGGCCGGGTCGTTAAACCCACGCGGCTCCACGCTTCCCCCTTGTTCTTCCCGGCCGGGAACTTACTTCCGGTTCTCTTTGTTCGTGTCGGCCACGGCCTTGAGCGCCTGGAAGGTGGGCGGCCAGAGCCCGACGAAGATCGCCGCGGACTTCTTGCCCGCGAAGAAGAGCGCGAGCGAGCCGCCGATTGAGGCCAGCGTCAGGATGTGGAACAGGCTGACGCCCGCCGCCGACTTCGTCGACTCGTCAACGGTGCGGAGCGTGGACTCGACCACGTCCTTGCCAACCGTCATGCTTTGATTGCCCATAGTAGTAGGATTGTCCTGCGACATTTTCGATGCTGCTGTTGCCATGTAAAAACCCTCCCTCGGTTCGTTGCTTGTAAGTTAGTCGTCTAGCTCTCCGCCGGAGTCGGCCCCGCCCTTGAGCAGTACCATCCCGAAAAGGACGCCCAGCGAGATGGCGAGAACGACCCAGCCGCCCCGCCCGCTCGTCTCGTTTCGATTCGCGCTATCCGACATATACATCCCTCCTGCTACTCGCGTGCCGCGCCCTCGCACCACTCGCGCGTGACCCGGTGCCTGTACTCGAAAAGCCTGCGCAGACGCGGCTCGACCAAGAACGGCGACGCGAGGCGTCCGAGCGCGCCGAGCGGCGTCTCGAAATCAACTTCGTCGCGCAGCACCGAACCTTTTTCGTGCGGCTCGACCGTGTGTCGGTGACGCCAGCGCTTAAAAGGCCCTTCGACCTGCACGTCCTCGAACATGCGCGGCGGGTCGTAAGCCGTGTGCCGCGCGAGCCAGCGTACGGGCAGAAGCCCGAACAGACGCGTCTCGACCAGAGCCTCCGAGCCGGCGCGCAGATCGGGCGCGGCTTTCAACACGCGCGTCGGCTCCCACGGCGGCGTCAGGCGCATCAAAGCGTCCGGCAGTTCGTGGAAGGCGAAGACGCGCTCGGGCGACGCGCGGATCACGCTCTGCTTCACAAAGAGCATAAAGTCACATCGGCGGAACCGCCCGGACAGCTTCGACAGCGCCGGTCGGGGTGGCGGCCCCGCCCTTCAAATCCGCCCTTCAAACATGAGCGACTTGAGAACGTTTACAGCATACATGAAACGACCAATCCGCTCATCACGATTTGGTGACAAAGTTCGAGCTTTTTAATTGTCCGAGAATTTTCGCTATGGACTTGAACCGCAAAGTCCCGAGGCGTACTCTTTAAGCGCTTGAAACGTTCATGACACCAGCTCACACAAAATTTATGACGACGCGTCAACTGGCGCGGCTCTGGCACGTCAGCGAGGCGACCATCAAGCGCTGGGCCGACACGGGGCAGCTCACTTCCGGGCGGACGGTCGGCGGCCACAGGCGCTTCCCCGTCGCCGACGTGATGCGTTTCCAGACCGAGCGCGGGCTCGGCGTCGTCACCGCCGTCGGCGTGGCGACTCGCGGGCGCGCGGACGAGGCGTCGTTGCTCGACGCGGCCGAGACCGACCGCCTGTTCTTCGACGCCATCACAGAGGGGCACGCGGCCGAGGCCGCCGCGCTCCTGCTCGAAGCGCACATGACGGGCGCGCCGCTCGAACGCATTTTCGACGAGGTGGTCGCGGCGTCGATGCGGCGCGTGGGCGACCGCTGGGAGGCGGACGAGATATCCGTGGCCGAGGAGCACCTCGCGACGAGCACGGCCTCGCACGCCGTCGAGTCGCTGGCGGCCTCCGTCAGGCGCACGGGCGCGCAGGCGCCGCGCGCGATCTGCTGCGCCGCCGAGGACGAGCTGCACACGCTCGCCGGCCTCTGCGCGCAGGCGCTGCTCGAAGGCGCAGGCTGGGAGGTGCGCAACTTCGGCGGGCACACGCCCTTCTTCGCGCTGGCCGAGTACGTCTCGAAGCACAGGCCGGCGCTGGTCTGCGTCTCTTCGACGATGCAGCGCGAGCTTGAGCCCAACGCGCGCGACGACACGCAGTTCGAGGCGGCGGCGCGCGCGCGCGGCACGCGCGTCGTGCTCGGCGGCGAGGGCTTCCGGGGCGAGGCCATCCGCCGCAAGTTCCCGGCCGACCTCCACGCCGATAGTTTCGGAGACCTCGCGGAGTTCGTGCGCCGGCTCGACTGAACTTTAACTTCCGAGGAGTTGAGAGTAGATGTCTACGAGCACAACGCTACATGCGACTGACCCGGCCGCGACGCAAGGCGGGGCGGCCCGCGAGACGGGCTGCGACCTCGCGGGACTCGTCGAGCGGCTCTCGCGCCCCGGCGCGCGGCCGTCGTTCGACGAGCTGAACGCGCTGGTCGCGGGCGTCGAGGTCGGCGCGGACGAGCTGCGCCCCTACGTCTCTTTCAAGGAGGGCACGTACGCGCGCCACCGCGTCCATCTGGGCGAGCACGCCGAGGTGCTGGTGCTCTGCTGGCGGCCGGGACAGCGCACGCCGATTCACGACCACGCCGGCTCGTTCGGCGTGGTGAAGGTGCTGCGCGGCGTGATGTGGGAGACGCTCTTCGAGATGGGCGCGGACGACGCGGGCTTGCGCTACGACTCGGCGCGCGAGTGGATGCCGGGGAACGTGACGGGCGCGGACGTGCCCGACATACACCAGCTCGGCAACCCGGACGTGAGCGGGCAAGACCTCGTCACGCTGCACATCTACTCGCCGCCGCTCGCGAGCCTCAACGTCTACAAGGTGGGCCGCAAAGAATCGACCAGCACGCTCTGGATGAACTCCTGGAACCCGACGATATGAGCGCGCACGGCAAGGGATTTCTCCCTCACGCCTTCCCCGCGGGCTTCGTCCACTCGGCCATCCACGCGCCGCTCTCGGCGGCGAAGACCGCCTCGCAGTCGAGGATGAACTTATTGCGCTCCGCCGTGTCGGCGTCGGTCTTCCCTGACACCTCCCAGGCGACGCGCAACCCTTCGAGCTTCTGCGCGGTGGCGAGGTAGCTGACGGCGAGGTATTGGTAGCGCCCCGCGTAGAGGTAGGCCGCCAGCGACGCGCTCACCGTCGTGACGACGGCGGCGAAAGCCGGCACCCCGACCCAGAGGAAGCCCAGAGCGCCGAGGACGATGGTCAACGCGCCGAGCGCGATGGTGATTGCCTTAACCTTCCGTGCCACCGCCCAGTTCTTCTCGGCCGCGGGCTCGTAGAAGTTCTCCACCTGCTCTTTGACCCGAACCCTCACGTAGTCGCTCACGGACAGCGGGGCGTCCGGCATCGACTCCAGCTTCTGCTCGGGGCCGAGCCTCTCGTACCTCAAGCCTTCGACGGCGCTGTTTATCTCGTTGGCGCGCTCCAGCGTGACGGCGGGGCCGTCGTAGGGCGGCACGCGCGCGAGCAGCAGGTAAGCCTCGCGCTTGAACGCCTCGGTCGCGGCGCGCGCGCGAATCCAGCGCCCCTCGTCGTCGGGACTTAAAATCTCTTTGCTGAAATACGCGGCCAGCCCCAGCAGCACCGCGCTGGCGGCGCCGAGCGCCTTCGGCAGCGGCGGCCAGATGCCGCCCCACGGTATCCACTGCTGGCTGCTCAGCACGCCGGCGACGCCCCCGGCGACCCCCAGAGTCAGGACGATGCGACGCCAGCGGGACAGCCTCCGCTTGTAGGCGCGCGAGGTCGCCGACCACACGCGGTACTGGCCCCAGATGTGTTCGAGCGCGGACTTCCAAGAGTTAGACGGTGCGGACATTTCGCTCTGGCCTCTCAGTCCTCGTCGTGCTCCTCGCCGTTGTAGTGGAGGCGCGCGGGCTCGTCGTCGACGACGGTTTCGAGGTGGACGGGGCGTCCCCAGAGCGTGTGGACGTGTTCGAGGACGCGGCGCGCGTAGTTCATGTCCAGCTCCGCGCCCTCGTACTGGTGCTTGAGGTAAAGCTCGCGGTTGTTGTTGTAATCGCCGTCGGCGACGACGATGTAGGGGAAGCCGAAGTTGGTCATGTTCGCGACGAGTTGGTCGCGCACGCGCTCCCAGCGCTTATCCGTCACCGTCCACTCCTCCTCGTCCACCAGCTCGTAGACGAACAGGTCTAGCTCCTCGCACAGTTCCTCGGTCAGGTAGTTGCGCAGGAACGACACGTCGTTCTCCAACTCCCGCACCTCGAAAATCTTCGCGCGCCCCTCGCCGCCCTTGCGCCCCGGCCGCCCTTGCTCCTGCGCCGAAGGCTTATCCCAGCGCCGCTCGATGTCCTCAAGAATCTTGTAGCCGAGGTAGTAAGGGTTCAACTGCCCTTTGTGCGGCGACACCACGCCCGAGTGCAGCTCCGCGAACTCCAACAGCTCCACGTCCGGCAAGTCCAGCTCCCGCATGATCCGCGAGTGCCAGAACGACGCCCAGCCTTCGTTTAAAGTCTTGGTCTGCATCTGTGGGACGAAGTATTCCATCTCCTCGTGAACCATCGCCATCACGTCGCGCTGCCAGTCCTGGAGCGAGGGCGAGTTGCGCATGATGTAGTAGACGAGGTCTTTTTCGGGGAGGCGGTCGCCGCGCGGGCGGTCGGCGGCGGCGGGCGTTTCCGGGTCGGGCGCGCGGCCGATGTCCCAGAGGTCGTCGTAGCGGCCGGGGGGCTTGGGAGGGCGCGGCGTGCCGGGCGGCGGCTCGGGCGCTTCACGTTGGATGAAGAAGTTGGGGTCGATGTGCTCTTCGACGGAGAGGACGGCGTCGAGGAGTCGCTCGACGGTCTTGCGGCCGTAGCGAAACTCGTACTCGCCCATCCGACCGGCGTGCGCCGAGACGGTCTCGACCATGCGGCGATTGGTGCGCGAGAAGTATGCGTTGTGCTTGAAGAAGTCAACGTGGCCGAGCACATGCGCCATGACGAGCTTGTTCTGGACGGGGCTGTTCGTCTCAAGCAGAAAGCCGTAGGCCGGGTTGGTGTTGATGACGACCTCGTAAATCTTCGAGAGGCCGAAGTCGTACATCGTCTTCATCCGGTGGTACGCCTTGCCGAACGTCCAGTGCGAGTAGCGGCCGGGCAGCGCGTAGGAGCCGATCTCGTACATGACGGTGGCGGGCACCACCTCGAAGCGGACGGGGTACGGGTCGAGCCCGAAGCCCCGCGCCACCTCCCAAATCTGTTCGAGCGCCTGCTCAAGCCCCTTCAACTCGCGGTCTTCCATGCGGACATTGTAAAGGATGAGTGTTGAATGACGAACGGGTAATGTCCCGGCGCCGCCCCGCCCGACGAGCGACGCGCGTCACTTCTTCTCTTTCGCCTTTTTGCGGAGCGCGTCGAGCGCTGCGCGGACGCCCTCTCTCTGCGGCGAGTCGGGGTTCTCTTTGAGGTAGGCTTCGAGGTGGCGTGCGGCCTCCGCGTACTCGCCGGTCTGTTCGTAGACGTTGGCGAGGTAGACGTGCGCGAGCGGCGCGGGGCCGAGTTCGAGCGCGCGCAGCAGGTGTTCGCGCGCCGCCGCGTAGTCGCCCACGAGCATCTCGGCGTAGCCGAGCGAGAGGCGTGCGGCGGGCAGTTTCCCGTCAACCTCGACGACCCCGCGCAGCAGCCGTATCGCCTCGTCGTAGCGCTTGAGGCCGACGAGCGTGACGCCGACGCCGACGTAAGGGCCGGAGTTTTCGGGCCGCAGCTCGCTGGCCTTGCGGTAGGCGGCCAGCGCCTCTTCGTAGCGCCGGAGTTTGGAGAGCTGTTCGGCGAGCGCCATGTGCGCGGCGTAAAAGTTTGCGTGCGCCCTGACGGCCTCTTCGAGCGCGCGGACGGCCTGCTCGGGCTTGCCCTCGGCGGCGCTCTTGAGCCCACGCCTGTACCGCTCCTTCGCGGCTTCGGGGACGGCCGGGTCTATCTCGTCCGCGGCGATTGTCGCGGCCGGCGAGACGCCGTCGCCGGCCTTCGGCCTGAGCTGTATGTTCTGCGTGACGGACTGCCCGCCGCCGCCGAACGCGCCGACCTCGACGGACACGCTCGTCGTCTCGAAGGCGCGGCCGTCGCCCTCGGCCGTGAGCTGGTAAGCGCCGCCGCGCAGGCCGGGGAAGCTGAAGCGTCCGCTCAGGTCTGTGAAGGCTTCGTGGATGCGCCGGCCGCCCTGCGTGAGCGTGACGCGGACGGACTGCGCGGGCGGCGCGCCTGAAGGCAGGAGGACGCGACCCTCGACGGTGTTCTGCCCCTGCGCGCGCGCCGGCGCGGACGCGAGCAGGAGCGCCAGCAGGACGAACGCGGGGCCCGCCTTAACTCTCGTGTGCATTGCCGACATCCCTCCCGCGTCGCTCTATAGCAGACCCGCGCGCGCCGGTTCAACCCCGGCGGCGTCGTCGGAAAAAATCGTAAAAAAAGAGGCCGGAGCCCGAAGCCCTCTCGGACTTGGAGCCCCGGCCGGAGCAAGGCGGGTCGGGCTCAGAAGCTGAAGCGCGCGCCGAGCTGAGCCTGGAACGGGATGCCGATGGGCTCGGAGAAGCCCGTGGCCCCGAAGAAGTTGAGCGGCCGGCCGAAGTCGGCCCGGCCCGTCACGTTCTGGAACTCCCTGCCGAAGTTCGCCGTGTTGAAGACGTTGAAAGCCTCGAAGAACAGCCCGAGCTTGCGCGTCTCGCCGAAGTCGAAGAACTTCGAGACGCGGACGTTCAACTGCTGGAACTTGTCGCCGCGCTCGGTGTTCGGCGGCAGCGCGTGCTGGTCGTTGCCGTCGCGCGACTCGCGGTCGGCCGAGACGCCGTCGCGGTTGATGTCGCAGGTGGTGCCGCACGACGGGAAGATGCTGTACGGGCGCGCCGACGCGACCTGAAAAATCGGCGCGACCTGAAAGCCCCACTTGAAATCGAAGATGCCCGAGATGACGAAGCGGTGGCGCTCGTCGGCGTCGGTCGGGCCGAAGTTGACCGGGTCCCACTTGTCGAAGACGTTCTGCGGCTGGTTGCCGAAGTCGGAGGCGAGGCCGAACCACGCCTGCGACTTCGAGAGCGTGTAGTGCGCGTTCAACTGGTAGCGGTTCGTGTAGCGCTTGCGGAACGAGACCGTGAAGGCGTCGTAGCGCGAGCGGCCGTCGGACTGCGCGACGGTGATGCGCCCGAACGGCGTGGCCGTGCCGAAGGCCGCCGTCAGCTCGGCGGCGCGCGCCGCGAAGGCCGCGGTCAGGAGCCGGGCCGGGTTCGAGGTGTTGCGCTGCGCGTTGATGAGCGGCCCGATGCGCGGGTTGATGTCGAGCGAGGTGAACTCGTGCAGCCCGAGGATGTGGACGTAGTCGAACTCCAGCGCCATGTTGCTCCCCAGCTCCTGCGCGAAGCCGAGGTTCCACTGCTGCGTGTAGGGCGACTCGAAGTCCTGGTCGAGCATGCGGCCGCGCGAACCCGAGAGCGGGTTGGTGAGCGGCCGCGGGACGACGGGCGGCGGCGAGTCGATGGCGAGGTTGTCGTCCGCGTTGGTGAAGTTGGCGTAGATTTCGGGGTTCGCCTGCTGGACGGCGAAGAGCGGCACGTTCAGGAACGACTGGTCGTAGTAGATGCCGTAGCCGCCGCGCAAGACCGAGCGCGCGTTGCCGTTGATGTCCCACGCGAACCCGATGCGCGGGCTGAAGTTGTTCTTGTCGTCTTTGGGCGTGTGATCCCCGAACGGGTTGCCGATGATCTGGAGCGCGCGGAAGACGCGGTTCTCGCGCGCGTGCCCCGCGTCGACGAAGCCGATGTCCACGTCGTAGCGCACGCCGAGGTTCAGGGTGAAGCGCGGCGAAATCTTCCAGTCGTCCTGCACGTAGCCGGCGAACTGCTTCGCGCCGTCGCGGAGGCTGAAGGAGGGGTCGCCGCCGGCGAGGTCTACCTGCGCGACGACGCCGATGCCGGCCAGGTCGGACGCCGCGCAGACGGGGCCGTCGGCGAAGGCCGAACAGGTGATCGGGCCGGGCAGAATCTGGTGCGTGAGGAACCCCTGCGGGAACTGGCCGGGGTTGTTCGCGATGTCGCCCGGGTCGAAGTTGAACGAGTAGGACGGCGAAGAGGTGAAGGCGAAGAGGCCGCCGAGCGTGGGCTCGTAGACGAAGTCGCCGCCGAACTTCCAACTGTGGCTGCCGCGGTTGTAGGTCAGGTCGTCGCGGAACTGGTGCTTCTTCTGGATGGTCTGCTGCGGCACGTTGCCGTTGCGCCCGACGATGATGCCGTTCGGGAAGGCGAGGTTGTCGAGGTCGGTGGTCGCGTTGATGCGGTTGTCGAAGGTCGTGTACTGGTAGGTGAACTGGTTGACGGTGCGCTGGCCGGCGACCCACGTCTCGTTGGCGAGGAAGCTGTAGAGCGTGTTCAGAGTCTCGTTGCCGCCCGAGGCGTCGGTGAAGACGGTCAGGAAGCCGGCCTGATCGTTGAGCGCGTCGTTGTTCTGGCCGGCGAAGCGCGTCACGAGCGTGTGCCTGCTGTTGAGGTTGAAGTCGCCCTTGATGGTGTACTGCCAGTCGTTGAAGGGCTGCGGCAGGAACTGAACGGCCTCGTAGCCGAGCGGCCCGAGGAACGCGATCTGGGTGCGCGTGTCGCCGGGGACGATGGAGTTGCCGCGCTCGCGCGTGTGCTCGACCGCGCCGAAGAAGAACGCCTTGTCCCTCTTAATCGGGCCGCCGAAGCTGCCGCCGACCTGCTGGCGGCCGAAGGGCGGTTTGACGGCGTCGGCCGGGTCTGGGAAGAGGCTCGGGTTGGCCTCGGCGAGCAGCGCGGGCGCGTTGGCGTTGAGCTTGTCGTCGCGGAAGAAGCCGAAGAGCGAGCCGTGGAAGTCGTTGGTGCCCGACTTCGAGACGACCGAGAGCAGCGCGCCGCCCGAGCGGCCGTTGGCGGCCGAGAAGCGCTGCGTGGAGAGCGCGAACTCCTGTATGCCCTCCATCGAGAAGTTCTGGAGCAGGCCGCCGACGGCGTTGTCCTTGTTGTCGCCGCCGTCCACCGTGATGTTCAGGTTTCTCCCGGTCGAGCCGCCGACCGAGAAGGTGCCGGTGCGCGCCTTGGTCGGGTCGAACGAGGGCTGGAGCGTCGCGCCGGGGATGAGCACGGCGAGCGAGGCGAACGAGCGCCCGTTGACCGGCAGGTTCTCAAGCCGCCGCTGGTCGACGACGCCGGACACGTCGGTCTTCGTCGTCTCGACGAGCGGGGCGCTCTCGCCCGTGACGTTGACGACCTCGGTGACGACGCCGACCTTCAGCGTCGGGTTGACGGTCGTGCGCTGGAGCACGTTGACCACGACGCCCTCCTGCACGGACTTCGAGAACCCCTGCGCCTCGACCTCGACGCGGTAAGCGCCGGGCGCGAGCTGCGCGATCTCGTAGACGCCCTCGCCGCTGGTCGTGACCTCGCGCGCGGCGTTGGTGCCGACGTTGACGGCGCGGACGGTGGCGTGCGAGACCACCTCGCCCTTCTCGTTCTGCACGACGCCGGTGATGACGCCCGTGTTTGAAGTCTGCGCGCGCGCCGCGGGCGGGAGAAACGCCGCGGCCGACAGCAGGAGCGCCGCGAGGGCGGTCGAGACCGCCTTTTTAACTTTGCCGCTCATCATCAGAAGTCCTCCTCACAAAGGTGTGGAAGGCGCCGGCCGCGAGGGACGCCGGGGGCCAACGGACGGCGGGGCCTCGCGCGGACGCCGGAACGGATGCCCCCGACCTTCGGAAGTCGGGCGCGTGCGGTGAAGCTTCGGAAAGTGAACCCCTGGAAAGTGAACCCTTAGGAAGTAAACCCTTCGGATAAGAGCGGAGCGGACGAATGACTCGGAAAGAAGCAAGCACCATTCCAGCCCGGGAGCCGCGTGGAAGCCGCGCGGCTAAGTCGTATGAGGGCTGAGCTTCGCCCGCGGACGGGGCCGGGTGGAAAACTGGCGCGCGATAATTATGAACGGATTATCGGGATTCTCATCCATTTTTTTGAATAGGCGGGGCGGGATGGTGGACGACGAGGCGGGCGCGGCTGGCGGCGGCGGCGGGAGCAGAAAGCGGACGGCACGTCAGCTCTTCGACGCGGGCACGGGTTCCCTTCAGGCTTCGACGCCGCGGCGGCCGAAGAACTGTTTGAGGGCGGGGTAAACGTCCTCCTTGTCGTCGATGCGGACGCCGATGAAGCGCTCCTTCTGGCGGAGCCGGTCGTTGAAGATGGAGAGCAGCGCGCCGGAGCTGCGGCGGTAGCCGCCGCCGCCCTCCTCGCCGATCTCGCCGTAGCCGAAGAGGTTGCAGGTCTTGATGAGTTCGTCGGCGAGGCGGACGGCCTCCTCGTTGTCGGAGTAGTAGTTGTCGCCGTCGGAGAAGTGGAACGGGTAGACGTTCCAGTCGGCCGGGCGGTAGCGCGTGGCGATGATGTCGAGCGCGAGCTGGTAGGCGCTTGAGACGACCGTCCCGCCCGACTCGCCCTGCGTGAAGAACTGCTCCTCGGTGACCTCCTTCGCCTCGGTGTGGTGCGAGATGAAGACGATCTCCACGTTGTCGTACTTGGTGCGCAGGAACCGCACCATCCAGAAGAAGAACGAGCGCGCGATGTACTTCTTAAACTCGCCCATCGAGCCCGACACGTCCATCAGCGCGAGCACGACGGCGTTGGACTCGTAGCGGTTATCCTCCTCCCAGCTCTTGAAGCGCAGGTCTTCCTTGCGGACGCCGCCGAAGCGCGGCTCGTTCGTCTCGCGCGCGTTGCGCTTGATGTTCTCAAGGATCATGCGGCGCTTGTCGAGGTTCGAGAAGACGCCGGTGCGGCGGATTTCGTTGAAGCGCGTCGTCTTGGCGGGGACGGCCTTCTTCGCCTTGTCTTCGAGGAAGGGGAGTTGCAAGTCCTCGAAGATGAGCGCGGCCAACTCGTCGATGTTGACCTCGGCCTCGTAGTATTCGGCTCCGGCGTCCTGCCCGGCCGGCCCCGCGCCGCGCCCCTGCCCTTGCCCGGGCTGCCCCTCGCGCGCGATAACGTCGCCGACCTTGGACTTGCCGTCGCCCGTGCCGACGTGCTTCTTCTTGCGGTGGTCGAAGCGGAACTTGTACTCGTCGAGCGAGCGGATGGGGACTTTGACGGTGCGCTTGCCGTCGGAGAGGATGATGGCCTCGTTCGAGACGATGGAGCCGAGGTTGCGGCGCACGGCCTCCTTCACGCGCTCCTTGTGCCGCTCCTGGTCGATGATGCCCTTCCGCTGCAAAGACCAGTCGTTGCGCTGTATCGTCCCCGAAATCTGCGAGTCGTCCGTCATCACCCTCACTTCATTAGCTTGTTAAGCCAGAACGCCCGCGCTCCGTGACGGAGGCGCGGGCGACTCGGTGCCTCTCACCTTCGAGGCCGCTTCCCTCATTCGCGCCCGCGTTCAGCGCGAGAGGAGCGTGCCGACGTAGGTCAGCAGCTCGTTGGCGCAAACGGGGCAGTAGCCGCCGTCTTTGACGAGCCGGTCGACGACCTCGTTGATGCGGCGGAGCTGGTCGGGGTCGGGCGTCTTGGCCGAGGTCGTAATCTTCACCACGTCCTTGAGGTCGGCGAAAATCTTCTTTTCAATCGCCTCCTTCAGCCGCTCGTGCGAGGTGTACTCGAACGAGCGCCCCTTGCGCGCGTACGACGAGATGCGGATGAGTATCTCCTGACGGAAGGTGTTCTTGGCGTTGTCCGAGATGCCTATCTGCTCCTCGATGGAGCGCATCAACTGCTCGTCGGGCTCC
>JBEVKV010000527.1:0-5688 GCA_040509515.1 Pyrinomonadaceae bacterium | reverse complement strand
CCTGCTCGTAGTCGGCCTCCGTCTCGTTCCACCGTGCGAGGAGTAGCTCGCGCTCCTCTTCGCCCAGCAGCGGCAGCCCCCAGACCACCTCGTCGGGGTCGGCCGCCGCAGCCCGCACCAGCCGCTCGAAGTGCCCGAGCAGTTGCGCCGCCGTCCCCTCATCGAAGAGGTCGAGCCGGTACTCCAGCCCCATCGCCAGCACACCGCCCGACTCGGCCGCCGCCAGCGTCAGGTCGAACTTCGCCGCCCCCGATTCGGCCGCCGCCTCGCTTACGGCCAAGCCCGGCAGCTCCAGCCCGCCCCCCTGCTGTTGCTCCTGTAAGGTGAAGGCCACCTGGAAGAGCGGCGAGCGGCCCGTGTCACGGTCGGGCTGAAGCTCCTCGACCAGCTTCTCGAACGGCACGTCCTGATGCGCGTACCCGCCCAGGCACACCTCCCGCACCCGCGAGAGGAGTCCCCTGAAGGTGACCTCGCCCGAGAGGTCGGTGCGCAGCACCAGTGTGTTGACGAAGAACCCGATTAACTGCTCCGTCTCGGCGTGCGTCCTGCCGGCCACCGGTGTCCCGACGCTGACATCCTTCTGCCCCGAGTAGCGCGACAGCAGGAGCTGCCACCCGGCCAGCAGCGTCATGAACAGCGTCACGCCCTCCCGGCGGCTCAACTCTTTCAACTTCTGCGTCAGCTCCGAGTCGAAGGCGAACCCGACGTGCCCGCCGCGATGGCTCGGCTGCTTCGGCCGCGGCCTGTCCGTCGGCAGCTCCAGCGCGGACGGCGCGCCGCCGAGCTGTTGACGCCAGTAGGAGAGTTGTTCTTCGAGCACCTCGCCCTGCAGCCACCCGCGCTGCCACGAGGCGTAGTCCGCGTACTGAATCGGCAACTCCTCAAGCGGCGACGGCTCGCCCTTCGAGAAGGCTTCGTAGAGCGCCGCCACCTCTTTAATCAGCACACCCATCGACCAGCCGTCCGAGACGATGTGATGCATCGTCAGCAGCGCCACGTACTCCTCCGCGGAGAGGCGGAGCAGTCCCGCGCGCAGCAGCGGCCCCGCAGACAGGTCGAAGGGTCGTTGCGCCTCCTCGTTGACGAGCTGTTGCGTGCGCGCGTAGCGTTCGTCCGCGGGCAGGTCGCGGAGGTCAACGACGGGGAGCGGGACGGGTGAGGGCGGGTGGATGAGTTGCACGGGCTCGCCTCCCTCGGCCGCGAAGGTCGTGCGCAGGGATTCGTGCCGGCGCACGACCTCCGTCAGCGCGCCCCCTAACGCCTCGACGTTAAGCGCCCCGCGAAGGCGGACGGCCGCAGGGATGTTGTAGGTCGAGGAGCCGGGCTCCAACTGGTCTAAGAACCACAGCCGCTGCTGCGCGAACGACAGCGGCACCGCGCCCTCGCGAACCGCCACCCGCAGCGGGGGGCGCGCCGCCGTGACGCCGCCGCGCAACAGCGTCTCCACTTCGCCGGCGAGCAGCCGCGGAGTCGGCCGCTCGAAGAGCGAGCGCAGCGGGAGTTCGACGCCCAGCGCCTCGCGCAGCCGCGAGACGGCTCGCGTCGCCAGCAAAGAGTGCCCGCCCAACTCGAAGAAGTTATCCTCCGCGCCCACCCTCTCTGCGCCGAGCACCTCGGCCCAGACGCCGGCCACGATCTCCTCAATCGCCCCGCGCGGTGCCGAGAACTCCGCCCCGCCGCCTTGCGGATCGGGCGCGGGCAGCCCCCTGCGGTCTATCTTCCCGCTCGGCGTCAGCGGCAGCTCGCGGAGCGTGACGAACGCCTGCGGCACCATGTAGTCCGGGAGCCGCCCGCGCAGGTACTCGCGCAGCTCGGCGGCCGTCGCCTCCGCGGACGCCGCCGGCACGACGTAAGCGACCACGCGCTTTCCCGCCTGCCCGTCTTCGCGCGTGACGACCACCGCTTCGGCGACGGCCGCGTGAGTCCGCAGCGCCGACTCTATCTCGCCCAACTCGATGCGGAAGCCGCGCAGCTTGACTTGGTCGTCGGCCCGGCCCACGAACTCCAGGTTCCCGTCGGGCAGGTGTCTCACGAGGTCGCCTGTGCGGTAGAGACGCGCGCCCGGCTCGGCCGCGAACGGGTGTGGGATGAACTTCTCGGCCGTGAGGCCGGGGCGCTTCAGATAGCCCCGGGCCAGCCCCGCCCCGCCGACGTGCAACTCACCCGTCACCCCCGCGGGCACGGGTCGTAGGTGCGCGTCGAGCACGTACGCCTGCGCGTTGGCGACGGGTCGTCCGATGGGCACCTCACGCCAAGCCTCGCGCGCGCCCGGCGTCAAATCGCAGGAGGTGGCGACGATGGTCGCTTCCGTGGGGCCGTACGTGTTGACGAGGCGCACGCGCCCGCGCACCGCCTCGTGCCACGCCGCGACCCGTTCGGGCACGGCCTTCTCGCCGCCGATGACGACGAGGCGCAGACGTTCCGCGGAGTCCCATTCGGCCGGGGTCGCGCCCGCCACCAACTCCTGCCAGTAGGCGGTCGGGAGGTCGAGCACGGTCAGACCCCATTCGCGGCACCGGCGCAGGAACGCCGACGCCGTGGCGAGCATCGCGTCGTCACGGAGCACCAGAGTGCCCCCGCCGGTCAGGGTCGTGTAGACCTCTTCCGCGCTGGCGTCGAAACTGACGGAGGCGAACTGAAGAACGCGATCCGCCGGGCCGATTCGGAACTCGGCGTTCGCCGACTCGACGTAATTCACAACCGAGCCGTGCCGGCACACGACGCCCTTCGGCCGCCCCGTCGAGCCCGAGGTGTAGATGACGTAGGCCGCGTTCTCGGCCCGCGCGCCGGCCGCGGGGTTGTCCGCGGGCCGCGCGGCGATTGCCTCCCAGTCGGAGTCGAGTCGGATCACCTTCAGGTCGAGGCCCGAGACCCGCCCGGCCAGATTCTCCTGCGTCAGCAGCACGCGCGCCCCCGCGTCTTCGAGGGTGAAGGCGAGCCGCTCGGTCGGGTAGGCCGGGTCGAGCGGGACGTAAGCGCCGCCCGCCTTGAGCGTCGCCAAGAGCGCGACCAGCATCTCGACGGAGCGCTCCATCAAAACCCCGACCAGACTCTCCGGCCCGACCCCCGCGCTTCGCAGGTGATGCGCCAGCCGGTTGGCGCGCTCGTTCAACTCGGCGTAGGTCACCTGCCGCGGGCCGCAGACGACGGCGACCGCCTCTGGCGTGCGCGCGGCCTGCCGCTCGAACAGCTCGTGGAGGCAGAGGCCGGCCGCGCGGTCGCGCGCCGTCCGGTTCCATTCGACGAGCAGGCGGCGGCGCTCCTCCTCGCAGAGCATCTCCAACTCGGAGAGTTTTCGACGCGGGGCGGCGGCGACCTCTTCGAGCAGACGCTCGAAGTGCCCGGCCATGCGCTCGATTGTCGCCACGTCGAAGAGGGCGGCGCTGTGCTCCCAGAAGCCGTGCACCGACTGCTCGCGCTCGATCATCGTCAAGGCCATGTCGAACTGCGTCGGGTTGGCTTCGACCCCGACCGGGGCCAGCTTCAGGCCGGGCAGATTCAGCTCCCCGCCCGGCGCGTTCTGCAGAACGAACATCACCTGAAAGAGCGGGTTGCGCCCGAGGTCGCGGTCGGGTTGCAGCTCCTCGACCACCTTCTCGAAGGGCACATGCTGATGCGCGTACGCCTCCAGACACGTCTCCTTGACCTGCCCGAGATAGTCGGAGAAGCGCATCTCGCCGGAGATTTTCCCGCGCAGCACGAGCGTGTTGACGAAGAAGCCGATGAGGTCTTCCGTCTCGCCGCGCGTGCGGTTGGCGATGGGCGTGCCGACGAGGATGTCGTCCTGCCCCGAATAGCGCGCGAGCAGGAGCTGCCAGACGGCCAGCAGCACCATGAACATGGTGGCGTCTTCACGCTTACATAAAGCCCTCAGCTTCGCGGTCAGCCCCGCGTTCAACTCGAACGCCTGAACCCCGCTGCCGAACACCTGTTCCTTCGGCCGCGGCCTGTCGGTCGGCAGTTCTAACACGGACGGCGCGCCGCCCAACTGCCCGCGCCAGTACCCCAACTGCTCTTCGAGCACTTCGCCTCGCAGCCACTCGCGCTGCCACGAGGCGTAGTCCGCGTACTGCACGGGCAGCTCGGGCAGCGGCGACGGCTCGCCCTGAGAGAAAGCCTGATAGAGCGCGGCGACCTCGCGCACGAGCACGCCCATCGACCACCCATCGCTCACGATGTGGTGCATCGTGAAGAGCGCGACGTAGTCCTCCTCCCCGAGCTTCACTAGTCCCGCCCGCAGCAGCGGCCCCGCCGTGAGGTCGAAGGGGCGTTGCGCCTCCTCGTTGACGTGTCGTTGCGCCCGCTCCTCCCTCTCTCCTTCGGGCAAGTCGGAAAGGTCTATAACAGGGAGCGGCACCGGAGCCGGCGGGTGGACGACCTGCACGGGCTCGCCCCCCTCGACCGCGAAGGTCGTCCGCAAAGACTCGTGGCGGCGCACCACCTCCGTGAGCGTCCGCTCAAGCGCCGCTTCGTCGAGCCGGCCCCCGAGCCGCAGCGCGACCGGGATGTTGTAGACCGTGCTACCGGGCTCAAGCTGGTCTAAGAACCACAGCCGCTGCTGCGCGAACGAGACCGGGAAGACGTACACGTCTTCGAGGGCGTCTTCAAGGACTTCTTCGTTAATCATGGGAGTAAAGGAATCCCCGAGCGGGGATGCTCTCTCGTGACTTTGACCGGCGGGAGTTGGTTTAAGTGCGCAAGCCCGGCGAGGACTTTCTGACGCGCCGCGCCTGGCGCGTGACGGGGACGATGGCGGGCGCCTGCGGCTCCGAGGTCGAGTCGGACTTTTCTATCAACTCGGCGAGCGCCGCGACCGTCGGGCTCTCGAAGAGGCTGCGCAGGGGTACTTCGACCTTGAAGGTCTCGCGGACGCGCGAGACGATCTGCGTCGCCAGCAGTGAGTGTCCGCCGAGGTCGAAGAAATCGTCCTCCACGCCGACGCGCTCGACCTTGAGCAGTTCGACCCACATCTGCGCGAGCGTCTCCTCGGTCTGGTTGCGCGGCGCGACGTAGTCGGCGGCCAGCTCGGGGCGCGACTGGTCGGGCTCCGGCAGCGCGCGCCGGTCGACCTTGCCGTTCGGCGTCAGAGGTATCTCCTTCAGGAAGACGAACGCCTGCGGCAGCATGTACTCGGGCAGCCTCTCCTTGAGATGTTCCCTGAGACGGCCGACCTCCTGCGCGGCGTCCTCGGCCGTCACCACGTAGCAGACCAGCACCTTGTTCGAGGCGTCATCGCCGCGCGCGACGACCACCGCCTCCCTGACCTCGCTGAGCTGCCTCAGTGTCGCCTCGATCTCCGCGAGTTCGATGCGGAAGCCGCGCACCTTCACCTGCTGGTCGATCCGCCCGACGAACTCTATCTCCCCGTCCGCCAGATACCTCACCACGTCCCCCGTCCGGTAGAGGCGCGCGCCCGGCTCCGTGCCGAACGGGTGCGGCACGAATCTCTCCGCCGTCAATCCCGCGCTGTTGATGTAGCCCCGCGCAAGGCCGCCGCCGCCGAGGTACAACTCGCCGAGCACGCCGACCGGGATGGGTCGCATCCCCGCGTCCAGGACGTAGGCGGTCGTGTTCGCGATCGGCCTCCCGATCGGCACCCCGCGCCCCAACTCCTCGCCTGTCCGCACGGCACGGCAGCAGGCGAACGTCGTCGACTCGGTCGGCCCGTACCCGTTGACCACCTCGCCA
>JBEVKV010000526.1:0-6818 GCA_040509515.1 Pyrinomonadaceae bacterium | reverse complement strand
TATGCCAACGCGCGCCGCCCCCTTGTCAATGCCCCCTCGCGTTAGCGGGGCATCAGCACGGTGTCGACGACGTGGATGACGCCGTTCGACTGCATCACGTCGGCGATGGTGACGTTCGAGCTGCCGCCCTTCTCGTCGGTGAGCGTGACGCCCGCGCCGTTCATGCGCGCGGTGAGCGTGCCGCCCGACACGGTCTTGAGCATGGCCTGACCGCCGCCCTTCTTGATGAGCTGCATGAGCTTCTTCGCGTCGTACTTACCGGCCACGACGTGGTAGGTCAGGATGCCCGTCAGCATGGCCTTGTTCTCCGGCTTGACCAGCGTCTCGACGGTGCCCGCGGGCAGCTTGCCGAAGGCGTCGTTTGTCGGCGCGAAGACCGTGAACGGGCCTTTGCCCTGAAGCGTCTCGACGAGGCCCGCGGCCTTGACCGCCGCGACGAGCGTCGTGTGGTCGGCCGAGTTCATCGCGTTCTCGACGATGTTCTTCGTCTTGTACATCGGCGCGCCGCCGACCGTCGGATTGTTGTTGCTGGTGCCGCCGCCCATCATTTGCGCCGAAGCGCCGAGCGCGAACGTGGCCGACACGGCCGCCGCCAGAACGAGTGCGTTGAAAGTTCTCTTCATCTTCTTCCCCCAGTGATTGTTTGTCTCGTAACTTGCCTGATATACGGGGCTCGTCCGGCGGGCGGTTTTAGGCGGCGGGAAATTTTTCTGAAGGGGGAAAGTTTTTCGCGCTCACTCGGGGCGGCTGACCATCGTGCGGAAGAGGTGTTCGAGGATGCGGTCGCCGTCCTCGCAGAAGCCGGTGTGGACGGGCGAGGTCTGGATGACGGTGCTGCGCGGCGCGACGAGCCAGTGGAAGCGCGCGCGCTGCGGGAGCAGCCCGATGGGGCCGGCCCCCGCGCCGCCCTCGCAGATGAGCGGGATGGCCGCGAGGTGTCGCTCGATTGTCTCGCGGTCGAACTTAGGGTCGAGCGCGGCCAAACGCTCGGCGTCCAACTCGACGCGCGCCTTCAGGTACTTCTTCGACGGGCACGAGACGATGACGCCCGCGTTAACGAACTCGCCGCGCTCGACGCGCGGGACGACGCGCACGACGGCGTAATCAAACGGACAACGCTCGGGCATCGGCCGCCTCCCTTGCGAAGTCGCGCGGCGACTGCATCCGCGAGAGAAGGTATTCGGCGTAGGCTTCGCGGTGCTCATCCGCCGAGGCGAAGCGCGGCTCCGACGCGAGCCACTCGTCGGGGACGAAGCCGAGCACCTCGCGCACGAGCGCGTCCGTCACGCGCGGGGCGAGGCGCGCGTCCGCGTCTTCAATCGCGGAGGCCCACGGCAGCAGGACGTGCTCCTTGATCTTCGGGAACGGCGCGCGGCTGCGCGCGAGATAGTTGTCCCAGTTGTGGTGGAAGTAGAGCGCCGCGCCGTGGTCGATGAGCCAGAGCCGCCGGTGCCACATCAGCATGTTGGTGTTGCGCGCCGTGCGGTCGACGTTGGTCGTGAAGGCGTCGAACCAGACGATTGACGACGCCGTCTCCGCCTCGACCGTCTCGGCCGCCGGGTCGAAGGTGACGGAGCCGGGCAGGTAATCGAGCGCGAGGTTGAGCCCGGCGCTCGCGCGAATCAAGTCTTGAATTTCCGGGTCGGGCTCGGTGCGCGCCAGCTCGGCCGCGACCTCGACGTAGACGATCTCTGGGACGCGCAAATCGAGCGCGCGCGCCAACTCGCCCGCCAGAAGCTCGGCGATGAGCGCCTTCGGCCCCTGCCCCGCGCCACGAAACTTCAGGACGTAGAGCCCGTCGTCGTCGGCCTCGACGATGGCCGGCAGGCTCCCGCCCTCGCGCAGCGGCGTCACGTAACGCGTGGCCCTGACGGTTCTCGGAGTCATCGACGGGAAGGATACCTCATCGTAAGCCTTCGAGCAGGCGCGCGACCGTCGCGGGGTCGGCCTCGGGGGTCGCGCCGGGCTGCGTTGCGACCCACGCGCCGGCGCGGTTGGCGATTTCGTTCGCGAGCGAGAGCGGCGCGCCGCGTCGCAGGCAGTGCGCGAGCGCGGCGGCGAAGGCGTCGCCGCAGCCGATGGTGTCCACGACCCGCGCGCGGAATCCGGCGTGCTCGTCCGCGTCGTCCTCGGAGACGAGCAGGCTGCCGCGCGCGCCGCGCGTGACGGCGACGAGTCTCAGGCGGAAGCGTCCGAGCAGCGCCGCGGCCGTCTCGCGCGCGCCCGACGCGTTGAGCGAGAGCATATCGGCGGGCGGCGGCAACACCACGTCGTTGAGCTTGACGACGGTCGCAAGCCCGAGCGAGCGCGCGAGCATCTCGGGCGTGAAGAAGGAGTGGCGGAGGTTTACGTCGAAGAGTCGCAGCGCCGACGCGGGCGTCGCTGCGAGGAAGCTGAGGACGGTCGAGCGCGCGGCCGAGTGGCGCTGGCCGAGCGTGCCGAAGCAGACGACCGACGCCGACGCGGCCAGCGCCTCCCACTCGCGCGTCCATTCGAGATAGTCCCACGCCGAGTTCTGGTTGACGTTGAAGTGCGCCTCGCCGCCCTCGCCGATGCGGACGCCCACGGTGCCCGTCGGGTGCTCTTCGTCGAACTGGATGTGGCGCGTGGAGAGTCCGGCGCGGTTCAACTTCTCGATTGCCTCCGCGCCGAGCGCGTCGCGCCCGACGCGGCTGGCGACGGCCGCCTCCGCGCCGAGCAGCCGCGAGACGTACGCGAAGTTTGAAGGCGCGCCGCCGAGACGCCGCCCCTCCGGCAGCATGTCCCAGATGAGTTCGCCCAGGCCCACGACGGGCCGGCTCTGAGTTTGTACGCGAGGGGCTTCGGGCATCGGCAATGATTCTAAACTTTGTCGCCGCCGTCGGCCTCGGGGATGAAGCGGTAGCCGACGCCGCGCACGGTCAGGAGGTGTCGGGGCCGCGACGGCTCGTCCTCGATGTACTTGCGCAGGCGGACGATGAAGTTGTCGATGGCGCGCGTGTCGGTGTCCTCCCTCAGACCCCAGACCTCTTCGAGCAGAGTCTTGCGCGAGACGACCTGACCCGCGCGGCCGACGAGGTGGCGCAAAAGCTCAGCCTCCATCAAGGTCAGACGCAGCGTGCGGCCGTCGGTGCGAAGTTCGAGCGCGGCGAAGTCGATGGTCTTCCCGCCGAAGGCGAACGTCTCCGCGCCGGCGGCGGCGTTCGCGCCGTCGCGTCGCGTCTCGGCGGCGGCGGCCGTCTCCGCGGCGCCGGCCTCCTGATTGAACCACTCGCGGCGGCGGAGCAGCCCGCGTATGCGCGCGAGCAGGACGGTCAGCTCGAAAGGCTTCGGGAGGTAGTCGTCCGCGCCCGACTCGAACCCGCGCAGCACGTCCTCGGGGCGTCCGCGCGCGGTGAGCATCAGGACGGGGACGAACGAGCCGGCGCGGCGCAGCTCGGCGGCCACTGCGAAGCCGTCCGCGCCGGGCAGCATCACGTCGAGCACGACCACGTCGAAGCGGCGGCGCTCTTCGAGCAGGAGGGCGAGCGCGCGCTCGCCGTCGGGGACGGTCTCGACCTCGTAGCCTTCGGCCTCAAGGTTGAAGCGCAGGCCGTCGGCGAGGTGCTTCTCGTCTTCGACGATGAGGACGGCGCTCAAGGTTTGGAAGCCCTCGGGAGTTGGATGGTGAAGGTGCTGCCGCGCCCGAGCCCCTCGCTCTCGGCGTAGACGCGGCCGCCGTGGCGCTCGACGATGGAGCGGACAATGAAGAGCCCGAGCCCAGTCCCTTTGAACCGCGCCATGAAGTGGCCGGGCACGCGGTAGAAGCGTTTGAAGATGCGCTTGAGCTGGTTCTGGTGGATGCCGATGCCGCGGTCTGAGACGCGCACGGCCAGCGTCCGCTCGTCTAAGGGGGCCAGCTCGACCGCGACGCTGACGGCCTCGCCCGAATACTTGACGGCGTTGTCTAAAAGGTTCGAGACGGCGGCGCGCAGCTCCTCGCGGTCGCCGCTGACGCCCGCGCCGGCCGCCTCGGGCGACTCGACGTAGCGGAACGACTCGGGCGCGAGCCCGTAGCGCACGCGCGCCAGTTCGAGGCACTCGCGGACGAGCTGGCCGAGGTCGACGAGCGAGACGTTGGCGGGGCGGCGCGCGTGCGCGGTGCGCCCCGCGTGCAGCACCTGCTCGACCGTGCCCAGCAGGCGGTCGCTGTCGGCGAGCATGATGTCGTAGAACTCCGCGCGGCGCGCGGCGTCCACCTCGCGCGACTTGAGGGTTTCGAGGTAGAGGCGGATCGAGGTGATGGGCGTCTTCAACTCGTGCGTGACGGCGTTGATGAAGGCGTCGTGCTGCTCGTTGCGGCGTATCTCGCGGACGAGGAAGGTCGTGTTCAAGACGAGACCCGTGATGATGACGGCGAAGAAGATGATGCCGAAGACCAGCAGCGCGACCTGCCGCCAGTTGAGCAGAATCCAGCCGACGTTGAGCGCGAGCGCGAGGAGGACGAGGCAGATGCCGAACGTCAGGAAGAAGACGACCGATTTGCGGCGACCGCCGATGCGCATGGACACATTCTAAAGTAGTGCGGAGGGGAAAAGGAAAAGCCGGGACGCCCGTTCCCGAGCGGCCCCGGCTTTATCCGTCCGAGTCGGTCTTAACTTTTACGCCGCGCGCTTCAGGGGCGCGGACTCTCTCGGGAGCTTGGCCGGGGCGCGGCCGATGAGCTTGATGTCTCTGGCGAGCCCGAGCGCCTGAAGCGTGCGGATGCCGTACCAGTTGATGTCGATCTCGTACCACTTGAGCCCGTGGCGCGCGGCCGTCGGGTGCGCGTGGTGGTTGTTGTGCCAGCCCTCGCCCCATGTGAGCAGCGCCACCCACCAGAGGTTGGTCGAGTCGTCGGTCGTCTCGAACCGGCGCGAGCCCCACATGTGCGTCGCCGAGTTGACCAGCCACGTCGAGTGCAGGTTGAGCGTGACGCGCAGGAAGACGCCCCACAGCATCATCGTCCACCCGCCGACCGCGAGCAGCGTCAGCCCGAGGACGATCTGCGGCGCCCAGTAGAAGCGGTTGAGCAGGACGTGGAAGCGGTCGCGCATCAGGTCGGGCGCGTAGCGCCACATCACCGCGTCGCCGTACTGCTGCGCCGTCCCCGTCAGAATCCAACCCATGTGCGCCCACCACGTCCCGTCGCGCGGCGTGTGCGGGTCGCCGGGCGCGTCGGTGTGCGCGTGGTGGATGCGGTGCGTGACGACCCAGTCGATGGCGCCGCCTTCGAGCGCGAGCGTGCCGCACGCCGTCAGGAAGTACTCGACCCACTTCGGCGTCTTGTACCCGCGGTGCGTCAGCAGCCGGTGGAAGCCCATGCCGACGCCGAGGCTCCCCGACACCCACCACAGCGCGACGGCCACCGCGACCGCGGGCCAACTGAAGGTGAAGAGCGCGATGATCGCCCCTACGTGGAAGACGACCATCGCGATTGAAGTCGCCCAGTTGATGCCCGTCCGCCTCTGCATGACCGCTGTGTTTTCGCTCATTAAGCCCTCGATTTTCAGACTGCCCCCTCGAAATATGCCGACCTCAGTTTGACGCGGGGGATGCGTAGAGCGTAGCAGTTAACGGCGCGGCCGTTTGTAATAGTTGTGTAAAAGCTCGCCGCCCCTGCCGCGTTGACCTGCGGCCCTCGACGCGAAAGTTAATGTCCGGCAGGCCGTTGACACCCCGCCCTTCCGCTAATATCCTTCCCGCGCCCTACGTCGTCTCACGCTGACTATCAGGTGAATAAAGCGGATAATGTGACCGGCCGCCGCGGGCCAAAGGTGAGGCGGCTTCAAAGCCGGGGAAGAAGAAAGGCAGGAGGACGTGAGCGAGTTCGATAAGGACGTGCACAACATCAAAGACCCGGAGGGCGATGGCAGCCGGAAGTTCGGCCGGCTGAAGCAGCCGGAAGGGGGCGAGGCCCCTCCCCGCCGCATCGTCGTCGACAAGCGGACGCACCGCGTCCGTCTGGAGAACGAGACGGAGAGCGAGGTGACGGTCGTCATCGAGGAGAAAGGCGGCAAGGGGTGAGCGACAAAGAAAGCCACGCGGGGGAGACGGGCGGCGAAAGCAGTTTGACCGAGGAGGCAGGGGAGACGACCGCCGCCGACATGGTGAGCGGCCCCGAAGACACCCGGCCCGTGGGCGCCGACACGATGGTTAAGGTCGGCGAACCCGCCGAGCAGACGGGTAAAAAGAAAGGCGGTGAGAAGTGAGCGGCGTGGGGCAGTTCCTGAGTTCACTCGCGCGCCTGCGCAAATACGTCGGAGACCGCAGGCGCGCCCCCAGACGCGGGGCGCGTTTTGTGGCGCGCCTGCCGGTCTCGGTCTCCCCGCTCCGGGACGGGCAGGACTTTGACCTCCGCGCGCAGTTCTCCCTCGCGGGCTCGACGCGCGACCTGTCTCGCGGCGGCATGACGCTGCTGCTGCCCGCCATGCGCGTCGGCTCTCTCTACCTGACGGACGCCGGCGGCTATCTGGGCGTGACGGTCGAGACGCCTCACGGGGGCGTCCGCATGCTCGCCGCCCCGGCCCGCTTCGAGCAGGTAGACGGGGACGAGGACGGTTACGCCTACCTCATCGGGGTGCGCATCTTGAGGATGGGGGACGAAGACCGGGCCAGTTACCTGACTTTCCTTAAGACCCTTTCGCACTCCGAGAGGAGGGCCGGCGAGAGGGCGGCGGACGCTTCGGCCGGTGAGTGGGCGGGCGTCACTCCGGCCCACGTCGCGGAGGCGTTCGAGAGATACCTGCGGCAGGAGCGCGCTCTCTAAGGGCAGGGTTTGCTGACAGGTAGAGAAGGGGAGGCGGTCGGCCCGCAGGTGA
>JBEVKV010000525.1:0-5710 GCA_040509515.1 Pyrinomonadaceae bacterium | reverse complement strand
GGGGAAGGGTTGCATTCAAGCAGTCCCTTCCCCCTTCCCCTTTACCCCTTCCCCTTGTCTTACCGGCGGCGCAACTCTTCGTAGCGCGCGCGGTCGGCGTCGGAGAGCGAGGCGGAGGGCGGCGGCGCGGCGTAGGGCGCGAGGTTGGGGCGCGCGTCGAAGACGCCGAACAGCGGGACGGCCATGCGGTCGTTGAGGTTGAGCGGGCGCAGTCCCAGCAGCAGTCCGACCGTGCGCAGCGCGCTCAGTTGGTCGTAGCGGTCGCTGACGACCGCGCCGCGCCGGACGTGCGGGCCGGCGGCGAGCGCGACGATGCGCGTGGCGTCGACGTGGTCGGGGCCGTTCTGCGCGTCGTCCTCCTCGACGAGAATCAGCGACTCCTTCCAGATGGGGCTGCGCGAGACGGTCTCGACGAGCAGGCCGAGCGCCGCGTCGTTCTGCGCAACGAACTGCTGCGGCGTGCGTATGCGCGCGTCCGCGCCGTTGGTGTGGTCGTTCGGCAGCCAGAGGTAGTTGAACCGCGCGACGCGCCCCGCCTTCAGTTGACGCTCGAAGTCGCCGCGCCACGCCGCGAAGCGGTCGAGGTCGGAGTGGCTCAAGTCCCACGAGCGGAAGTCGAAGGCGTAGCGCGTGAGGTACTCCGCGAAGCGTCGGCGCAGGCGCGGGTTCGCGGCGAGCGCCCGCGC
This sequence comes from Pyrinomonadaceae bacterium, assembly GCA_040509515.1. GTDB lineage: Bacteria > Acidobacteriota > Blastocatellia > Pyrinomonadales > Pyrinomonadaceae > QHXN01. The sequence continues at coordinate 5,024 of JBEVKV010000525.1, read as the reverse complement.
CAGCGACTCGTCGCCGACGAGGAATTCCGAGAGCCCTTCGGCGAACTTCTCTTCACTCAACAGCCGCGCCGCGTCGGCGGGCGTGTCGGCGCGACCCGCGTACCCGTGCGCGAAGTCGTAGAAGCGCCGGCCGCGGTCTGTGTCCGAGGCGAGCTGCATCGTCCGCGCGTAGAACTTGCGCGCCAGCTCGCTGCGCTCGCCCAGCTCCTCGAAGATGATGCGCTGCGCACGCGTGTAGAGGTAGTAGTTCTCGCCGTAAATCTTGTAGCTCGCGCGCGCGTCGTCGAGCGCGTCCCAGAGGTACGTGGGCGAAGTCACCGACGGCACCATCCCGAACGGGTAGCCGCGGTAGCGCCCCGAGTAGGCCGCGTTCGCCACCCATTCGAGGAAGGGCGAGGCGTAGCCGCTCGTCGTGAAGCTGTGGCCGAGCACGCTGATCTCGCCGTCGGCGTAGAAGTTGTCGAGCGTGACGAAGCGCTCGGAGAGCGCGTGGTGGTTCGGCGTGACGGCGCGCCCGAAGAGCGTCAGCGAAGGGTCGCCGTCGCCGCGCCCGAGGTCGCCCAAGATTTGGTCGTACGAGCGGTTCTCCTTGACGACGTAGAAGACGTACTTGACCGGGAGCTTGAGGCCGCGCCGCGCGTCGTAGGTCGGCGCGCCCGCGAGCACCTGCCGCGTCCACGCGACACTGTTACGGCGTTCGCCCACCTCCGACAGCGGGACGATTGACAGGCTGCCTTTCAAAAGCGTCAGCACGTACTGCGAGCCGCCGCGCCCCTCGACGGGCTGCGGCCCCTGCGGGTTCGGGCGGCGCGGCCTCACGCCCTTCGCGTTGAGGACGAGGAGGTTGCCGCCCTCGACCACGGCCTTCGTCGGGTACCAGCCGGCGGGCACGAGCCCGAGTTGCCGGCGCGTCCGCTGGTCGTAGACTGCGACGGCGTTCATCCCCGAGAGCGTGACGTAGAGCCGCCCGCCCGCGACGGCGCACGACGTGGGCGCGGTGCCGAACGGGCTGCCGAAACGGTTCGTCCTGACCGTCGCCGCGACGCGGTCGCGCTCGGTGTCGAGCACGCTCAGCTCGTCCGAATCTGTGTTGACGACGTAGAGCCGGCGGCCGTCGACGCACATCTCCTGCGGGCGTCGCCCGACCTTGATCTCCTTGAGCTGTTTGAGCGCGCCGTCGAAGACGCGCACGCTGTTCTCGCCGAGCACGGCGACGTAGAGCTTGCCGCCGACGTGGCGCACCGAGTACGGGAAGTAGCCCGCGTCGGCCTCGGCCTCGATTTTCCCCGTCTCGGTGTCGAGCAGCGCGAGCTTGCCCGTGACGTAAGCGCCCTTCTCGTCCTTGCCCGCGAGGTAGAGGACGGCGATGCGCCGCGCGTCCACGCGCGCGAGCCCCGCCGCGTAGCCCGCCACCGCGTACTCGCGCGCGACGTTGAATTGGCGGTCGAGCCGGTAGACCTTCGAGTCGAAACCGCCGCTCACGTAGAGGTCGCCGCCCGGCCCCTCCGCCGCGCTCGGGAACATCGAGTTGAGCCGGACGGTCTTCTCGACGCCGCCCGACGCGGGGTCGACGATTGAGACCTCCTGCGGCTCGCGCGTGTAGTAGCCGGTGTTGAGGACGACGAGCCGGCCGGCGAACGGCACCGCCTCGTAAGGCAGGCGGCCCAGCTCGACCTGACGGCCCGCGGGCGCGATCTTCCAGCCCGTCGGGAGCACGGCCTCCGCCACGCGCGCCTCGCGCGCGCGCGCCTGCGCCGCCGCGACGTAAGAGAGCGCGGACGCGTACGGCGTCCCCTTCACGTACTCCCAAAGCTCGCGGTTCAAATCCTCCTCGTCCTCCGCGCGGTCGAAGAAGCCCGCGCGCGCGCCTCGCTCGTCGTCGTCATCGTCGTCGTCCTGCGCCGCGACGCGAACCGGCGCGCAGAGCGAGAGCAGGAGCGCGAAGATGACGAGTAAGCCCTTAGAAATTTTTATCATCCTTATCCTTCCTTCAGACTCTTCCCCTGATCTTCGCCCAGGCGAGGCCGAGGTATTCGTAGGTGACCAGCTCGGCGCGGCGCAGGCCGCCGGAGCCGGGGAAGAAGTCGCCGGGCGCGAGCCCGCCGCCCCGTTGCGCGAGGAAGTGCGTCGGCGCGGGCAGCGGGTTGGTGCCCGCCTTCCTGAAGAGCGCGACCGAGCGGTTCATGTGCGAGGCGGAGGTGACGAGGAAAAACTCGTCCGCGCCGAGCTGCGCGCGGACGACCTCGGCCTGTGTCTCGGTGTCGGGCGAGGCCGCGTCGAGCACCAGCGTCGCGGGGTCTACGCCGAGGCCGACGGCGAGCGCGCGCATCGTCTCGGCGTCCGGCTCCGAGCCGAAGACGCTCCCGCCCGAGAGCAGCAGGCGGCTCCCGGGCAGTTGGCGCTGGAGCCTGACGCCTTCGACGAGCCGCGCCAGACTCGCCTCGCTCAGACGCGTCCCCTCGGGCAGCGAACGGTCGGAAGAACTCCCGCCGCCGAGCACGACCACCCACCACACGCGACCCGCCAGAGGCGCGGCGTCGGCCACCGGCTGATAGCTCCTTTCGAGCCCCGCCAGCAGCCGGTTCGTCCCAAAGCCGTAGCTTAAAAGCACGAGCAGCAGCGATCCTGTCGTCGCCAGATACTTCCCCGCCTTCTGCCGCCTCGTCAGCCACAGCAGCAGGAGCCCGGCGACGAGCAGCGCCAGCGAGACGGGGACGGGCATCAGAAACGGCGCGATCAGCTTCTTAAAGAAGAACATGTTGTCTGAAATTTTCTCCGGCAGTTTTCAGGGCAGACCCGACGGCGTTTCGAGCCCGGCGGCGAAGGAACGGAGTATAATCCCTCAGACGCAGAATCCAACCGAGAGGTATCAAGATTTTGAAACCGATGAGAAGAACGCGCGCGGCGCTGGCCGCGCTCCTGCTGGCGGCCTCAGCGCTCGGCCCCGCGCCAGCGCTCGCCGACGAGGGCATGTGGACTTTTAACAACCTGCCGCGCGCCGAGATCAAGAAGCGCTACGGCTTCGAGGTCACGGACGAGTGGGTGCGACGCGTCCAGTCGGCGACGGTGCGGTTCCCGAACGGGACGGGGTCGTTCGTCTCGCCCGAGGGGCTCGTGCTCACCAACTATCACATCGTCGAGGACATCGTCGGCGAACTCTCGACGGCCGAGCGCGATTTCGCCAAGACCGGCTTCGTCGCGCAGACGCGCGCCGAGGAGCTGAAGATACCGGGGCTCGCGCTCGACCAGCTCGTCCGCATCGAGGACGTGACGGCGCGCGTCAACGGCGTGGTCAAGGCCGGCATGAGCGACGTTGACGCCGGCGCGGCGCGACAGGCCGAGATCGGCCGCGTCGAGGCCGAGGCGTCGAAGTCTTCCGGCCTGCGCGCCGACGTGGTCACGCTCTATCAGGGCGGCGTCTACAACCTCTACCTCTACCGGCGGCACACGGACGTGCGGCTCGTCTTCGCGCCCGAGTTTCAGGCGGCCTTCTTCGGCGGCGACCCGGACAACTTCAACTTCCCGCGCTACAACCTCGACATGGCGCTCGTGCGCGTCTACGAGGGCGGCGCGCCGCTGCGCCCCGAGAACTACTTCCGCTGGTCGCAGAAGGGGCCGCGCGAGGGCGAGCTGACGTTCGTCTCGGGGAGCCCCGGCACGACGCAGCGGCTCAACACCGTCGCGCACCTCGAATTCCTGCGCGACACCGGCATTCCGCTCCTCGTCCGCGTGCTGGAGAGCCGCCGCGACTCGCTCAAGAAGTACATGGCCGGGGGCGAGGAGCAGACGCGGCGCGGGCAGAACGAGCTGAACTACGCCGAGAACTTCATCAAGGTCTACAAGGGTCAGTTGGAGGGCTTGCGCGGCAGCGAGCTGATGGCGCGCAAGCGCGGCGGGGAGGCGGCCCTGCGCGCCTTCGCCGAGTCGAGCGCGCGCTCGCACAAGGAGTACGCGGGCGCGTGGGACTCGATAGCCAAAGCGCGCCGGGGCCTCTCGGCTTACGAGCGCGAACGTCGCCTGCTCGGCGGCGGGTCGCTGACCGACTACGGCAACACGGGCTTCAACAGCGTCCTCTTCAACCACGCGCGGCTGCTCGTCCGCCTCGCCGAAGAGTCCGCGAAACCCGACGCCGAGCGCCTGCCCGAGTTCGCCGACGCGCGCCGGCGCGCGCTCGAAAGTGCGCTCTACTCGGAGGCGCCCCTTTACGAAGACTTCGAGCAGGTGAAGCTCGCCGCCTCGCTCGCGCTCCTGCGCGACACGCTCGGGGCGGAGCACGCGCTGACGCGCAAGATTCTGAAGGGCAAGACGCCGGAGACGCGCGCCGCCGAGCTTATATCGGCCACGTCGCTGAACGAGGTGGCCTACCGGAAGGAGCTGGCGGCGGGTGGGAAGAAGGCCGTCGACGCTTCCAACGACCCGCTCATCGTGCTGGCGCGTGAGATCGACGCCGAGGCGCGCGAGGTTCGACGCCGCTACGAGGAAGAGGTCATCGGCGTCGAGCGCACGGCCTACGGCAAGATCGCGCGCGCGCTGTTCGAGAAGGAGGGCACAGGGCTCTACCCGGACGCGACGTTCACGCCGCGCCTCTCCTACGGCTCGGTCAAGGGCTACAAAGAGAGCGGGAAGGCCGTCCGCCCCTTCACGTACTTCTCCGGGCTCTACGAGCGCTCGGCGCAGCACGGCGGCAAGTTCCCGTACAACCTCGCGCCGCGCTGGGTCGAGCGGAAGGCCGAAGTCGACATGAAGGTGCCGTTCAACTTCGTCACGACCAACGACATCATCGGCGGCAACTCCGGCTCGCCGACCTTCAACCGCGAGATGGAGCTGGTCGGGCTCATCTTCGACGGCAACATCGAGTCGCTCGTCGGCAACTTCTACTACGACGAGTCGGTCAACCGCGCCATCTCGGTCGACTCGCGCGGGATGCTCGAAGCGCTGCGCGACGTGTACGGCGCGAAGGCCGTGGCCGACGAGCTGACGAAGCCGGCGGCGGCCTCCGCCACCAGCTCCGTCAGGTAAGAAAT
>JBEVKV010000524.1:0-11603 GCA_040509515.1 Pyrinomonadaceae bacterium | reverse complement strand
CTCCGCGTCGGGCGAGTGGTTCGATAACGAGAACCCGGCGGACGTGCGCGAAATCGTCGGCCGCTTCCCCGTCTCGGGGGAAGAGGACGTTAACGCGGCGGTCGCGGCGGCGAAGTCGGCGGCCGACCGCTGGCGGCGTCTGCCCGCGCCGCGCCGCGCCGAAATCCTCTTCCGCCTCGGCGAAATCCTCATCCGCAACAAGGACAAATTCTCGCGCGAGATGACGCGCGAGATGGGCAAGGTCTTGAAGGAGGCCGGCGGCGACGTGCAGGAGGCCATCGACTGCACCTACTACACGGCCGGCGAGGGCCGTCGCCTCCACGGCTTCACGACGCCGGCCGAGATGCCCGACAAGTTCGCCATGTGCGTCCGCCAGCCCGTGGGGCTCTGCGGGCTCGTCACGCCGTGGAACTTCCCGATGGCCATCCCCTCGTGGAAGCTCATCCCGGCGCTCGTGTGCGGCAACACCGTCGTCATCAAGCCGGCCGAGGACACCCCGCTCTCGACCTACAATCTCGTGAAAGCTTGCGAGGAGGCGGGCGTCCCCGCGGGCGTCGTCAACCTCGTCGCGGGCTACGGCGAGACGGCGGGCGCGGCGCTCGTCGGGCACAAGGACGTGCGGCTCGTCTCCTTCACCGGCTCGACCGAGGTCGGCCGCATCGTCGCCTCCTCGACGGCCGAGCGCAACGCCATCTGCTCGCTTGAGATGGGGGGCAAGAACGTCATCATGGTGATGGAGGACGCCGACCTCGACCTCGCCGTCGAGGGCGCGGTCTGGGGCGCGTTCGGCACCTCGGGTCAGCGCTGCACGGCCTCGTCGCGCATCGTCGTCCACAAGAAGGTCTACAAGAAGTTCACGCAGATGCTCGTCGAGCGCGCGAAGGGTCTGCGCGTCGGCGACGGCCTCGACGAGAAGACGGACGTCGGCCCCGTCATCAACGCCGACGCGCTGCACAGGATTCTCGGCTACATCGAGGTTGGCCAGAAGGAGGACGGCGCGCGCCTCGCCTGCGGCGGCGGTCGTCTGGACAAGGGCGCGCACGCCAACGGCTACTTCATCGAGCCGGCCGTCTTTACGGACGCCGCGCCCGACATGCGCATCTCGCAGGAAGAAATCTTCGGCCCCGTCACGACCGTCATCCCGGCCGGCTCGCTCGAAGAGGCGGTCGAGATAGGCAACGGCGTGCGCTACGGGCTCTCGGCGTCAATCTACACGGCGGACGTGAACCGCGCCTTCCGCGCGATGCAGGAGATGTACACCGGCATCTTCTACGTCAACTCCTCGACCATCGGCGCGGAAGTCCACCTGCCCTTCGGCGGCACCAAGGCGACCGGCAACGGCCACCGCGAGGCCGGCACGCAGGTGCTCGACATCTTCACCGAGTGGAAGTCGGTCTACGTGGACTACAGCGGCAAGCTCCAGCGCGCGCAGATCGACGAGGTGAACTTTGAATAGACGGAGTTCGCCGCTTGAGTTTTCGGCAGTTCCAGACCTGATGTGATGAGAGCACCGTTCACTGAAGTCACCTTGCCCTCGTCCCAAAACTAAAAGATTGGAGACAAACAACAGTGATCGTCGGACTCCCCAAAGAGATTAAGGATAACGAGTACCGCGTCGGCCTGACGCCGGCGGGCGTGCGCGCGCTGACCGAGGCCGGGCACAGGGTCGTCGTCGAGCGGAGCGCGGGCGAGGGCTCGGGCTTCGAGGATTCGCTCTACGAGCGCGCGGGCGGCGAGCTGCTCGACTCGGCCGACGACGTGTGGGCCGAGGCCGAGATGATCGTCAAGGTCAAGGAGCCCATCGAGCCCGAGTACCCGAGGATGAAGGAGGGGCTGCTCCTCTTCACATACCTCCACCTCGCGCCCGACCCGAAGCAGACGCAGGCGCTCTTAGAGCACAAGGTCACAGGGATAGCCTACGAGACCATCACCGACCGGCGCGGGACGCTGCCGCTCCTGACCCCGATGTCGGAGGTGGCGGGGCGCATGGCCGTGCAGGTCGGCGCGCAGTACCTTGAGAAGATGAACGGCGGGCGCGGCGTGCTCATCGGCGGCGTGCCGGGCGTGCCCGCGGCGCGCGTCGTCATCCTCGGCGGCGGAGTCGTCGGCACCAACGCCGCGAAGATAGCCGTCGGGATGGGCGCGCAGGTGACCATCGTCGACAAGAACCTCGACCGCCTCCGCGAGCTTGACGACATTTTCCTGTCGAAGATTTCGACGTTGGCCTCGTCGGCCTACGCCATCCACGGGGCCATCTCGGAGGCCGACCTCATCATCGGCGGCGTGCTCGTCCCCGGCGCGGCCGCGCCGAAGCTCGTCACGCGCGAGATGCTGAAGGACGTTTCAAAGGGCTCGGTCATCGTGGACGTGGCCGTCGATCAGGGCGGCTGCATCGAGACGACGCGGCCGACGACGCACTCTGAGCCGACCTACTACGTCGAGGACGTTCTGCACTACTGCGTGGCGAACATGCCGGGCGCGGTGCCGCGCACCTCGACGTTCGCGCTGACGAACGCGACGCTGCCTTACGCGCTGCGTCTCGCCAACCGCGGGTTCCTCGGAGCCATCTCCGGCGACCCCGGGCTCAAGGAGGGCGTCAACACCTACGCCGGCAAGATAACTTACAACGCCGTCGCCGACGCGCAGGGGCTCGAATACACGCCGCTCGACGAGATGCTCGGGCTGACGCCGCAGACCAACTCGCAGGCCGGCGGCGTGGCCTGAGGCTCTCAAAGTCTCGCGGAAAGTTCGACCAAGAGAAAAGGCTGCCCGGAATAGGGGCAGCCTTTCTGTTCTTAGTCGAACTTTCCGGCTCTCAGGCGAGCAGGCGCGCGAGGTTGGCGGCGAGTTCTTCGGCCGGGACGGGCTTCGAGAGGTAAACGTCGGCGCCCGCGTCCGGCGAGCCGGCGGGGTGCGAGTCGGCGCCGCTCAGCAGGACGACGGGGAGGCTTCGGAGCTTCGGGTGGTTGCGCAGAAAGCGGCACAGCTCGTGGCCGGAGAGGTGCGGCATCACGGCGTCCGTGACGACCGCGTCAACCGAGTTTGAGAGCAGCGCCTTCATGGCTTCGAGCCCGTCGGCCGCCGTCAGCACTTCGTAGCCGGCGCGCCGCAGCACGACCTCAAGGTAACGCCGCAGCGAGCGGTCGTCTTCGGCGAGCAGGACGGTGGGACGCGCGGGCGCGGCCTCCGTTTGGACAAACTGTGCGGCCATCTGTTCGAGCCCTTGAGGCGTGGTGCTCATCGGTGTGACTGAAAACCTTTCCGGGCGTTTGCCGGCCGGAGCCGGGCGAGGGAGAACGGACGCCCGACAGGACTTTAGCAACCCCCGTGCCCGCCGCGCGCGCCCGGCGGCGCACGAACCCGGCGCACACCGTGCCGGGCGCGTGTACTTTAAGAGTCGCACACGGACGCGTCAAGTCACGCCGCCGAAACGGTTTCCGCCAGCCTCTTCATTTAGCAGGCGGCGATACGACGCGCCTCCGTGCCGCCGCCGTCGCGCCCGCCCGTCAATCGTGCCCGTTCTTTCTGACCAGCTAAACGGTCACTTTGCCACGCCGAAAAGCCGCGCCGTCGCAGGTTCCCCGCGCGGCAAACCGGCCCGCGCCCTTGCACATCTATGTTCTTTCGCCCAAACTCGCCGGTGTGTTTTAGCCGTCATGAGCAGTAAGGTCGTTCGAGATGTATGAGTTCGCAGTCACGCCAGCCGTCACGCAGATACGCCGCCGCGGCGTGACCATCACCGAGGTCGAGCCCGGAAGCTTAGGCGAAGAGCTTGAGCTTGAGCCCGGCGACCGCGTCGTCAAGGTCAACGGCCGCGTGGTGCGCGACTATCTCGACTTCCGCTTCCACACCGGCGGCGAGACCGAGATGACGCTCGACGTGCTCAAGCGCGGCGGCGAGGAGTGGGAGCTTGAAGTCGAGCGCGAAGAGGGCGAGGACTTCGGCATCCAGTTCGAGAACATCGCCCCGCGCCAGTGCGCCAACGAGTGCCTCTTCTGCTTCTGCAAGGGCAACCCGCCCGACGCGCGCCCCGCGCTCTTCTTCCGCGACGAGGACGTGCGCCTCTCCTTCCTCTACGGCAACTACACGACGCTGACCTCGATCACCGAGGACGAGTTGACGCGCGTCGTCGAGCAGCGACTGACGCCGCAGTACGTCTCCGTCCACGCGACCGACTTGAAGGTACGCGCGCTCCTCCTCGGCGTCGACGAACGCCGCGCGGACATCTCCGACAAGCTGAGCCGGATGATGGACGCCGGCATCGAGATTCACGCGCAGGTCGTGCTCTGCCCCGAGATTAACGACGGCGCAGTCTTAAGAAAGACAATCGAAGATTTGGCCGCCGAGTACCCGCGCGTGCGAAGCGTCGCCGTCGTCCCGCTCGGGCTCACGCGCTACAACACGGACGAGCGCCTGACGCCGGTCACGCCCGAATGGTGCCGCGAGGTCATCCGCGAGGTCGGCCGGCTACAGAAAGATTTGAAGGCGCGGCTCGGGACGAACTTCGCTTTCCTCGGCGACGAAATCTACCTGCGCGCCGGGCTCGACGTGCCCGGCCGACGCCACTACGGCGACTACCCGCAGATTGAGGACGGCGTCGGCATGGTGCGCTCGTTCCGAGAGGAGTTCGCGCGCCTGCTCCGCCGCGTCGAGAAGACGCCGCCCGCGGACGCCGCGCGCCTCCACGGCACCGTCCTGACGGGCTCGCTCTTCGCGCCCGTGCTCGAAGAGCTGGTCGGCCGTCTGAACGAGCGCGCGGGGACGCGGCTGAAGGTCGTCGCCGTCGAGAACAAATATTTCGGTTCGGAGATAGTCGTCGCGGGGCTCATGACGGGCCAGTGCGTGCTCGAAGCCCGCGAGCGGTTCGAGGGCGATTTCGTCATCCTGCCCTCGACCGCACACAAGTCGGACGAGCCCGTCATGCTCGACGGCACGCGGCTCGAAGACCTCTCGGCGCGGCTCGGGCTCCCCGTCCGCGCGCTCGACCTCGCGGGGTTCGCACGCCTCGTCGCCGGCTCGAACGCCTGAGACTTCGCCGCCCGAAGCGGCTCGCTCTCACCCGAAAACCACGCGTCCCGCCTTCCCTAAAAATTACTTTTCAGAAAATTGAAGCCGTTTCCGAGAATTTGGATTGGCGGCCGTCCAATTCGTTGTCTAAATCTGGTAAAGCTTGAATTTAAAGGTTCCCGCATCGGGGAACAGGTGTTGCATGTATGCAAAACGACCGCAAGTCATCGCTCGTCAAGCAGCGCCCGGCACGACGGCCCGAATGCCCCGGCCGCCACGCTGAAGACACTTTCGACAAAAGAACAACGGAACGCTGAAGGGAGCTTTACACATGTGCGAATTTAGCCTCAGAAGTTTGGTCGCACGCACCCTGACGTTGCTTGCCCTGCTCGTCTGCACCGCGCCGCTCGCGCTGGCGCAGGTGACGAGCGGCAGCCTTCAGGGCGTGGTGCTCGATCCGAACGGCGCGGCGGTCGCGGGTGCGACCGTCAAGATTACGAACGCCGAGACCGGAATCTCCAGAGAGACGACGACGAACGCCGAGGGGTTCTACCGCGTCACGAACCTCATCCCCGGCGCGCAGTACCGCGTCGACGTGACGGCCTCGGGCTTCGCCCCGAAGGCGCTTGAGAACGTCACGGTGCGCGTCGCCACCGAGAACACGGCCGACATTCAGGTCGGCGTGGCCGGCATTCAGGGCGAGACGGTGCAGGTGACAGGCGAGACCGCCCTCATCGACAACGCGCAGAGTCAGCTTTCGACTAACTACACGCCTCAGCAGTTGACGCAGTTGCCCTTCGTCGGAGCCATCGACAACCTGGCGCTGCTCACGCCGGGCGTCGTCACGCCGGGCGACACGGACTTCGCCAACGGCGTCGGCATCTCGGCCAACGGCAACCGCGGCCGCTCGAACAACTTCCAGATCGACGGCCAGGACAACAACGACAATTCGGTCGCCGGCCCGTCGCTCTCCATCACCAACGCGGAAGCCATCGGCGACTATCAGGTCATCACCAACAGCTTCTCCGCGGAGTTCGGGCGCAACTCGGGCGCGCAGATCAACGTCGTCACCCGCTCTGGGACGAACGACTTCCACGGCGCTCTCTTCGCGTTCCACCGCAACGGCGCGCTCAACGCGCGCGACAACGTCGAGAAGCGCGCGGCCGCCCGCTACGGCTTCCTGGCCGAGAACGGCGTCACGCAGTTTCAGGGTCTGGCCGACCGCTACAACGAAGGCCCCGAGCCCTTCCGCGACAACCGCTTCGGCTTCCGCCTCGGCGGGCCCATCGTGAAGAACAAGGCGTTCTTCTTCGGCACCTACGAGGGCACCTTCTTCCGCGGCGAGACCTCCGGCGAGGGGCTGACCAGCTTCTCCTACGCGCCTAACGCCGAGGGCGTCGGCAACCTCAGCCGCCTCTTCTCGACCCCGGGCGCGGGCACGCTGGCCGCGCTCTCGCCCGCCACGGCCACCAACGCCGGACAGTTCCTGTGCGCCCCGCCGGTTGAGGATACCGACGGCGACGGCACGCCGGACTCGTTCCAGTTCGGCCCGGACGGCTCGGCCGGCCTCGTGACGCCGGGCTTCCTGGCGCCGCTCGCCGTCGTCGCCGACCCGACCGCCGCCGGCGGCCGCCGCGCCATCTTCGGCTGCGAGCCGGCGCGCATCATCCGTTCCGACTCGACCGTGCACCAGTTCATCGGCCGCGTCGACTGGAACCTGACCGACCGCGACGTGATCGTCGGCCGCTACATCTTCGACGACAGCGAATTCCCGCTCACGGCCGGGCGCTTCCTCGGCGGCAACTTCTTCGACGTGCCGTCGCGCAACAACAACTTCGGCGTCACCTACACGCGCACGCTCAGCTCGCGCACGGTGAACGAGGCGCGCTTCAACTTCTCGCGTCTCGAAGTCGAGTTCGGCGACGTTGAGGGCCAGCAGCCGCTCACCAACAACCCGGGTCCGGGCATCACCTTCGCCGGCACCCGCTCGCTCGCCAGCGCCTTCACGGGCGGCCTGCTGACGGCCTTCGGCTCGCTCAACAACATCCCGCAGTCGCGCGTCGTCGATGTCTACCAGTTCCAGGACACCGTCTCGCAGACGCTCGGCAACCACGCGCTCAAGTACGGCGCGGACATCCGCCACCAGAAGGTCGACAACTTCTTCCTGCCGAACTTCCTCGGTCAGTACCGCTTCGGCAGCGGCGGCGCCGTCCCGGCCAACACCTTCTTCAACTACGGCACCAACGGCCTCAACGGCTCGGTGCGCACCACCGCGACGGCCTTCGAGAACCTGCTGCTCAGCCGCCCCGACCGCATCAGCTTCGCGTTTGGGAACCCGCAGATCAAGACGTCGCAGAACGACTTCTTCTTCTTCATCCAGGACGACTGGCGCATCCGCCCGACGCTGACCCTCAACCTGGGTCTGCGCTACGAGCTTTCGACCACGCCGTTCAACCCGATCATCGAGCAGGTGCAGGAGCGCGAGAGCAACTCGGCGACGGCCATCTTCAACACGGCCTTCCCGCTCGATTTCCGCACCACGCAGACGCTGCCGCTCGACAAGAACAACTTCGGCCCGCGCGTCGGCTTCGCGTGGTCGCCGAACATCAACGGCCTCGGCGACCGCTTCCGCGAGGGGCGCACGGTCATCCGCGGCGGCTTCGGCCTCGCCTACGACCCGCCCTACTTCAACATCGTGCTCAACACCGTGACGGCGGCGCCGTTCGCGGGCGTCGGCACGCTGGTGGTCGTCCCGGGCGCGGCCGGCTCGCCCAGCTTCCCGTTCCTGCCGCAGACGCCCACGGCGCTTAACTCGGTGCCGGGCACCAACGGCGGCGACCCCCGCCTGTTCAGCCAGACGCGCGTTGACCCCGACCTCTACAACCCGTACACGATGTCGTTCAACTTCGGCGTCCAGCAGGAGTTGTTCCGCCGCAGCGTGCTCGAAGTCCGCTACGTCGGCTCGCGCATCGTCGGCCAGTTCCAGACCGTCAACGGCAACCCCGACGTGCGCAACCTGCTGACCGCGGGCGACTACTTCGGCAACCCGACGCTCTTCACGGGCGGCGTCCTGCCCGGCACCTGCGTGGGCGTGAGCTGCCTGACCCCGACGGCCGACAACGGCTTCAACACGCGCGCGCTCGACGCGACCGGCTCGCGCATCTCCGGCAGCGGCCGCCTCGACCCGAACTTCGGGCAGGTGCGCACGCGCACCAACGGCGCCACCTCGACCTACAACGGCATGCAGGTGCGCTTCGACACCCGCTTCAGCAACGACCTCGTCCTGAACGCGAACTACACTTGGTCGAAGACCATCGACAACGCCTCCGAGATCTTCTCGACGCTCGGCGGCGGCCAGACGGTGGCTCACTCGCAGAACCCGTTCGACGCCAACCGCGGCGAGCGCGGCCTGTCGGCCTTCCATCAGGGTCACAACTTCACGGCCAACTTCCTGTACGAGCTGCCCTTCATGAAGGATCAGCGCGGCTTCGCCGGTAAGCTGCTCGGCGGCATCCAGTTCGGCGGCCTGATCCGCGTCGGCTCCGGCCGCCCGTACACGCCCAACACGTTCTACGGCATGTACGATGTGGGTTGGGAGACCGGCTTCATCGGCGCGGGCGGCCTGCGCCCCTTCAACGGCAACCCGGCCGCGCCGGATAGCACCATCGCCATCGGCTACGGCACCGCCTGCCTTGCGCTTTTCGGCGGCCCCGAGTGCGACTACAACGGCGGCGCGGCCGTCCCGGGTAGCTTCATCGTCTACAACACCCGCAACGTCGGCGCGCCCGGCACGGTCGTCTCGGCCGCACAGGCGGCCCAGAGCGCGAGGTTGATCTACAACGACTTCGGGATGTTCACCAACTTCGGCATCCCGCTTGAGGAACTCGAAGCCTTCAACATGTTCGGCTCGCCGTACGGCGACGTGGGCCGCAACACGTTCCTCGGCGAGTCGTTCGCCACGGCGAACCTGTCGCTCTTCAAGACGACGAACATCACCGAGAACACCAAGATCGAGTTCCGCGCTGAAGCCTTCAACATCTTCAACCACCGGAACTTCGGTGTGCCCGACCCGATCACCGAGGACGCCTCCAAGGAGTTCGGCGGCACCTACGGCAACCCGGGCTTCAACAACGGCGGCAGCCGCACCCTGCGCTTCGGCCTCCGCTTCATCTTCTAAACGGCCCCCGGGCCGCCCGGCGCCGCCCCCTCGGCGGCGTCGGGTCTCGCTTCAGAGGGGGAGAGCCGCCGTGCTCTCCCCCCTTTTTTTTCGTATAATTCGTCCCGCCATCCCCGACCAAGACGGCGCCCCCCGGGCCGCTCGAACAGACGAAGCCCGAAACGACACTCAACCTCTGAGAGGCCCATCATGCGTAAAAGAATCCTTGCGACACTACTGGCGCTCGCCTTCATCGCCCCGTCCGCGCACGCGCAGCAGCAGCAGCAGACGCAACCGGCCCCGCTGCCGGCCGGCGGGGTCGCACAGCAGGAGGAGACAGTCCGCATCGGCTCGTCCGCCGTCCACGTCGACGTCATCGTGACGGACAAGTCGGGGCGGCGCGTCACGGGGCTGACCGCCTCGGACTTTCAGGTGACGGACGAGAAGCAGCCGGTCGCCGTCGACTACTTCGCCGCCATCGAAGGCTCGCGGCTGAGCCGGCCGGTGGGCGCGGGCGCGCGGCCCGACGCGGCGGCGTCAGCGGCAGCGGCGGCGGCAGCCGAGCAGTCCACGCTGCTGCGCCCCTACCCGGGACGCCACATCGCGCTCGTCGTCGACGACACGACGATGTCGAACGAGAACTTCATCCGCACGCGCAGGTCGCTCACAGACTACGTCAACAACAAGCTCGGCCCGTCCGACATGGCCGCCGTCATCTCGGTCGGCGGGCGGATGGGGTCGTCGCAGCAGTTCACTAACGACAAGCAGCGGCTGCTCGCCGCCATCAACCGCCTCACCGCGCCGACCAACCGCACGCAGCAGATGCGCGACCCCTTCAACCTGAGCTATACCGAGGCGCAACGCATCAACGCCGGCGACAAGTCCGTGCTGGAGGCCGTGGTGCGACGTGAGGGCTCCAAGAGCCTCGCCAGTCAGGGCACCAGCACCGGCACCATCCTCGACCAGAGCCGCGTCGGCGGCCGCGGGTTGGGGACGACCGGCTCGGCGGGCGGCGACGACGAGGGGACGGGCGCGTCCGAGGCCGGGCTGCTGCGCGCGCAGATTCGCACCGCGGCGCAGACGCGCGTTCAGGAGATCGCCTTCGACACGCGCAACACGGCGCTCGCGCTCGCGTCCCTCTTCAAGGGCATGGCCGACCTGCCCGGCCGCAAGGTCGTGCTGCTGCTCTCCGAGTCGTTCGTCACGCTCGGCGGCACGAACGAGGATCAGAGCAACCAGATGATTCAGCTCATCGAGCAGGCGCGGCGCGGCGGCGTCAGCGTCTACGCGCTCGACGCCGGGGGCCTGCGCACCAACTCGTCGCAGGCGGTCGAGTACATGACGGGCGTCGACATCCTCGCGCGCGACCTCGCGGGCAGCGCCACGATGAGCGACTTCGAGAACCTGAGCGCGGCGCGGATGGTCGCCTACGGCACGGGCGGCGACGTCATCGCCAACACCAACGACATCATGGGCGGGCTCGACCGCGCCGTCGAGGACGCCAGCTCCTATTACGTCGTCGGCTTCCGCCCGGCGGCGCTCGACAACAAGTTTCACCGGCTCGCCGTGACCGTGAAGGGGCGGCCCGAGCTACAGGTGCGTACGCGGCGCGGCTACCTCGCCGTTAACCAAGAGACCGTGCGCGGGACGGGCGCGGAGCTGGCGGCGGCGCTGATGTCGCCGGTGCCGGTGCTCGACCTCCCCGTCGAGGCCGTGGCGCGGGTCGTCCCCGCGGGCGGCGGGCAGGCGGTGCAGCTCGGCTTCCACGTCGGCCGCAACTACCTGAACCTGCCGGCCGAGGGCGCGGCCGACCAGACGGCCGCCTACGAGCTGGTCGCGGCCGTCTTCGCCGCCGGCAAGGACGAGCCCGAGGGCGGCGTCAAGCGCACGCTGACCTTCGACCTCTCGAAGCCTGATGAGCGCCAGAGGCTCGCGACCTCGGGGCTCACCTTCGTCCCGCAGCCGATGACGCTGCCCCCGGGGCAGTATCAGATCAGGGTCGTCATGCGCGAGAAGACGAGCGGCGCCGTCGGCTCGTCCTACCAGTTCTTCGAGGTGCCGAACCTGACCGACCGCAAGGCCGTCTCGGCGAGCAGCCTGCTGCTCTCCGAGGCCGGGAAGACCGAGTTCAGCGGCGCCAACGCCTTCCGGCCGAACTCCGAGATCGACATCCGCTACGTGCTCTACAACGCGCCGAAAGACCCGGCCGACGTGACGCAGCGCGTGCTGCTCGTCGACGCGAAGGGGGCGGTGATGATGGAGAGCCCGCTCGCCATCGCGCCGCCGCCGGCCGGGCAGACGAACGCGCCGCAGGGCACGCGCCTCAAGGTGCCGCCCCGGCGCGGGCGCTACTCGCTCATCTTCTACGTGCAGGACAAGGACAAGAAGGGGAAGATTGACATAGAACGCCGCGCCGACTTCGTCGTCGAGTAGGCGCGGG
>JBEVKV010000523.1:0-4832 GCA_040509515.1 Pyrinomonadaceae bacterium | reverse complement strand
AGATTCGGGCCGCCGCGCCAGTGTATTTCCTCACACCCATTGCGATGACCACTGCTACCATGTGACCCAGCTAACACGCGCTTGCACCGGACGAGCCGCTGCGCGTCTCGCCGGTGAAGCACACATTATGCGGCGTGGGGAGCCCAACTCATGAAGCGGTGGCTGTTCAACCTCGTCGCCGCGGTCTCGCTGCTGCTGTCGCTCACGGCCGCTGCCGGATGGGCGATGAGCTACGCGCGGCCGCTCGACTGGCATCTGCTCGGGATCGCGCACTCGGCGGACTTGACGCGGGTTAACCTCGACCGGCGTACGGTCGTCTCCATGACGCCCGTCGACGGGTCGAACGCCCCGCGCTACGGGTACTGGGACGCGTTGTGGGCGCGGAGCCAGTCCGGGAGACTGTCGCTGGTCGCTCAGGCTGCTGACTACGGCGGCAACCTGAGCGCGGTCTACGCCTCCCCGCCGTCGCTGACCGTCGACCTGCCGGGCCCGGCGCGTACGCGGGTCGTGGCATTCGGTCGCATGCCGAACGCTCGCCCGTGGGCGCGTCGGCTGGGGTTCGCGTGGGACGCCGACGCGCAGCAGGCGGTCGACGACCGCGATGGGGTCGGCGGGCCCGTCAGCGTGCGGGCGCGGATGATCATGTTGCCCTACTGGCCCGTCGTCCTGCTCGGCCTGCCGCTGCCGCTGCTGTGGCTGCGCGTCAACCGCCGGTCGCGCCGCCGGCGCGAGTCGCCCGAGCGGTGCCCGGAGGGCGGCCGCGCCGTACCCGGAGGCCGCATCACAACGCGCTCAAGCGGACGCTGAGCCGCGCCACCTTTTCGCCCTTCACAGCATAAACTGCCCGCTCAGCGCCGCTTAACTTGGCCGTTGGACCATCCACTTTTACATAATTGCAGGTATCGAACCCGGCTATATTCGCTATGAAACAAACTCACAGGCAGTATTTCTCCAGATGCCGCTCGTAGTCTTTAAGCGCGCGAGGGATGTCCGGGTTCTTGAAGATGTCGAACACCCCGTAGTCGGGGAGAATGTCGAAGCCTATGAACTTGTAGTTGGACGTGATGTGGAGGAAGAGGTCGGCCGTCCCCTTGCCGCCGTACAATACTCCGTCGGGGTTATCGAAGGCTTCTCCCGGGGCATTCCAGGTCGCGGAGATCATGAACCGCTTTCCCTGCATTTTGCCGCCCGTGCCGTACTGCTTACTCGGGTTTTCGCGCGTGCGGCCGTCGCCTTCGAGCATGACCTTGTTAGCCAAGCCGACGTTGAAGACCTCGTCCACGTATTTTTTGTAAATCCACGGCGCGGAGAACTAGTTCACCGGCGTCTGGAGGATGACAAGGTCGGCGGCCGCGTGTTTCCTTACCTCCTCCTCCGGGTCATAACCCCGCTCGACAAAAGTCTCGGCGACCTGATGCCCGCGCTCCGCGAAAAACGCCTTCGCGAGCTCCATGAAGGCGAGGTTCAGCTTGCCCTCCGACCACCCGGCGTAGGTAAGGTGGGTGTTGATAATCAGTATGTTCATCTGGTCACGCCGTCTGGTCAACGACCCTTATCTGCATTTCATTCATGCGCCCGCCGTGTACTTTGAGCTTAGAGAAAGCGGTTTCGAGTTCGCTCAGCTCCGCAGGCGTTAGCTGAACATTGCGCGCACCCAGATTCTCGTTCAGGTGATCCATGTTGCGCGTACCCGGTATCGAGACGATGAACGGCTTCCGGGCCATCAGCCACGCGAGGGCGATTTGTGAAGGCGTCGCGTTCTTCTTCTCCGCAAATCGTTTGAGCAGTTCGACAACCGGCATATTCGCCGCCATGTTCTCAGCAGAGAAGCGGTCGAACCCGGATCGAAGATCCGTCTTCGGGTCGAGCTTCGTATGGGCGTCCATTCTCCCCGTGAGGTAACCCATCCCGACCGGCCCCCACGGGACGAAGCCGATCCCCAGTTCCTCGCAGGTTTGAAGCACGCCGTTCTTTTCCACGTCTCTTTCCATGAACGAGTACTCGGTCTGGACTGCCGCGACCGGCTGCACGGCGTGCGCCCGGCGGATCGTCTTCGCACTCGCCTCGGAGAGTCCGAAGTGCAAAACTTTCCCCTCCCGGATGAGGTCTTTGACCGCGCCGGCCACCTCTTCGATAGGCACTTTCGGATCGACCCGGTGCTGGTAGTAGAGATCAATGCGGTCGGTCTTCAGGCGCTTGAGCGAGCCCTCTATCACTCTCTTGATATGCTCCGGTCGGCTATTGAGTCCGCCGGTCGCCTTGCCACTTGCATCGAACTCGAACCCGAACTTACTCGCGATAACGACTTTGTCGCGGAAAGGCGCGAGCGCTTCTCCGACAAGCTCTTCGCTAGTATAGGGGCCATAAACTTCGGCCGTGTCGAAGAACGTGACGCCCTTTTCGTGGGCCGCACGAATGACCTGAATGCCCTGGTTTCTGTCCGCGGGGGGGCCGTAGTTAGCGCTGATACTCATACACCCGGCGCCTAATTCCGAGACCTCTAATTGTCCGAGTTTTCGTGTCTTCATGTTGCGTTCCTGCCCCTTGTCGCTAGTGTTAGTTATTTCCTTAGGCTGATGCGAGCATGCAGCCAGCAACAACGGCCCGACGGCCAATCCTCCTCCAACGAGGGCAGTCTTAGCCAAGAAGTCACGGCGACCGAGGGCTCGGCAATTTTGAGTGTTCGCTTCAGTTATCCGCTTATTCTTTTCCATTAACAGTCCTCCCTGAACAGCTTTATCATAGAGGCTCGCACTGAATGGCGTTATGACGATCCTCGCAAATATCCGGACAATCCTGCAAAAGCCCTGCCTGCGACGTGCTTATGGAAAACAGAGTGACTAAGATGAATTTTATGAGCCGTCGAGAAGAGAAAATTGAGCAGCAAAGGCTGAAAATCGGCAGAGTGGAGCTGGTCAGGCGGATGACCCGCGCCGTTCCTGAGGACGGATTATTGGAGGTATTTCCGGGACTCGTCTTCGGTCGTTTCTCCAGACCGACGGAGCGGGTGTACTCCGTGTTCAAGCCCTCTTTCTGCGTCATCCCGCAGGGCAGTAAGGAGGTACTTTTGGGTGATGAGGTATTTCGCTACGACCCGAGCCATTACCTGATCGCGACGGTCGATTTGCCGGTCGTCACCCGCGTCGTCGAAGCATCTGATGAGGAACCTTATCTGGGCTTCCAGCTCTATCTTGACGCTACCGTGGTTGCCTCGGTCATGATGGAATCCGGCGTCGAAATTAAAAGAAGCGACGCGCGCGTGAAGGCGATGGACGTGAGCCCGGTTGACGCCGATCTGCTCGACGCGGCCGTCAAACTGGCAAGGCTGCTCGACACGCCGGACGAGATTAAGTTTCTCGCGCCGCTCATCATTCGAGAGATTATTTACCGGCTTCTGAGGGGAGCACAGGGGGCGCGGCTGAGTCACATGCTGGTTTCCGAAGGAGACACCCGCCGGATTTCCAGGGCAGTCGAACAGCTCAAAGAGAACATCGACCAACCGCTCAACATTGAAAACATCGCGCGCGAACTCGGGATGAGCGTCTCCGGATTTCACCATCATTTCAAGAGCGTTACCGCGATGAGCCCTTTGCAGTTTCAGAAACAGATACGACTACAGGAAGCGCGCCGCCTGATGCTCGGCGAAGCTCTGGACGTGGCGAGCGCCAGTTCCCGCGTCGGTTACGAAGACCCGTCATATTTTAGCCGCGAGTATAAGAAGCTGTTCGGCGCCCCGCCGCAGCGCGACATCGCGAGGCTGCGCAGCAACCTCTAAGGTTGAGGCGCTCACTGAACCACGCGGCCCTATATACTTCTGCCGCCTGACGAAAGCCGCTGGCCTTCAAGTACCGAGCCCAGACCTTAGAAGGCTCGTATGCTCGTGACGGACGTGTTTTAATTGTTTCCCGGCATGCAAACTATTCTATTAGTTTCTAACGCGTTATTTCTGCTTTTATTGATTGTGGCCGCGCGCCGCATGCTGAACTATAGGTCACGGCTGAGGAAACTCGAACTGAGTTATAGGTCTGAGCTAAAGGCAATCGAAGGGACGTTCGACTCGGCCATCCCGCTCGTCAGGCTGGATGAATTTCACGAGGTGTTTGCTCAAACCGGACCGGGCTTCAACCCGGCATCCGAAGTGAGTTTCATTGGATACTGGGTGAAAGGGGGGACTAGTTGCTTCGAGAGCTGGGTGTTATCGGTGCTGGCAAAGCAGGCAACGTCTCTGTTTGAATTTGGCACCTGCACCGGCAAGACAACCTATCTCTGGGCGAAGAATTCTCCGGCCGAAGCGAGAATTATCACTTTGACTTTAGGCAAAGACCAGCACGCGGATTATCTTGCGGCGGGAGAAGATAACCTTTTGGCGACCCGAACGGCGCTGGACGAATCGGCTTTTGACAGGTTCATGTATTCGGGGACTCCGGTCGAACACAAAATCACCCAGCTCTTCGGCGACAGCAAACGATTCGACGAAACGCCCTATCTCAAACAATGCGACCTGATCTTTATTGACGGCTCGCACGCATACTCTTACGTCAAGAACGATACGGAGAAAGCGTTGCGCATGCTGAAGGAAGGCGGACTCCTTCTCTGGCACGATTACCGTGATCGCAATGTGGAAACCAGAGGCGTGCGTCGTTATCTGGATGAGTTGAGCGAGACCTTGCCGCTGATTCGTTTGTCCGAAACAGCGTTCGTCGCTTATCGCAACGGTACTCACAAAGTCGCGGCGGACTAGAGGGCGGAAGCGGGGCGCGTTTCTCAGTAAACCGGGGAGACGAAAAGAGAGGCGAGGGTTCTTTTGATAGCCTCGGCCGAGTAGCAGTGGC
>JBEVKV010000522.1:0-4521 GCA_040509515.1 Pyrinomonadaceae bacterium | reverse complement strand
GGGCGGCGAGTTGCGCGAGCACCTGAGGGGGCGGCTGCCGGAGTACATGGTGCCGGCGCGCGTCCTGCTGCTCGACGCGCTGCCGCTGACCGCCAACGGCAAGGTCGACCGCAAGGCGCTGCCAGAGCCCGATCCAGACAGCGCCGCCGCCTCCATCCCGCGCACGCCGGCTGAGGAGGTGGTCGCCGCCATCTGGGGCGAGTTGCTCGGAGCCCGAGCGGTTGGGGCCGAGGCGGACTTCTTCGAGTTGGGCGGGCACTCACTGCTGGCGACGCAGGCGGTTTCGCGGCTGCGCGAGGCGTTCGGCGTGGAGGTGCCGCTGTCGTGGCTCTTCCGGTGGCCGACGGTGCGGAGGCTGGCGGCGCAGTTGGAGGAGGCGGCGCGGGCGGCGGCCGGGGTGGGGCGGCCGCCGTTGGAGCGGGCGGCGCGAGACGGCATGTTGCCGCTCTCGTTCGCGCAGCAGCGGCTCTGGTTCCTCGACCAGCTCGAACCCGGAAACTCTTTCTATAACGTCTCAACCGCGGTGCGGCTTAGCGGGCAGCTCGATGTGAGGGCGCTGGAGCGGACGCTGCGCGAAGTCATCAGGCGGCACGAGGTGCTGCGCACCACCTTCCCCGCAGTCGATGGGGAGCCGGCACAGGTGATTGCGCCCACGGTTGACTTCAACCTCGACGTTGACGACTTGAGCCATGCGGGCGCTATCCCTCAAGAGGGCGAGGTGCTCAGGCTGGTGCGTCGGGAGGCCGAGCGCCCGTTCGACCTCACGGCCGGCCCGCTCCTGCGTGCCCGCCTGCTGCGCCTCTCCGAACGCGAGCACGTCATCTCGCTCACCCTCCACCACATCGTCTCCGACGGCTGGTCGATGGCGCTCCTCGTCCGCGAGGTCGCCGCGCTCTACGCCGCCTTCTCCCGCGGCCTCGACTCCCCGCTGATGGAGCTGCCGCTTCAGTATGCCGACTTCGCGGTGTGGCAGCGCGGCTGGCTACAGGGCGACGTGCTCGGGCGGCAGCTCGACTACTGGCGCGAGCGGCTGGCGGACGCCCCTCAGGTACTGGAGTTGCCCACGGACAGGCCGCGCCCCTCGTCGCAGAGCTTCCGCGGCGCGCATCTCCCCTTCTCGCTCTCGGCAGAGTTGAGCGCGGGGCTGCGCGCTCTCTCACGCAGCGAGGGCGTGACGCTCTACATGGCGTTGCTGGCCGCGTGGCAGGCGCTGCTGCACCGCTACTCCGGACAGGAGCGGCTGAGCGTCGGCACTCCGGTGGCGGGCCGGGGGCAGTTGGAGACCGAAGGACTGATCGGCTTCTTCGTCAACACGCTGGTGATGCACGCCGACCTGCGAGGTAACCCCAGCTTCCGCGAGATGCTGCGGCGGGCGCGCGAGGGGTGTCTGGGAGCATACGCGCACCAGGACGTGCCCTTCGAGCGGCTGGTCGAGGAGTTGCAGCCGGAGCGGGATTTGGGCCGTTCGCCGCTGATTCAAGTCTGGCTCGCGCTACAGAACATGCCGATGTCGAAATTGGAACTGGCGGGGCTGTCGCTCAGCATTCTTGAGCTAGAGAACAGCACGGCGAAGTTTGACCTCGGGCTGAACTTGGTCGATACGGAAGAGGGCTTAGCCGGCACCTTGGAGTACAAGACCGACCTCTTTAACGCCAGCACGGCCGCCCGAATCCTCAAGCAGTACGAGACGCTCCTGCGTGACGTGGTGGCCCGGCCCGAGGTAAGACTCGGCGAGTTGGTAGACCTCCTCACCCGCACGGACGAGGAACTTCAGCGCGAGGAGTTGGAGGCCGGGAAGAGAGCCAACCAGGAGAAGCTGAAAGGGGCGCGGCGTCGCCCGCAGTCGATGCGCGGGTGAGGGAGAGACTGAAGATGATGAGCCAAAGGCCGGACATGAAGGCGCTGATAGCGAACAGGCGCAGAGAGGTCACGCTGTCGCCGGAGCAGTTGGTGATGACCGAGAGCCTGCCGGGCGGCGGGCCGCTCCCGCTCGTCGTGCGGCCCGCCGTGAAGGACGTGAATCTGGCGGACTGGGCCGCCGTCAACCGGGAGTTCATCGCGTCGCAGTTGCTCGCCCACGGCGCGTGCCTGTTCCGCGGCTTTAACCTGAGGAGCGTGACCGAGTTCGAGCGCCTCATCAAGGCCGTGTCGGGGCGACTGCTCGAATACACTTACCGCTCGACGCCGCGCAGCCCGGTGAGCGGCAACATTTACACCTCGACCGAGTACCCGGCCGAACACTCGATCCCGCTGCACAACGAGATGTCGTACGCACGCGACTGGCCGCTGAAGATATGGTTCTTCTGCCGGAAGACCGCCGCGACCGGCGGCGAGACCCCCATCGCCGACAGCGGCAAAGTGTTCAACCGAATCGCCCCCGAAATCAGAGAGCAGTTCGCGGCGAAAGGGGTGATGTACGTGCGCAACTACGGGCGGGGCGTAGACCTGCCCTGGCAACAGGTCTTCAACACGGAGAGCAGGCAGGCCGTCGAGGACTTCTGTCGCTCGGCCGGAATCGAATTCGAGTGGAGTGGCGGCGACCGCCTGAGGACGCGACAGCGGTGTCAGGGCGTGGCGGCCCACCCCCTGACGGGCAGGAGCGTCTGGTTCAACCAGGCCCACCTCTTTCACGTCTCCAGCCTGGAGCGCGGCGTGCGCGATTCGCTGCTGAAAGAGTTCGGCGAGGAGAACCTGCCGCGCAATGCCTTCTACGGCGACGGCTCGCCCATCGAGCCTTCAGCGTTGGAGCAGGTACGTCAGGCGTACCACCTCGAAGAGATAATCTTCCCCTGGCAAGAGCAGGACATCCTGCTGCTGGACAACATGCGGGTGGCGCACGGGCGCACGCCTTACGCCGGCCCGCGCAGTGTTGTGGTAGGGATGGCTGAACCCTCTGCCGGACGAGACGCATAGTACCGCTGACCAAAGGACGCATACATGCAAGAGACCGCTATCGAAGGGTTCCGGCTGTCGCCGCAGCAGAGGCGGCTGTGGTCGCTCGTCCGGCAGTCGCCCGCCGCCCCGTACCGCACCGGCTGCCGCGTGCTGCTCGAAGGCGCGGCCGACGAGGCGGCGCTGCGCGCGGCGCTGCGCGAGGTGGTGCGCCGCCACGAGGTGCTGCGCACGGGCTTCCGCCGCCTGCCCGGCATGAGCCTCCCGCTGCAAGTCATCGGGCAAGACTACGAGCCGTTGAGCGACGTGCGCACGGTGTATGGAGAGGGTGCGGCCGGGCCGGGAGGTGACGACGAATGGCGTTCCGGCGTCGAAGGTCAGGCGGCTTCGGAGCCCGTGGACGATGGGCGGCTGGAGGCTCGGCTGGTAAGGCTCGGTGTTGATCGTCAGATGTTGGAGTTAAGCCTGCCGGCTATGTGTTGCGACGCGGTCGGTCTGCGCAATCTGGTGGAAGAGATTAGCCGTTGTTACGGCGCGGCCGTCAGCGGCGAGCCGCTCGCAGACGAGCCGGTGCAGTACGTAGATCTTTCCGAATGGCAGAACGAACTGCTTGAGGCAGAGACGGCGGCGGCAGGAAAGGCGTACTGGGGCCGGCAAGACCTGACGGAACTGGAAAGCTTGAAGCTACCGTACCGGCGCGAAGTCCCGCAGGCCGACTTCAGCACGCGGGTCGTCAGCGTCAACATCGACACCGCCACCATGAAGCGCGTCGAAGCGCTCATCGAAGAGGATGACAGCACGGCCGCCGCCTTCTACCTGACCTGCTGGCAAGTGCTGCTGTGCCGGCTGACGGGGCAGCCGCGCGTGACCGTCGGCGTCTGCTTCGACGGCCGCAACTACGACGGGCTCGACTCAGCCGTCGGCCTCTTCTCCAGATACCTGCCGCTCCCAACCCCTGCGCAGGAGCCGGCAGTCACCTTCGGCCGCCTGCTGGGCGAAGTAACCCGCGTGTCCCGCGAATGCACAGAGCATCAGGAGTATTTCAACTGGGAACAGTTCGCCGCCCCCGCCGCCGGCTCACCCGCCGCGGACGGCTATCCCTGCCTCTACGAATACGCGGAGCAGCCGCTCGCGCTCTCCGCCGCCGGCCTGAGCTTCATCATCCAGCGCGAGCACTCCTGCCCCGAGCGCTTCCACCTCCGCCTGCGCTGCCTCCGCTCCGCCGCTGCCGTCTCCGCCGAGTTCCACTACGACCAGAGCCTCTACGACCGCGAAGACATCTCCCGCCTCGCCGAAGAGTTCGCCACGCTCGTTACCAGCGCCTCCTCCTCCGCCCCACGCTCTCCCGTCTCCGAACTCGAGGTGGTCGGCGAGCGCGAGCGCCGACTCCTGCTCCACGACTGGAACGACACGGCGGCCGAGTTCCCGCGCCACCTCGGCGTGCACCAACTCTTCGAGCGGCAGGCACGCCGCACTCCCGACGCCCCGGCCGTCGTCTGCGGCGATGAGGCGCTCTCCTACGCGGAGCTGGACGCGAGGGCGGAGGTCATCGCCCGCCGCCTCCGCCGCCTCGGCGTCGTCGCGGACTCGCGCGTGGCGCTGCTGCTGGAGCGCTCCGCCGCCGCCATC
>JBEVKV010000521.1:0-34546 GCA_040509515.1 Pyrinomonadaceae bacterium | reverse complement strand
GCCGGGGAAGACCGTGTCGCCGACCATGAGCAGGTTGGGGACGTGCGTCCTGTGCGTCGGGGCGTTCGCGCCGAAGGCTTCGAGCGACTGGCCGACGCCGCCGACCATGCCCAGCCGCCGCCGCGTGCGCTCGTAGAAGGTGCGTGGCGTCGCCGTCTCGAAGACCTCCGCGCCCGCGCCCAACTCGGGCAGCGCCGCGTGGACGCGCGCCCAGAGGGCTTCGAGAGTTCGCGCGTCCTGCGCTTCGTGTTCGGACTCGTCGGAGTGGAAAGTGAACCACTGTTCGGCGTCCGTGAAGGCGTTGACGGTGGCGGCGCGACGGCCTTCGGGCGAGCGCGCGTCCCACGCGGGCGCCGCGCCGAGCATGAAGAGTCCGCTTTCGGCGTCGAACGTCTCTCCCTCACGCGGGTCGGAGAGCGCGAGGACTTTGTCGGAGGGAAGTCGTCGCGCCGCGTCCTCCTCTAAGCTCACGAAAATCTGGTAAGCGCCCCAGCCCTTCAACCGCTTGAGCCGCGCGCGCAAGTCTGCGGGCGTGTGGTCGGAGCCGACGAGCTTGCCGTAGGTGTCCCAGACCGTGAGGTCGCTGACGACGGCGCGCGTGGCCCCGATTGTCTCGCCGCTCAAAAGCGTGACGCCGCCCGCGCGCCCTCCGCCGTCGAAGGCGAGTTTGAGGGCGGTCGTGTCGAGACGCACCGTCCCGCCGCTCTTCTTTATCGACCCGGCGAGCGCGTCGGCGAGCGACCGGCCGCCGCCTCGGAGCGCGTGCATCCCGCGCAGCGGCTCCGTGAGCGCGACCGCCGCGTAGAGGTACGCGCACGAGTCCGAAGGCGTCTGCGCGTAGAGCTGAAGCTGCGCGTCTATGAAATGTCGGAAGCGCGCGGAGGTGCCTTCGAGGTGTTTCGCCGCCGGGTCGGCGCGCGCGGCGAGGATGCGCGGCGCGAGGCGCGGCTCGGCGGCCGCGAGTTTGAGAAGCCCGAGCCTTGAGGCTTCGGCGAGCGCGGGCGCGCGCCGGGCGGCGCGTCGGAGCGCCTCCGCGACCTCGGACGCCTCGCGGTAGAAACGGACGGCCGCCGCGGCGCACTCCGGGAACGCCTCGCGCAAAGACTCGTAAAACTGCTCGGCCGGGCCGCAGACGCGCACGTCCCGCCCGCCGGGCAGGCGCACGGTGTAGGCCGGCGAGACCTCACGCGCCTCGGGCGGCTCGACGGGCAGCTCCGCGAAGACTCGCTCGTGCAGGTCGCCGGGCTGCCAGCGCGCGTAGAGCCCCGCGCCCGTCTCGAAGTCGTGGCCGAGGTGCTCGAAGTTCGCGACGCAACCGCCGACCCGGCTCGCGCGTTCGAGCAGGCAGACCGAGACGCCGCGCGCGGCCAGCAGCGCCGCCGCCGTCAGCCCGCCGATGCCGCCGCCGACGACTACGACCTCGTAAGCCATGCGGGAAGAGTCAGCCGCCGAAGAGTCTGGTGATGAATTCGACGAGGAGCCCCGGCGCGGGCGCCGTCTCCTCGGGCGAGAAACGTCTGAGGTACGGGTCGAGCACCATGAAGGTGGCCTGGATTGCGTTGAAGACGAGGTGGACGATGAAGCAGGGCAGGAGCCGCCCCGTGTACGCGCGGATGAGCGTGAGCGAGAGGCTGAGGATGAAGATGGTGGCGATGACGCCCCCGCTCGGCCAGTACTGCGGGGCGTGGATGGCGGTGAAGATGAAGACGACGCAGGCGACCGCGCCCGCCGTCCCGGCCAGCCGCCGGAGCGCGGAGTAGAGGACGCCCCGGAAGACTATCTCCTCGACGAGCGGCGCGGTGAGCGTCGCGACAAAGGCGATGGCGAGCGACGCCGCGCGCGAGCTGCGGATGAGCTGTTCGAGCGCGTTGTCGGCGGGGCCTGTGACCTTCGCGATGCCGATGCCGACCAGAAGCAGGAGGATGGCCAGAAGGACGCTGCGCCAGAAGGTGAAACCCCTGCGCCACTCCCATCCGAGCGTGCGCAGGAAGGGGAGCTTGCCCGCGCGCGTCACAATCACCCACGCCAGCCCGAGCGTGATGAGGTGCGCCGGCAGAATCGAGAGCACGTTGACGAGGAGCGCGCCCGGGTCTTTGGTCGCGAACTCGGCGAACCCGACGAGCCCGACGTTTCTGTAGACGGCGTACGGGATGATGAAGACCACGTACGTCAGGAGCATCAGGACGATGCTGACGATGAGCAGCCCCGTCGCCTCCAGCAACCCCCACGGCGGGTTGTCCGGGTCGATCCCTGCGTCCGGCGCGGGCGCGGGCACGTCTTCGGGAAGATGCCCCGGCTGCGGCCCGCGCGTCAACTCGTCCGTGCTGTCGTTTGGAAATTGAATCGGAGGCGTGGCCACGCAACCGAGTGTAAGAGATGCGACGCGCGAGGGTCAACAGGGGAAGTGATAAGTGATGAGTGACAAGTGATGAGAAAGAGCGGCGGGCCTTGTCTTCTCTTGAAGCAGTCTCATAAATACCCCAGATGGGGCGGCTGCTTCGAGTTTCCTGAGAAATACGCAGCCTCTAAACCTTATGGGGTATTTATGAGACTGCTTCTTATCACTTATCACCCATCACTCCTCGAAATGTTCGAGCATGGCGGTGCGCACGCGTTGCATGAGGACGGGGAGGTCTTCGTCGGCGAGGCCGTCGGTCGGGACGGGCGGGTCGATGTACATCTCGACGGGGCCGGCCCTCAGCACCATCGAGCCGCGCGGCATCGCACGGCGCGTCCCCTTGATGGTGACGGGGACGACCGCAAGCCCCGACTCCAGCGCGAGCCGGAAGCCGCCCTTCTTGAGCGGCTGGAGCGAGCCGTCGCGCGTGCGCGTGCCTTCGGGGAAGAGGAAGGCCGAGACGCCGCCGCCGAGCAGGCGCGCCGCGCGGCGCAGGCTTTCGATTGACTCGGCCGTCGAGCCGCGGTTGATGGGGATGTGGCCGGCGCGCGTCATGTGCCAGCCGAGGAAGGGAATTAGGAAGACCTCGCGTTTGGCGGCGATGCGGAGCTGCGCCGGCAGGTAGCCGAGCATCACGGGGATGTCCATCCAGCTCTGGTGCGTCGAGAGGAAGACGTAAGACTGTCCCGCGCGCAGGTGCTCCGCGCCGCGGACGCGCACGTCGAGGAGCGCCGTCCGCGCGATCATCCGGCTCCATGTGCTCGCGCACCAGTGCTGCACGCGCCCGCGCGGGTCGAAGGGCGAGCAGGCCAGCGACAGCGTCGCCATCACAACCGTGTAGAGCGCGACCAGCGGCCACGCGACCGACGAGTGCGCGTAATTCAGCAAGGTCGGCGCGAGCGGCGGCGGCGTGCGCCGAGAGTCTTCGGCCGTCTCGACTTCCGCTGTCGGGGTTCGCTGCGCCACGTTCTTAAAGCGTCACGTTCTTAAAAGGTTAGCCGCCCGATTGTTCGACGCCGAGGCGGCGGGCGGCGAGCAGGAGGCCGATGATGGTCTTGGCATCGTCTATCTCGCCGGAGGCGACCATCTCAAGCGCGCGCGTGAGGGGGAGGCGGACGACCTCGATGATCTCGTCCTCCTCGCGGCGTAGCGCCGTCTCGCGCAGTTCCGTGGCGAGGAAGACCCACAGGCGCTCGGCGCAGAAGCCCGGCGTGGTGTAGAACTCCGAGAGCTGTTCGAGGCGGCCGGGGACGATGCCCAACTCCTCTTCCATCTCACGCGCGGCCGTCTCGGCGGGGCGCTCGCCCGGGTCGAGCTTGCCCGCCGGTATCTCCAACACGTAGCGCCGTGTCGGGTGCCTGTACTGGCTGACGAACGCGACCGACCCGTCCTCGAAGACCGGGACGGCCGCCGCCCCGCCCGGGTGCCCGACCACCTCGCGGACGTAAGTCTTGTCGCCCTCGCGCACGGTGTCGCGCGCCACGCGGACGAGCCGCCCGGCGTACACCTCTTCGCTCGACAGAACCTCGGGCAGCTTTTTCATAATCAGTAGTCGCGCATGGTCGGGCGCAGCTTGTCGTCTTTGGTCGCGGGGCGCGTCTCGTTGAAGCGGACGCCCGTCACGTCGGAGCCGATGTAGAAGTGTCGCCGCCCCGTGGCGTCGCGTCCGCCGGCGCGGACGGGGTCGGCGTTGACGCTGTAGCCGGCCGCTTCGGTCTCGGTCTTCGGGCGAACCCTGAGCGTGAAGGCGTAGCCGTGGCCGACGGGCGGGTCGCCGTTCAGGTCGGTCTGGAGGATGCCCGCGTCGGCCATCTCCTGAAACGTCCCGTAGCGGCCGTAGGTCTCGTAGTAGAGCTGCTCGGCGGCCTGAACGGCTTCGAGCGACCCGAGCGCCGAAGACTCGTTGGCGGCGACGACGCGCCGTCGGACGGTATCGTCCCACATGCGCAGCGCCAGCCAACTCAGCGGCGCGAGGACGAGCAGGCCGACGCCCGCGACGATGAGCGCCGCCCGCCACAGACGTTTCGACTCCGAACTGTCACTCATGCGTGATTAGACTCTTAAGCCCCTGTTTGAAAGGTTCAGCCGCCGCCTTCTTCGAGAAGGCCCTTGACCTCGCCGACGAGGTAGAGCGAGCCGGAGACGCAGACGAGGCCGCCGGCTTCGGTGTGCGTCCGCGCGACGGCGAGCGCGTCGCGGCTCGACGGCGCGAGCGCGATTGTACTCGAAGAGGGCGGGACGGGCACGGCGCGGAGAAGTTCCTGAACGGTCGCCGCGCGCGGGCTTTTCGGTTCGGTCAGGACGAGGTGGCGCGCGGCCGGGAAGAGGACGCGCCCCATCTCCGCGAGCTGCTTGTCGCGCATCGCGCCGAAGACGAGCGTGACGGGGCCGCCCGCGAACTCTTCGAGGTAGTCGCGCAGCGCGCGCGCGCCCGCCGCGTTGTGCGCGCCGTCGAAGAGCAGACGGTGTCCGCCGTACGTCTGAAGCTCAAGGCGGCCGGCGTGCTCGGCCGTCTCCAAGCCTTCGACGACGGACTCGTGCGAGAGATCGAAGCCGCTCTCGTCCAGACACTCGGCGAGAGCTATGGCCGCCGCGGCGTTGGTCAACTGATGCCGGCCGCGCAACGCGAGGCGCACGCCCGCGTAAGTGTCGCGCGCGGTGCGGAAGGTCGCGCGCAGCCGTCCGTCCGCGCCGACCTCTTCCACCTCAACGTCATCGGTCGCGAAGCGCGGTTCGACGCCGCACTCGCGGCAGCGCGCGAGGATGACTTCCAACGCCTCGGGCTCCTGCGGCGCGACGACCGCCGAGCGGACGCCGGGGCGGATGATGGCGGCCTTCTCGGCGGCTATCTCGGCGAGCGTCGAGCCCAGATATTCCTGATGGTCGAGCGCGACCGGCGTCACGGCGACCCAACGCGCGCCGGCGGCGGTGGTCGCGTCGAGGCGTCCGCCGAGCCCGGTTTCGAGGATTGCCAGACGAACCCGCGCGTCTGCGAACGCGTGGAGCGCGACGCCCGTCATCTGCTCGAAGAAGGTCGGCAGCGCGCCCGACTCGCGCTCGACCTCTTCCGCCGCAGCGCGCACGAGCGTCGCCTGGTGCGCGAACCATTCGCGCGCGACACGGCACCCGTCTACGCGCACGCGCTCCGTGACCGAGACGAGGTGCGGCGAGGTGTAGAGCCCCGCGCGGAGTCCCGCGGCGCGCGTGATGCTTTCGAGCATCGCGGCCGTCGAGCCTTTGCCGTTCGTGCCGGCGATCTGGACGGAAGGGAAGGAGGCGTGCGGGCGGCCGAGCCGTTCGAGCAGGCGCGTCACGTTCCCAAGCCCGAGCTTGATGGCGAGCGTTTCGTGGCCGAGGCCGAAGAGGTAGCTGACCGACTCGTCGAAGTTCACGGGCGGAGTTTAGCAGAACCGCGGGCGTTGGCGAGCGGGTCGGTTCCGGCCCGGCCCGCCTCTAAACTTCGGTCTTGACTTCGGGCTTGAGCGCGCGCTCGGCGGACGCGGTGCGGTCGCCGTTGGCGGACGCGGGCTCGGCCTTGAAGGGCTTGAGCCGGCCTTCGGGGTTGTAGGTGAAGTCGAGCGCGCTCTTGATCCAGTCGCGCATCTGGCGGCGGTCGACGACGGCGTCGAGCATGCCGTGGTCTAAGAGGAACTCGGCGGTCTGGAAGTTCTCGGGGAGCTTCTGGCGGATGGTCTGCTCGATGACGCGCGGGCCGGCGAAGCCGATGAGCGCCTTCGGCTCGGCGATGTTGAGGTCGCCGAGCATGGCGAAACTGGCGGTCACGCCGCCGGTCGTCGGGTCGGTCATCACCGAGATGAACGGGAGCCGCGACTCCGAGAGCAGCGCGAGCGCGGCGGAGATTTTCGCCATCTGCATCAGGCTGAACGTGCCCTCCTGCATGCGCGCGCCGCCCGACTGGCTGACGATGACGACGGCCGCGCGCTCCTCGACCGCGCGCTCGACCAGCCGCGTTATCTTCTCGCCCACGGCGCAGCCCATCGAGCCGCCGAGGAACTGAAAGTCCATCGCGGCCATCAGCACGGGGTGGCCGCCGAGCCGGCCGCGCGCGTTGATGACGGCCTCGGGCAGCCCCGTCTTGCGGCGTGCCTGTTCGAGCCGCTCGCGGTACGGCTTGGTGTCTACGAAGTCGAGCGGGTCGGTCGAGATGACTTCGGCGTCAAGCTCCTCGTACTTGCCCTCGTCGTAGAGGAGCGCGAGGCGCTGGCGCGCGCCGATGCGGAAGTGGTGGCCGCAGTGCGCGCAGACGTGGTGCGAGGTTTCGAGGTCGGCGCGGTAGAGCGCGGCCTCGCAGCCGGGGCACTTCTCGAAGACGCCCTCGGTCTTGACGCGCCGCTCCTCGGCCGGGACGGACTCGATCCGCTGGTTCTTTTTACGAAACCAAGACATGCCTTCTAGCTCGGGCGCAGCGCCGCTTCGGTGTGGTGTTGCTTCGGGGGCTTTCAGCCGCGAAGGTTAACACATTAGGATTTGAAATTTGAAATCTGAAATTTCAAATCCTTCAGGGTCGCGCGTCGCGCTCGGCCTTGCGCGACTCGGCGGCGGCGAGAATCTCCTGCTGCGGCGGGAGCGGCCCCGTGCCGTTCTCGCCGCGGTGCTCGACGGCGTAGACGAGGTGCCCGACCACGTCGCGCTCGGCCTCCTCCCACGAGCCGTTGAAGGTGCAGCCGGCCGCGTTGCGGTGGCCGCCGCCGCCGAAGCGCTCGGCGATGCGCGCGACGTTGACGTCGCACTTCGAGCGAAGGCTGACGCGGTAGAGCCCCGGCGCGGTCTCCTTGAAGAAGGCGCACGCCTCGACGTCGCCGCAGCTCATCGGGTAGTTGACGAAGCCGTCGCCGTCCTCGTCGGTCGCCGCCGCGCGCTCCTGCATCTCCAGAGTCTGCACCAGCCACGCGACGCGCCCCGACGCGTCGCGCTTGACGGTCGAGAGCACCTCGCTCAGCAGCTCGATCTTGCTCCACGGGTAGTTGGCGAAGACCGCCTGCGAGACTTTGGCCGGCTTGACGCCCGCGCGGACGAGCTCCGACGCGACCTTGAAGGTGCGCTCCGAGGTGTTCGAGTAGTGAAAGCTGCCCGTGTCCGTGATGAGCGCGGTGTAGACGCACTCGGCGATCTCGCGCGTGACGCGGACGCCGAGCGCCTTGCAGAGGTTGTAGATCATCTCGCCGACGGCCGAGGCCGTCGAGTCGATCCAGTTGATGTCGCCGAAGAGCGCGGTCGTCGAGTGGTGGTCGATGTTGACGACGAACTGCCGCTCTAAATCGACGAGCCCGGGGCGCGTGATGTCGGAGCACTCGATGACGAAGACCGCGTCGTACGGGCGGTCGATGCGGGGCGTGACGCGCACGGCCTCCGTGCCGGGGAGCTTCTGGTAGGCGTGCGGGACGGGGTCGCGCATGACGACCTCGACCTCCTTGTCGAGGGCGCGCAGCAGCCAGTAGAGGCCGAGCGACGAGCCGAGGCTGTCGCCGTCGGGGCGGATGTGCGACGTGATCGCGAAGCGGCGCTTCGACTCGATCAGTTCTACTACTTGACTGAGCATTTCAATTCAACGCGTAAACCGTAAACCGTAAACCGTGACGAGTGAAAGACAGCTCCTTCTCGTCACGGTTTACGGTTTACGGTTTACGTGCCTTTCTCCTCTTCTTCTTTGCCGGCCCCTTCCTGGTCTGGGGAGGGGGAGGGCCGTGCCTGTTCTTCCTGCCTGATGCCGGCGAGCAGCTCTTCGACGCGCGTGGCGGCCTCCTCGACCGTGTCGCGGACGAAGTGCAGCTCGGGCGTGTACTTGAGGTTGAGCGCGACGCCCAACTGGCGGCGGACGTAGGGCGCGGCCTTGTGCAGCGCCTTGAGCGCCCCGGCCTTCTCGGCGTCCGTCCCCTCGGCCGTGAAGTAGACGGTCGCGTCGCGCAGGTTCTCCGTCACGCGCACGTCCGTCACCGTCACCGTCTCGACGCGCGGGTCTTCCAGCTCGAAGCCGACGATCTGGCTGACCTCCTCGCGTATCACTTCCGCTAACTGCTCTGGCCGTCTCATAAAAACCGTGAACCGTGAACCGTGAACCGTAAAGCGTGACAAGTGAGAACTGCTTTTATCTCGTCACGCTTTACGGTTCACGGCTCACGTTCTTAAAGCTCGGTGGCGGCGATCTGCTCGATGATGTAGCACTCGATCTGGTCGCCGTCCTTGATGTCGTTGAAGTTTTCGAGCCCGATGCCGCACTCGAAGCCCTCGCGCACCTCGGAGACGTCGTCCTTGAGGCGGCGCAGGGAGCCGATGCCGCCCTCCCACGCGACGACGCCGTCGCGGATGAGGCGGGCGCGCGTGTTGCGGCGGATGACGCCGTCGACGACGCGGCAGCCCGCGACGACGCCCGCCTTCGGGACGCGGAAGGTCGTGAGCACGAGAGCCTTGCCCAGAATCTTCTCGGTCTCGATCTTGTCGAGCATGCCGATCATCGCGGCGCGTATCTCCTCCTCGACCTTGTAGATGATCGAGTGGAGGCGGATGTCGACGTGCTCCTGCCGGGCGAGTTCCGCCGCGCGCACCTCGGGCCGCACGTTGAAGCCGATGACGACGACGGCGCGGCCGGCCGCCTCGGTCTGCGACGCCGCCGCGAGCAGCACGTCCGACTCGGTGATGGCGCCGACGCCCGAGCGCACGACCCGCACCTTGACGGTGTCGGTCGAGAGCTTGGTGAGCGTCGATTTCAGAACCTCGACCGAGCCCTGCACGTCGGCCTTGACGACGGTCAGGAGTTCCTTGACCTGCGCCTCGCCGAGCGCCTCGATGCCGCGCTTGGTGGTCTGCGCGAGCGTCTGCTGGCGCGCGACCATCTGGCGGTGGTGCGAGGTCTGCTGGGCCTTGACGATGTCGGAGACGACCTGGAAGGTCTCGCCGGCCTGCGGCACGCCCTGAAGGCCGAGCACCTCGACCGGCGTCGCCGGCCCGGCCTCGTCGATGTGCTGGCCGCGGTCGTCGTACATCGCGCGCACCTTGCCGAAGATTTGCCCAACGATGAACGGGTCGCCGACCCGGAGCGTGCCCTGCTGGACGAGCACCGTCGCGACCGCGCCGCGCCCGCGGTCGAGCTTGGCTTCGAGCACGACGCCCGCGGCCAGACGCGTCGGGCTCGCCTTCAGGTTCAGGATGTCGGCCGTAAGCAGGATGGTTTCGAGCAGCGTGTCCAGATTCTCGCGCTTCTTGGCGGAGACGGGTACCATCTCGGTCGTGTTCTCGCCGCCCCACTCGATGGGCTGGAGACCCTGCACGGCCAGCTCCTGCCTGACGCGGTCGGGGTTGGCGTCGGGCTTGTCGATCTTGTTGATGGCGACGACGATGGGCACATGCGCGGCGCGCGCGTGCTCGATGGCTTCAATCGTCTGCGGCATGACGCCGTCGTCGGCGGCGACGACGAGCACGACCACGTCGGTCGCCTTCGCGCCGCGGGCGCGCATCAGCGTGAACGCCTCGTGGCCGGGCGTGTCGAGGAAGACGACGCGGCGCGTCTGGTCGGGCGCGTCGGGGCTCGCCACCTGCACGCTGTACGCGCCGATGTGCTGCGTGATGCCGCCGGCCTCGCCGCTGGCGACGTTGGCGGTGCGGATGGCGTCGAGCAGAGAGGTCTTGCCGTGGTCGACGTGACCCATGACGGTGACGACGGGCGCGCGCGGCTCCTCCGTGTCGTCGGCGTCGGCCTCGATGAGCTGCTCCAACTCCTCGTCGGCAATCATCTCCTCGAAGCCGAGGAACTGCACGTCGAAGCCGAAGCGGCGGCCCAACTCCTTGGCCATCTCGTTGTCGAGCGTCTGGTTGAGCGTGGCGAAGACGCCGCGCTGCAGGAGGAGCGCCTGAATGTCCTTCGGGCGGATGCCGGTCTTCTCGGCGAACTCCTTGATGGTCGCGCCCTCGACGAGCCGCACCTGCTTGAGGTCGCCGGCCGCGGCCGACGCCGGGTTCAAAGACTGCGCGATGCGGTCTTCGAGCCGGAGCGCCTTCGGAGCGGCGGCGAAGTCGCGCTCGAAGCCGCGCCCCCCGCGCCGGTCGCCCGCGCCGGGTCGGCCGCCGGGGGCGGGTCGTCCGCCGCGCCCGCTGCGTCCGCCGGGGCGGCGCGCGTCCGCGGGCGGGATGTACGTGGTCTGCGGCGTGGCGGTCTCGCCGGGCGTGCCGTGGAGCGAGGCGTCGGTTTCGTGACCGCGCCCGCCGCGTCCGCCGCGTGCGTCGCGTGCGGCGCGCCCGCTTCGGTCGCCGCGCGGGGCCTGCGCCGGCGCGGCCGGTGCGACGGGGACGTTGACGCGCTGCCCGGGCTGGATGCCGGCCTTGAGCGCGTCTGCGGTCAGGCGCAACGTCCTGATCTGTCTGCCGGGGGCCGGTGCGGCCGCCGCGGGCTGTTGCGGTTGTGGTGTTTCAATCAAGTCGGGTTCTGTCGCCGCCGGGGCGGCCTCCTGTACTGGGACGTAGGGCTCGGCCTCGACCGGCGTTTCCGCTTCGGGCTGTGGCTCGGGCGTGATGTGTTCGGGTGCCGGCGCGCGGTCTTCTTCTTCTTCGGGCGCGACTGCGGGCGCGGCTCCGGCCTGCGTGCCTGCGACGACGGCCGGGGGCTCGGCGCGCGTGGCCGCCGGGCGCGGGCGCATGATGCGCGGGGCGAGCGGGCGCACGCCGCCGCCCGCGCCGTCGCCGGCGGGCAGGTGCTCGGCGGGCGGCCCGCCGGGCTCCGCCTCGGGCGGGGGCGGGGCGGCGTAGACCTCGGGCACGGGGGCCTCGGCGGGCTCGGCCGCGTACGCGGCGTCAACTTCGGCGTCGGAGGGCTTCGCCTTCTTGACGACGCGGATGCTGCGCTGGACGGTCGGCTCTTTCTTGGGGAAGTACTTGTTGCGGATCTTCTCGGCCAGCTCTTTGGAGATGGTGTTGGAAGGGACGGAAACGTCAACGCCCTCGCGGCGCACCTCTTCGATGAGGCGCTTCGACTCCATCTTCAGCTCTTTGGCGAGGTCGTAAATCCTGATCTTTGAAGTGTGGGCTGCTGACATGCACTCCTTCTTCGACGCTTCTGGTAAAACGGCGTCGCGCGCTTCACGGGTTAAGTGTCAAGAACGCCTCCTGACCTCTTCCCGGTTCGAGCGCGCGGCGCTTCGGGGCCGAGAAGGGACTTAAGGCGGGCAGCAGTCGCGCGCCCCCATTTCCGAGGGGCGCGCGGCTGCGTCACTAAAGCTATTCGACGTTGCCAGAAGCATCTTCGGCCTCGTCGTCAGCTACGTTTTCAACCGGGGCGGGCTCGCCCTCCGAGGGGGCGGCCGGCTCCGAAGACGTTTGAACCTCGGGCGCGGAGGCTTCCGTGGCGAAGTCTCCGCGCGGCGAGATGGGCGAATCCTCATACTCTTCGTCCGACATCTGCACCGTCCCGGCGGGGACGCCCTGACCTTCGGCGTCGAGCGTCGAGGGGCGCTCCTCCTCGACGAAGGCGCCGGTGTTCTGGATGACGGCGGCCTCGGTCGCGAAGATGTCGGGCGCGGGCGTGATCGTGTCGGGGCGCAGGTCGCGACCCGCGCCCTGAAGGATGAGTTCGTCGGCTGACATCTGCTCGACTTCGGTCATGGCGACGGGGTCGGCCGACTCGCTGGCGAGGATGTTTCCGGCCGAGAGGTCTTCGGCGAGGAACGGCGGGCGGGTGCGCGCCGCCTCGTCGTACCCTTCGGCGATCATCGCTTCCGAAGGCTCGACCTCGCGGTCGCCCGCGTCGGGGTCGGCCTCGACCGACGCCGCGTGCTGCACGACCGAGCGACCCTCTCCCGACTCTTCGTACACGCCGCCCTCCGGTTCGGTAACACCTTCTGATGCAGACTCGCCCTCGGCGGAAGCTTCGGCGGGCGTCTCTTCGCCGCCTTCACCTTCCGCGGCTTCGGCCTCGGCGGAGACGCGCGCGCTCTCGACGACAGCCGCGGCCGCGCCGATGAGCGCCTCGGCCTGATCGATACTCACGTCGAGGTACTCCGCGATGTCGTCCACGGTCGCGTTGGCCAGCGCCTCGATGTCGCCGACGCCGTGGTCTGCGAGCGTCGAGACCATCGCCGGGTTCATCCCCTGCAACCGCTCAAGCGGCACGGACTCGCCCGAGGCGATCATCGCGCCCATCTGCGCGGCGACCTCGCGCTTCAACTCTTCCTCGCTGCGGATGTCGATGTTCCAGCCGACGAGCTTGGTGGCGAGCCGGACGTTCTGCCCGCGCTTGCCGATGGCCAGAGAGAGCTGGTCTTCGTTGACGATGACCTCCATCTGGCGGTGCTCGATGTCGGTGATGCGAACCTGATTGACCTTCGCGGGCGACAACGCGTTGGCGGCGAAGACCGAGGGCTCGTCCGACCACTCGATGATGTCGATCTTCTCGCCGCGCAGCTCCCTGATGATGGCCTGCACGCGCGAGCCCTTCATGCCGACGCACGCGCCCACGGGGTCTACGTCGCGCTCGGTCGAGGCGACGGCGATCTTGGCGCGCTCCCCCGGCTCGCGGACGGCCGACTTGATGACGACCGTGCCGTCGTAAATCTCGGGCACCTCCATCTCGAAGAGGCGCTTGAGGAGTTCGGGAGAAGTGCGCGAGGTGACGACCTGCGGCCCCTTCGACTCTTTCGACACGTCGTCGATGACGACGCGGATTCTCTCGCCCTGATTCCACTGCTCGCCGCGCGACTGCTGGTTGCGCGGCAGGACGGATTCGACCGTGCCGAGGTCGACGATGATGTCGCCGCGCTCGAAGCGCTTGACGTAGCCGTTGACGAGGTCGCCGACCTTGTCGATGTACTGCTCGTAGACGTTGTTGCGGACGGCGTCGCGCACCTTCTGGAAGAGAATCTGCTTGGCGGTCTGCGCGGCGATGCGCCCCATGTCCTCCATCGGCATCGGCAGTTGCAACTCGTCGCCGACCTCGACCTCGTCGCCCGCGAGTTCCTTCGCCTCGTCGAGCGAAAGCTCGCGGCCCGGGTTCTCGACCTCCTCGACGACGACCTTCGAGGCGAAGATTTCGAGCCCCGTCTCGGGCGTCCACTCGACCTGAATCTCCTCGCCCGACTTGAACTGCTTGCGCGCGGCGGCCTTCACGGCCTCCTTCACCGCCTCGATCACGAGGTCGCGCTCTATGCCGTGCTCCTTGCAGACGGCGTCAATGCTTTGCCCGATGGATGCGCTCATAAACTTTTTCGTCTTCGGCTCCGGTCGCCCCGCCCTCGCTTTAGTTCCGCGCGCGGCGGCGTCACCGGCTATTCAGTTGTTATTCAGTTGTCGTCGGCGCCGCTTTTCGCGGCGCGCTCTCGTTCCTCCGCGAGCCGGAACTCCTCCTCGACGTCTATCTCCAGATTCGCCTTGACGATCTCGGAGAAGGGGGCGCGGACGCGCCCGGAAGTCTTGTCGTCGAAGAGCACGTCCTCGCCCTCGACTCCGACGATGCGGCCCCGGAAGTTGCGCTGACCGCCGATGGCGCCGCGCGTCTTCATCTTCGCCATCTTCCCGGCGAACCGCTCGTAGTCGCCCGGCACGTAGAGCCCGCGCTCCAGACCCGGCGAGGAGACTTCGAGGGTGTACGTG
Organism: Pyrinomonadaceae bacterium; assembly: GCA_040509515.1. Lineage (GTDB taxonomy): Bacteria > Acidobacteriota > Blastocatellia > Pyrinomonadales > Pyrinomonadaceae > QHXN01. Next base: position 20,556 of record JBEVKV010000521.1, on the reverse strand, counting down.
CCCGGGATGAAGTCTTCCACGTCGAGCACGGTGCCGACGTGCGTGCTCACCGCGGAGCAGTCGGCGTGGGTAACGCCGCCCGGCTTGTCGATGAAGATGCGGACGACGGGCGAGCGCGGCCCCCCGGCGAATTCGACGTGGACGAGTTCGAGTCCCCGCTCCTCTGCGACACGGCGCGTAATCTCACGCACGCGCGACTCGACTGAAACCTCTCCGTCCAACGCCCCGCAGCCCCCTTTTCAAAGCCCTTAGCCCAAAAGAAAAAGTGGGCCAAAACCCACTAGGCAACGCCGCCGCGCTTCCGAGCAAGAGGCGGATTATACGGGAAGCTCGCGCGCGTGGCAACCCGGCAAAGTAGGGGGAAAAGCGGGTCGGGAAGACGGCGAAGGGGGCGGGCGCAAATGCCTTGCAAAAGGGAGGAAAGTGAGGCCGAAAGAGGCGTTTCCCCGCCGGCCCGCGGGCGGCAATCTGAAGCGCCGCCGGGGCGGATTTTAACCCCTCGATTCTTCCCCCGGCCGTTTACCCGAGTTTGCGTTTGACCGCCTCGCTGACCGCGCGGCCGTCGGCGTTGCGCCCGGCGAGGCGTGCCTGCGCGGCCTTCATCACCGCGCCCATCTCCTTCATAGAGGACGCGCCGGTCTCGGCAATCGCCTCGGCCACCGCGCTCTCTATCTCTTCGGGCGACGCGGCGCGCGGCAGGTACTCCTCGATGACCGCGATCTCGGCCCGCTCCTTCTCGGCCAACTCCGCACGCCCGGCCTTCTCGTACTGCTCGACCGAGTCGCGCCGCTGCTTGACGAGCGACTGCAAAGCCTTCGTCATCTCCTCGTCCGACAGCTCGCCGCCCTTCTCGATCTCGCGGTTCTGCACCGCCGCCTTCACCATCCGCAAAGTCGAAAGCCGCGCGGCCGACCTGTCCTTCATCGCCGCCGTCATGTCGCTCGTGATTCGTTCCTTCAGACTCATGCCTTGAGATTAACGCCCGGCGCGTTTCTTCTCAACCGCCGCGCGGAGGTCTTCGAGGGTGGTGGGGGGGCCGTGGACGGCGGCGATGCATTGCACGTCGAGCCCCTGTTTCGTGAGCCAGTCGAAGAAGTGGAGCGTGGTGTCGTTGACGGTCGAGGGCATGTACTTGCCGGAGTTGGGGAGGTTGACGAGGTCGCCCTGAAAGATGAGCTTCTCTTTGGGGAGGTAGGCGACGAGCATTTCCGCGGCGTGCGGGCCGGGGCCGATGTCTATGACTTCGAGCGTCTGCCTGCCGTCGGTGAAGACGCGTTTGCCGCCGGTCACGAACTCGAACCGAACGGGGCGCGGCGCGCGCGTCTGGTCGTCGGGCGTGAGCGTGAACGTGGAAGAGGCCGTCCGCTCGAAGAACTTTTGGTTGGAGGGCGTGGTGACGACCGTCACGTCGCCCGCGATGTAGCTGCGCAGGCCGCCCGAGTGGTCGTCGTGGTAGTGCGTGACGACGACGTACCTGACGGGCTTTGCGGGGAACATCTCGCGCGCCTTGTTGATGGTCGGCTTGGGCCCGCGTCCGCCGACGTTGGGCTCGACGACGAGGACGTAAGTGTCGAACTCGACGACGAGCGCGTTGGCGACGCTCTCGAAGAGGTAGACGCCCTCGGCGAGCTTTGTCTCCCGAATCGGGGTCGGCGGCGCGGGGAAGGGCAGCTCCTCAAAGCCCTCGGGCTTGGCGAAGGCCGTGTCGGCCGGCTTCGTGTTGAAGCGCACCTCGGCGTAAGTCACGTCTTCGATGAGGTCGCCGCCGCGGCGCGTCTGCCTGCGGGTGGGAACCATGACGCCTTCGATGGCGCGGTAGCCGTCGAAGATGGTCTCCTGCACCACGTCGCCGTCCACGGAGTCGGTGACCATCTGCTCGTACTTCGAGAGGAGGTTGGTCTTCGCGTCGAAGAAGAGGTTGGCTGTCGCGCCGTTGGCGGCGGCGAAGGAGACGACGCGGTGCGCGCGGCCGTCGAAGTTCTCCTCGCCCGCGTAGCGCAGCGTCGGCGTGCGCTGTTCGAGCGCGTGCGCGACGAGGAGGTGCGGGAGGCGGCGGACGAAGTTGAAGACGCCGTTGGGGATGTTCGACGGGTTGATGGTCTGGACGGTGCGGTCGGTGTCGTTGACGAAGAAGACCTGCCCGCCGCTGATGACGTTCCGGCCGCCGAAGACGAAGCCGCCGGGCAGCGGGTCGCGGTTCTCGAAGATGAAGCGCTGGCGGCGCACGTCGGCGAAGAGCGTCTCGTCGCGCGTCATCTTGTCCCAGGGCTGTGTGACCTTCAGACTCTGGTTGCGCGCCCACGTCGAGCCGGACACCTTGACCCACACGTCCGAGGCCGCGCGCAGTGCTTCGGCGCTGCCGAAAGCCTTGAGACCCGCCTCGACCGTCTCGTACGCCCTGCGGTAAGAGTTCGCGGTGCCGGCGGACGGCTTCGCGGTCTGTTGCGCGAGTGCGGGCAGCGCGGGGAAGAGAACCAGACAGATGAAGAGCGCGGCCCTCAGCCTTCTCTGCATACGAAATTTTCTCCCTTCGGACATGATTGTGGACGCGTGCGGTTTCGCGGTCGACGGCGCGGTAATGCAGAGTTCAATACGACGCGGCGGCGGGTAAGGTTTACGTCAGAACCGCCCGCGGTAGCGGGCGGTTCTGACCTGTTTATTCGGCGGTCTTGCGGTGGCCGTTGGCGCGCGCGAGGTGCGCGGCGAGGAAGCGGCCGGTGTGCGAGTCGGGCGAGCGCATGACCGCTTCGGGGGTGCCGGTGGCGACGAGGCGGCCGCCGGCGTCGCCGCCTTCGGGGCCGAGGTCGATGAGGTGGTCGGCCGTCTTGATCACGTCCAAGTTGTGCTCGATGACGAGCAGCGAGCCGCCCGCCTCGACCAGCGTGCGGAAGGCCGCGAGCAGCTTGTTGATGTCCTCGAAGTGCAGGCCGGTCGTCGGCTCGTCGAAGATGTAGAGCGTCTTCGCGCCCGTCCGCTTGGAGAGGTAAGAGGCGAGCTTGACGCGCTGCGCCTCGCCGCCCGAAAGCGTCGTCGCCGACTGGCCGAGCCGCAGGTAGCCGAGGCCCACGTCGTCGAGCACGCGCAGGCGGTTGGCGATGCGCGCCGTGTCGCGGAAGAAGTTCATCGCCTCGCGGACGGTCATGCTCAGCACGTCGTTGATGTTCTTGCCGCGATAGCGCACGTCCAGAACCTGCGGCTTGAAGCGCGTGCCCTTGCACTCCTCGCAGACCAGCTCCACGTCGGCGAGGAACTGCATCTCGACGGTCACGGTGCCGTCGCCCTCGCACACGTCGCAGCGCCCGCCGGGGACGTTGAAGGAGAAGTGCGAGGGGTCTAAGCCCTTGCCCTGCGCGTCGCGCGTCTGCGAGAAGACCTCGCGGATGGCGTCGTAGACCTTGATGTACGTCACAGGGTTCGAGCGCGGCGTGCGCCCGATGGGCGACTGGTCGACGAGCACCACGTCGTCTACGTGCTGGCCGCCGGAAAGCTCGCGGAAGCTGCCGACCTGCCCCTGCCACTCGCCGCGCTGCTTCTTCAGTCCGGCGTAGACGACATCGTGGACGAGCGTCGATTTGCCCGAGCCCGAGACGCCCGTCACGCAGACGAACATCTCAAGCGGGATGTCAACGTCAACGTCTTTCAGGTTGTGCTCGGACGCGCCGCGCACGGCGAGCTTCTTCTTCTTCGCGGGGCGGCGCTGCTTCGGCTCCTTTATCTCGACCTCGCCGCGCAGGTACTTGCCCGTCAGCGTCGCGCCGGATTTAAGCAGCCCCTCGAAGTCGCCCTCGTAGATGACCTTGCCGCCCAGCTCGCCGGCCGCCGGGCCGATGTCGAGGATGTGGTCGGCGGCGCGCATCATCTCCTCGTCGTGCTCGACGACGAGGACGGTGTTGCCGATGTCGCGCAGGTTGTGCAAAAGCTTGATGAGCCGCTCGGAGTCGCGCGGGTGCAGGCCGATGGAAGGCTCGTCCAAGACGTAGAGCGCGCCGACGAGCGACGAGCCGAGGTTGGTGGCGAGCTGTATGCGCTGCGACTCGCCGCCCGAGAGCGTCGAGGCGAGGCGGTCGAGCGTCAGGTAGTCGAGCCCCACGTCGACGAGAAACTTCAGCCGGCGGCGGACTTCAAAGAGAACCTTGTCGGCGATGGCCGACTGCTCGGGCGAAAGCTCAAGCGAGTCGAAGAAGACGGCCGCGTCCTTGATGGCGAGCGAGCTGACCTCGGGGAGCGTGCGGCCGCCGACTTTCACGTCGCGCGCCTCCTGACGCAGACGCCCGCCGCCGCAGTCGGGGCAGAGCGTGTAGCCGCGGTACTTGGCGAGGAAGACGCGGACGTGCAGCTTGTACTTCTTCGTCTCCAGCCACTCGAAGAAGCCGCGCACGCCGCTGAAGCCGCCGCGCCCGTCGATGACGGCGCGCTGCTGCGGCTTCGTCAACTCCTGAAACGGAACGTCGAACGGAATCTTCTCCTGCCGGCAGAAGCGTTTCAGCTCGGTGCGCGCCCACTCGTACTGCGGCTTCGTCCACGGCTCCACCGCGCCTTCGGCGAGCGAGAGCGCGGGGTTGGGGATGACGAGGTCTGTGTCGAGCCCGATGGTGTTGCCGAAGCCCTGACAGGTCGGGCACGCGCCGAAAGGATTGTTGAAGCTGAAGAGGCGCGGCTCGGGCTGCGCGTAGACCGTGCCGTCGTACTTGCACTCGAAGCGCTCGTTGAACTTGAAGGTGCGCGGCCCCTCTTCGGACTTCTCGGCCGTGCGGACGTGCGCCTGCCCGTGCCCTTCGATGAAGCAGGTCTCGAAGGAGTCGACCAGACGCTCGCGCACGTCCGCGCGCGCGACGAGGCGGTCGACGAGGACGTAAACGTCCTCGAAGTCGGGGCGCGTGTAGTCGTCGGGCGAGCGCAGCTCCAAAGTCTCGCCGCCCGCCAGCAGCCGCGTGAAGCCGCGCTGCATCAGGCTCATCACATGCGCCGTCACCGTCCGGCGGTCGGGCGTCGCGGACGCGGGCTGTTTGGCGGGCTTCTTCTTCGCCTTCGACGCCGACTTGGCCTGACCGGTCTCCTCTGCGCGCAAGCCCGCCTCGGCGGGGAAGAGGACGTAGAAGCGCGTGCCTTCGGGCAGGGCTTCCAGAACCTCGTGCGCGGCCGACTCGGGCGAGTCCTTGCGCACCTCGCGCCCGCAGACGCGGCAGTAGGTGATGCCGACGCGCGCGTAGAGCAGACGCAGGTAGTCGTAGACTTCGGTCTGCGTGCCGACGGTCGAGCGCGGGTTGCGCGTCGAGTTCTTCTGGCGGATGGCGATGGCCGGCGGGATGCCGAGCACCTCGTCCACGTCGGGCTTGTCCATCCGTTCGAGGAACTGGCGGGCGTAGGCCGAGAGCGACTCGACGTAGCGGCGCTGCCCCTCGGCGTAGATGGTGTCGAAGGCGAGCGAAGACTTGCCCGAGCCGGAGACGCCCGTGACGACCGTCAGCTTCTCGACGGGGATGTGGAACGAGACGTTCTTCAGGTTGTTGACGCGCGCCCCGCGGACGATGATTGCTTCATGATTCATAGTCTGAAATACACGGCGCCGCCCACTGTGGACTATCGGGAGATGGGGCGAACCGCCAATGATACCCTGTTTCGCGACGCACGCGAAATGGGGACGCCGCGATGAACGTTTCGGGGATAAATTTTAACTTTTCGACACGGCGGGGACAGAGGCCGCGTCTAAAATCCGACCGTTTCCGGCGGCGCGTATTTGACACGATGAATCCAAAAACTGAGAAGGAAACGGGCCCGCGGCTCGGGCTCGTCTGCATCACGCACTCGGACGAGGTGAGGTATAAGACCGTCACGCGCAAGCGTCTGTTACAGTTCCCCGCGGACGAACAGAAGCGCATGCTGCGCGACCTCTACGCGGCGAACCTCGCGCGGCTGAACGCGGCGCTCGACTTCTGCGCGGCGCGCGGCCTCAGCCTCTACCGCATGACCTCGGCGCTCTTCCCCTTCGCCGACGACGAGGCCGGCGCGGACGTGCTCGAAGAGTTCAGGGGGAATTTGGAAGCGACGGGCGCGCGCGCCGGCGAACTCGGAATCAGGCTCGTCCTGCACCCCGACCAGTTCGTCGTGCTCAGCTCCGACTCGCCGCAGACAATCGCCAACAGCGTCAAGATTCTCGAATCGCACGCGCGCGTGATGGACTTGCTCGGCCTGCCGCGCTCGCCGTGGGCGCTCGTCGAGATTCACGGCGGGAAGGGCGACCGGAGCGACCGTCTAGTCGAACAGATCGGGCTGCTGCCCGAGGCGGTGCGCACGCGCATCGCGTTCGAGAACGACGAGTACATCTACTCGGCCGCGGAGATTCTCGACGTGTGCCGGCGCGCGGGCGTGCCGATGGTCTTCGACGCGCACCACCACGTCGTGCACGAGGGGCTCGACTCTTACGACCACCCGAGCGTCGCCGAGATGGTCGAGGCCGCGCGCGGGACGTGGGCCAACCCGGAGTGGCAACTCGTCCACATCTCGAACGGCCGCACGTCGTTCCGCGACCGGCACCACAGCGACCTCGTCGAGACGATGCCCGCCGCCTACCGGCGCGTCCCATGGATCGAGGTCGAGGCCAAGCACAAGGAGCTTGCCATCGAACGCCTGACCTCGGACTGGCTGTGTGCGCCGCCGCCGACTTTTGCATCTCACGGTTGACGAAGCTTTGTCTTTTAAGGGGTGAGAGGTTGAGAAAGATTCTGTTGCTGTTAGCGCTGCTGTCTTCGTGCGGGGCGACGATGCCCGTGCAGACGCAGAAGCCGGCCGAGGCCGCGAAGACGCCCGCGCCGCCCGCGTCGAAGACGCTCGACGCGGCGCGGCTTTTGGAGGACGTGCGCGTGCTCTCGGCGGACGCGATGGAGGGGCGCGGGACGGGGACGCCGGGCGGCGCGATGGCGCGCGCCTACGTCACGCGGCGCTTCGCGGACGCGGGGCTCAAGCCGCTCGGCGCGTCCTTCGAGCAGACGTTCGAGCTGCCCGAGCGCGCCGGCGGGCCGAAGTCCGGCGTTAATCTGGTCGGCTACGTGCCGGGGCGCACGCACCCCGAGCGCTTCGTCGTCGTGACGGCGCACTACGACCACCTCGGCGTGAGCGGCGGGAAGGTCTTTAACGGCGCGGACGACAACGCCTCGGGCGTCGCCGTGCTGCTGCAACTGGCCGCGCGCTTCGGCGGCGCGCGGCCACCCGAGAACTCGTTCATCTTCGCCGCGCTCGACGCCGAGGAGTTGGGTCTGCTCGGGGCGCGCGCACTCGTCAAACAGCTTCAGGCGGAGAAGCGCGCGCTGGCGCTCAACGTCAACCTCGACATGGTCAGCCGCAGCGACCGCGGCGAGCTTTACGCGGTCGGGACGTTTCAGACGCCCGCGCTGCGCGCGCCGCTCGAACGCGTCGCCGCGCGCGCGCCCGTCAAGCTCCTCTTCGGCCACGACCGTCCCGAGCTGGGGAAGGGCGATTGGACGAACCAGTCCGACCAGTTCCACTTCCACCGCGCGGGCGTCCCCTTCGTCTACTTCGGCGTCGAAGACCACAGGGACTATCACCAGCCCACGGACGACTTCGCCGTCATCACGACGGAGTTCTTCGTCCACGCCGCCGAGACGGTTCTCGACGCGGCCGAGACGCTCGACTCCGAACTCGACACGTTGAAAAAAACAGGCGGGAAGGGGTGACGCTCAGGGGGCGAAGATTTCGTCGGTTCTGAGAATGCGCGTGCGCGCGCCGAGGCGTTCGACTCTCCGGACGAGGTCGTCCGTGCCGCCGGGGCCGTCGCCCGGGCGGCCGTCCCAGAGCGCGATGAGCGTGATGTTCGGGTCTTCGCCCTTCGGGTCGCACCCCTCGTCCACCGCGTTGAAGAGCATCCAGAGGTTGGTGCGCGACCAGATGCCGTAGTCCTGCTTTTCACGCAGCCACGCCGGGAGGTACTCGCGGCTGTCGTCCACGTCCGTCGCCGTGCTCAGCACGCGCGTCTGCCCGCGCTCCGAACGCTCCTCGTGCAGACGCCAGAAGCGTTCGACCCACTTCGGCCCGGCCTTGAACACGGAGTGGACGACGTAGTCCTGCGGCGGGATGCCGAGGCAGAGGCGCGTCTCGATGCCCAACTCGGCGCAGACCTCGTGGAAGAGGATGTCGCCGCCGCTCGCGCCGCCCGCGTAGCCCGAGGCGACGCCCGCGCCCGACTCCATCTCGCCGACGACCACCTCCCTTATCTTCTCGCGCGCGACCTGCTCCTTGTCGGCGGGGAAGCGCGGCCGCTCGCGCCCGGGCGCGTCTATCATGTGTCCGGAGAAGAGCAGCACGCGCTTGCGCGGCGGCGGTGCTTTCGCGCCGGGAGCCGCTGACGGCGGCGGCTCGCCGACGACCTTGAAGATTTCGGGGAGGGTCGCGCCGAACAGCTCAAGGTCTCTGTAGATGGCAAGCTGTTTTCTGACGGAGAAGGCGGCTAAGCCGGGCGCGTCGGCGAGCGCCCGGCGGTACGCGGCGGCGACGCGCGCGGGCGATGCGGTGGTGAGAAAGCGCAGGTCTGCGGCGCTGATCTCGGCCCACACGTCGCGCCGCTGCTCGCGCTCGACGCGCTGCGCGTTGGCGTTGAGCGACAGCTCGACGGCGGCGACCAGCCGCGCGGCCTGCTCCCGGCGCTCTTCGAGCGCGTCGTCGGCCTTTTTGTCGGTGTCGAAGTTCTCCGCCCACACCTCTGGCAGCGACTCGGCCAGCGCGATCATAATCTTGAGCATCGCCAGCGCGTTCAGGCCCGAGTAGAAGTGGTTGAGGTCTTCGTCGAAGGCGCGCTCGTAGTTCTCGAACGACTCCTGCAAGTGCGGCGAGCGCAGTGCGGCGGCGGCGCGCTCCTCGGCGGGGCGGCCCTTCCACTCGGCGCGCCAGCGCGTCTTGAAGTTGCGCGCCAGCAGCGAGTACGCCTCGGCGCGCTCGCTCCCGCGGATGGCCCTGTTGCCGAGCGCGCGCTCAAGCGCCGCGGTCGAGCGCGTGAGGTCGCCGAGTCGCTCGTAGACGGTGCCGAGCCGGATGTTGGCCTCAAGGTCGTCGGGCTCCAGCTCGCGCACCCTCTCCCAAGTGACCTTCGCGCCGACGTGCGCGTCGAGGTCGAACTGCGCGGCCCCGACCGCGCGCCAGCCGCGCGCCTCCCACTCGAAGCCCTCCACCTCGTAGGAGAGCAGCGCGAGGTCGCCCGTCCGGCGGTCGGCGACGGCGCGCGCGACCTCCTCGCCGAAGTCCTGCGGGACGGGGTTGAAGAGCGTCTGGTCGGGCTCGGCCAAGTCCGGGAGCGACGTGAAGACCGGGCTGTCCTTGACGGCCGCGTTCTTCTCCTGCGCGTCGAGCGTGCGCCGCAGCGCCTCGGTGAGCGCCGCGAGGCTCGCCGCCGGGTCGGCCTTGCTGTAGACGAAGTAGCGGTCGGTTTGCAGGTCGAAGGGGAAGCGGTCGGCGTCGCAGCGCAGCATGAAGGTGCCGTGCGCGCGCAGCGCGTGGCGGATGCCAAGCTCGTAGAAGACGTTGGCGTTGTGTATCGAGAGGTCGGCGACGACGAGGTCGGCCTTGAGCAGCCGGCGGAACATGTCGGTGCGGATGTTGCCCGACTCGACGATGTCGATGGTCGTGCCGCCCTCGGCGCCGGCCTCCCTGAGCGCCGGGGCGATGAGCACGCGCTCGACCTCGTCGAAGTTGATCTCGTTCTTCGTCCCGAAGGGGCGGATGATGAAGGCGCGCATGGCTGCTCCTCAGGGGCTCTCGAAGTGGCCGAACTCTTCGAGCCGGAAGTGCTCGGGGCTGACTTCTTCGGCGAGCTTCCGGCCGACGCGGACGAGGTCGGCGATGTGCTCGACCGAGTCGAGCTGCGAGACTTTCGCGGCGTCCACGTCGCCGAGGCCGTGCGAAGAGAGCCACGCCGCGGAAAGCTCCGCGTTGTAGCGCGCGTAGAGGAACCTGCGCCCGAGGTCTTGCGAGAGCGGGACGGGCTGGCCCGCCGCGTCGCGCGGGACGAGGTCGCCCAACTCGCGGTCTATCGGCGCGCCGTAGACGCAGCGCCCGACCGTGCGGCAGTTAACGTCCTGATCGATCTGCGCGCCGTACATCAGCGCGGCGGGAATCTCGGCGGCGTTGGTGAGCGCGGTCTTGCCCCCGGAGTAGACGGCGGCGTCCACCTTCGGCGCGGAGCCGGTGCCGACCGACATCAGGAGGAGCTTGCGCTCGCCCGTCGCCCATCCGAGGTTGTACCCGGCGAGCGTCGCCATCCGCGCGAGCAGGAAGGCCGGGTTGTTGTAGGGCGTGAGCCCGCCGTCCTCGAAGACGAAGGTCTTGGAAGGGTTCTCCGCGTCCCACTGGATGACCTCGGGCGCGAAGTAGATGGGCGCGGCCGTCGAGGCGCGGACGAGCTGCCAGAGCGGGATGCGGAGGTTGCAGTCCGGGCGTCCGCGATGGTTGTAACGGGCGAACGGGTTGCTGCTCACCGGCCACGGCGAGTCGGTCGAGACGTTGCGCGTGACGACGAGCAGGAGGCTCCGGAGGTGTTCGGGAAAGAGCGTCGTGTCCGCGCCGAAGGTCTGCTGTAACTTCTCCTTGAGCGGCTGCGACTCGTAGAGGTGGCGGAGGCGGTAGAGGATGAACGACTTGTCGAACATCGCCGGCCCGGCCTCCATGTAGAAGTCCGAAAGCTCCTTCGCCGACATCCCGCGCGCGAGCCCCGCGGCGATAATCGCGCCGGTGCTCGTCCCGCCGATGTAGTCGAAGAAGTTGCACAGGCGGAAGTCGTCGCCCTGCCCGCTCCGCTCGCGCAGAATCTCCTCCATCCTGACGAGCACCTGGAGGGTGAGCACGCCGCGGATGCCGCCGCCGTCGAGCGCCAGCATCCTGCGCGGCCTCTCCTCCGTCCCCGCGCCGTAGCGCTTTTCGAGCGGCCCCCAAGAGGGCGCTGCGGTCTCTGCCATGTTTCTTCTCCTCGGGTGTGACTGTTCGGGCGCTCGCCGCTCGGCGCCCGCGGCCGAAGCGGGCTGCGGCGGCGGCGCTGTGACGTGTACACTTGACCGTCACGGCGTGTCAATGAAATTCTGAGGGCGGCCGTCCTAAACCGAAGGGGTGAGCGAAAAGACTTGGAGACACTTTTGAACGAGAGCGAGGTGCGCGTCGTCGGCTCGCTCGTCGAGAAGCAGGTGACGACGCCGGACTATTACCCGCTGACGCTGAACGCGCTGGTGCACGCGTGCAACCAGATTTCCAACCGCGACCCCGTCGTCCAGTACGATGAGCGCGAGGTGGCCGACGCGGTCGATTCTTTGCGCGCGAAGAATCTGGTCTACATCTTCTACGGCGCGGACAGCCGCGTGCCGAAGTACAAGCACATGGCGCGCGAGGTCTACGGGCTGACGGACGCCGAGTTGGCCGCGCTCTGCGTCTTGATGCTGCGCGGGCCGCAGACAATCGGCGAGGTGCGCGGGCGGACGGGGAGGCTCCACGAGTTCGCCGATTTGCGCGAGGTCGAGGAGACGCTCGACGCGCTGGCGCGCAGGGATGACCCGCTCGTCACCAAACTCCCGCGGCAGGCCGGGCGCAAGGAGGCGCGCTACGCGCACCTGCTCTCGGGTCAGCCGGTCGTGGAAGAAGAGGCGGAGGCGCAGACCTCGCCGGCCGCGCCGCGCGCCTCGGCCGCGACGCGAGCGGGCGACGGCGAGCGGGTCGCGCGGCTCGAAGCCGAAGTCGAGCGCCTGAGCGGCGAGGTCGCAGAGATGCGCCGGCAGTTTGAAGAGTTCCGCAGACAGTTCGAGTAGACAGAATTTCAGATTTGAAATTCCAGACTCCCACAAGCGCGCGCGGCACGGCTCGGCCCGTCAGACTGGAACGCGACTTTTACACGCGCGCGGACACGCTGCGCGTGGCGCGCGAGCTTCTGGGGAAGCGGCTCGTCGTCCCGACGGACGCGGGCGCGCGCGTCTCCGGGCGCGTCGTCGAGGTCGAGGCTTACCTCGGCGTCGAAGACCGCGCGGCGCACTCGTTCGGCGGCCGTCGCACGCGCCGCACCGAGACGATGTACGCGGCCGGCGGCATCGCCTACGTCTTCCTCGTCTACGGGATGCACCACCAGTTCAACGTCGTCACCGGCCCCGCGGGGCGGCCGCACGTCGTGCTCGTCCGCGCCGTCGAGCCCGAGGAGGGAATCGAGTTGATGAAGGCGCGGCGGCCCGTCTCGAAAGCGCGTGAGCTGACTTCCGGGCCGGGCAAGCTCTGCCGCGCGCTCGGGCTCGACCTCACGTACGACGGCGAAGACCTGACCGCGGGCGGGCGCGTCTGGCTCGAAGAGACGGGCGTTAAATACAGGCCGGCCGAGGTCGCCAGCGGCGCGCGCATCGGCGTCGATTACGCGGGCGAGGACGCGCTCCGGCCGTGGCGCTTCTGGGTCAAAGGCAACGAGTACGTGAGCAGGAAAGGTTAAGGCGGGGAACTTTGCGGATTACTTTTCTCGGAACGAGCGCGGGGGTGCCGACGCGCGCGCGCAACGTCTCGTGCGTGGCGCTGAGACTGCCGCAGCGCGGCGAGGTCTGGCTCTTCGACTGCGGCGAGGGGACGCAGCACCAGATTCTCCGCAGCGACCTCAGCATCAGTCAGGTCACGCGCGTCTTCATCACGCACATGCACGGCGACCACGTCTACGGGCTGATGGGGCTGCTGGCGACGTGCGGCATGGCGGGCGGCGCGCGCGGCATCTCGGTCTACGGCCCGCGCGGCATCTCGGAGTACGTGCGCGAGGTGAGCCGGCGGACGCAGCTTCACACCTCCTACGCGCTCGAAGTCAACGAAGTCTCCGAGGGGCTCGTCTTCGAGGACGCGGAGTTCGCCGTCTCCTGCGCGCCGCTCAAGCACCGGCTGCCGGCCTACGGCTACCGCGTGGACGAGAAAGACAGGCCCGGACACTTTGACGTGGCGAAGGCGATGGAACTCGGCATCCCGCCGGGGCCGGTCTACGGGAAACTGAAGCGCGCCGAGCGCGTCACGCTCCCCGACGGCCGCGACTTCGACGGCGCGGACTTCTGCGGCCCGACGCTGAAGGGCCGGAGCGTCGTCTATTGCACCGACACCATCTACTGCCGCTCGGCCGTCGGGCTCGCGCAAGGCGCAGACCTCCTCATCCACGAGGCGACCTTCGCCGACGCGGACGAGGGGCTGGCGGTGCGCAGCACGCACTCGACCGCCTCGATGGCCGCGCGCGTGGCGAAGGAGGCGGGCGCGCGCAAACTCGTCCTGACGCACTTCAGCCCGCGCTACTTCCCCGGCAACCAGACCGCGCCCGAAGACCTTCTGCGCGAGGCGCGCGCCGTCTTCCCCGAGGCGGAGCTGGCGCACGACTTCCTGAGCGTTGACGTGGAACGGCGCGAGTAGTAAACAACACCGGATGCCGGCCGATCGCCACGCCCGGCCGACTCGAAACATCAGCGGCCAGCCGCGTCCGGCCGGCCACCCCGCGGCACGTCGCGCTTTACACGCCGCCTGTTGCGTGTGATACGATGTGCCAAGTTTGCAACGCCGCGACGCACCGTGCTCTTTGGCGGCGGAGAAGGTTAGAACGCGAGGAGCGAGAGAGAAATGTCCTATAACAAGATCATCCTTATCGGCAACCTCGGGCGCGACCCCGAGCTGAGCTACACCCCACAGGGCACGGCGGTCTGCAAGTTTTCGGTGGCGACCAACGAGCGGCGGCGCGACAAGGCCGGCGAGCAGCAGGACATCACCACCTGGTTCCGCGTCTCGGCGTGGGGCAAGCAGGCCGAGAACGTCTCGCGCTACCTGACGAAGGGGCGCAAGGTCTACGTCGAGGGGCGTCTCCACGTCGAGGAGTGGACGGATCGCGAGGGCAAGCCGCGCCAGTCGCTCGAAGTCAACGCCTCCGAAGTGCAGTTCATCGACGGCCCCGGCGGCGGAGGCGGCGTCGAAGGCATCCCCGTGCGTTCGCAGCAGGGCGGCGGCGGCGGTGGCGGTTCACAGCCGCGCGGCGGCGGCGGCGCGGGCGGTGGCGGCGGCCGTCCCCCGGCCGGCGGCGGCGACGTTGGCGACATCGAAGACGACGAGATTCCTTTCTAGTTGAGGACGGCGCGGGCACCGTCTCCCGTCGGGGCCGCCGCGTCATCCGAGAATGAATCGACAGGGGTGGACGGGACAGGGAGAATTTGAAATTTCAAATTTGAAATTGCTTTATCCTGTCCGTCCTGCCCACCCCTGTCGATTATTCTTTCCGACATTTCACGGGAGGCGGACGTGGGCGAGGAGTACGGGGAGCGGGACGAGACGGGGCGTGCGCTGGCAGCGGTCGAGCGCGCGCGGTTTATGCCGGCGATGTCCATCGAGTCGGCGGTCGAGCGTTACAACGCCGTGACCGAGTTCGTCAGCCGCGTCCTGCGCAGAGACGTTGACTACGGCGTCATCCCCGGGACGGACAAGCGCACGCTCCTCAAGCCCGGCGCCGAGAAGCTGACGACCTTCTTCGGGCTCTCCACCCGCTTCGAGCTTCTGGAACGCATCGAGGACTGGACGGGCGAGCACCACGGCGGCGAGCCCTTCTTCTACTACCTCTACCGCTGCCGCCTCATGCGCGGCGACGCGGCCATCGCGGAGGGCGACGGCTCCTGCAACTCGCGCGAGACGAAGTACCGCTGGCGCGAGTCGCAGCGCGCCTGTCCCGCTTGTGGTATGGCCGCCATCATCAAAGGCCGCGAAGAGTACGGAGGCGGCTGGCTCTGTTTTAAGAAGAAGGGCGGTTGCGGCGCGAAGTACCCGGACGGCGACCAGTCCATCGAGAGCCAGCAGACCGGCCGCGTCTTCAACTCCGACATCGCCGACCAGGTCAACACCCTCCAGAAGATGGCGCAGAAACGTTCGCTGGTCGGGGCCGTGCTGCTCGCGGTCAACGCGTCCGAGTTCTTCACGCAGGACGTAGAGGACATGCCGATGGGGGCGGGCGTGGTCGTGCGCGACGCGGCGTCGGTCGGGCCGAGTCTCGAAGACGAGATACACGCGGCGTGCCGTGCGCTGGGGAAGACCGAGGAGCAGTTGGGCGGCTGGCTCCGCAAGAAGTACGGCGCGGACGGCGTCAGTCAGTTGACCGACCCCGACCGGCGCGAGGTGCTGTCCCTTCTGCAAGGCATGCTCTCGAAACGCGCCGCCTGAATTTTCCTCGGGTTTAATAAATTGTATCTCGACAGGTTTTACAGCGGCGTTCACCTGAACACTACCGCGGGCGTATGGCGGTCGCGCCCACACGAAGGCCGCTGTGGGCTCACTTATCCCTCCAAAAGTCGCGCATTCTTGTTATATTTAAGATAATCATATAGCGGAGGTCTCACATGCCAGTCCAGTTTTTTGAATTGCTTGCCCCTGTCATCGACGGTGAAGTTGCTTTTGTTGCCAGACGGCAAAATATGTCTGTGGAAGATGTTTATGAACTTATTGTAGACGAGGCTGAACGCAACCAAGCTGAATGGTACTCAAACAGAGTTCCCAACTTGAATTATAAGAGCCCGGAATGCCGGCTTGCTTATCTTTATATCGTTGCCGCCGCCAACGCCGGTACATTTCAGCACGTTTTGGAAAGGAATGAAGATTTAAGGAACTATGTCCTGCGGACAGCACAAGAGCGTCATGAAATCCGCGTTTGTGCGTTCGGGGCCGGCCCGGGCACAGAGCTACTCGCTTTAGCCAAGTTTTTCGAGCAGCAGAAACTCGGGTATAGCGTTTCTGTGGACTTTCAACTTCTCGATAGAGTCGAAGAGTGGTCAAGCTCCTGGTACGGTATAAGAGATCAGGTGAATGAGAATTTTCGCACTCTTTATGGTTCTGACCGCTCAAAGTGGCCGATAATCCCCGCGGGAAATTTTATTGCTTGTGATGTCACCGCCTTAGACCGGCTATCGTATCTCGGCAACATATGGCGTCAGGATGTTTATGTAGTTAATTTCCTGCTGTCGGAAATATTCACCGACAACCCCGGCCTGCGGGCGTTCCTGAGTCAGGTTGCTTCGATGGCGCCAACCGGAGCGCGGTTCGTGTTCATAGAGCGCCGTGGTTCCATGTGGGTGCAACGCATGATGAACATCGCCGCAGAAGCAGGCTTAGTATTATCCGGCTTCGTTCAATCTCAAGGCTCGATAGCTGGAGATGAAACCCCGGGAGTTTTAGGGGCGCTCTATAATGCTATCCATGAGAGAAGAATGCCCCGTTTAAATTGGAACGTCGTCTATAGCGTAGGAATCAAGCAGTAACAGGGTCGCCCCGGCACCTGTTCAGAGCGAAGCAGGGTTTCACTCGGGTTTAATAAATTGTATCTCGACAGGTTTTAAGAGGTATTGAATGAAACAAGATGTGCAGAATCAAATGAATTTATGGGGCTCACCTGTTTCAAGACTTATATCTCCCTTTTCGGAAACACTAAATATGCCGGATGCCGAGGTAGACTTTTACCCTAACTTCTTTGAAGAACAAGAGAGCGATGAATTGTTTCGGCAATTATCTCAAGAGGTAAAGTGGCAGCAAGACAAGATCAAACATTATGGCAAGGAGATAGACTTACCCAGATTAACCGCTTGGTACGGCGACGCCGGCAAATCATATACGTACTCACATATTGCGATGAAGTCGGAACCCTGGACGCCGGTGTTGCTTTATATTAAGAGTCGTATTGAAGAGGTTGTGGAAGTAAGTTTCAATAGCGTGCTTCTTAATCTTTACCGCGGCGGTAAAGATAGTGTGTCCTGGCATCAGGACAACGAACGTGAGTTGGGGGAAAATCCCGTCATCAGTTCGGTCAGTTTCGGGGGCGTAAGACGATTTCAGTTGAGGCATAAACTAAAGAAAGATGTCAGCAAAGTTGACTTGAACTTAACGCCCGGCAGTCTGTTGGTCATGAAAGGCAGAACGCAGCAATTTTGGCAGCACCAGGTGCCCAAGACTTCAAAGCCAGTCTTGCCGAGAATAAATTTGACTTTCAGAGTAATAAAATTAGCCCGTCAAGGCTGAGTACGGAATCGGTTCTGCCGCCGACCATCTGATTTTTTGTGCATCCTCACTGATAAATGTTTACATGAACGAGACGACGCTCGTCCTCCGGTTCGACGCGGGCACGCTGCTGCTCGACGGCGCGGGAGCCGACGCACGCGTGCCCGAGCCATTCCGCTGGGACGCGCGCGTGATGCGCTGGCGCGCGCCCGCGTGGGAGTACCGGCGGGTTGTCAGAGAGCTTGTCCGCGCGAAGACGACTTACGAAGACCACGCGCGCGCTTACCACAGCTTCGACTTCCCGACCAAGTTTCTCGTCGAGCCGAGGCCCTACCAGCAGGAGGCGGTCGAGGAGTGGCGGAAGGCTAACCACTGCGGCGTCGTCGTGCTCCCGACCGGCGCGGGCAAGAGCCTCGTCGCGCAGATGGCCATCGAGCGTGTGAAGCGCTCGGCGCTCGTCGTCGTGCCGACGCTCGATTTGATGAATCAGTGGTACGACCTTCTGCTCTCGTGCTTCAGCGCCGAGGTCGGCCTCATCGGCGGCGGCTACTTCGAGACGGGCGCGCTCACGGTGACGACCTACGCCTCGGCCTTCCGCTTCATGGAGCGGCTCGGCAACCGCTTCGGCCTCGTCATCTTCGACGAGTGCCACCACCTGCCTTCGGGCGTCCACCGCATCGCCGCCGAGATGTGCATCGCGCCCTTCCGTCTGGGGCTGTCCGCGACGCCCGAGCGCGCCGACGGCGGCGACGCGCTGCTCGAACGCCTCGTCGGCCCGCTCGTCTTCCGGCGCGAGACGCACGAGATGGCGGGCGAGTATCTTTCGGACTACACGGTCGTTCGCCTGCGCGTCGACCTGTCGGCCGAGGAGCGCGCGGCCTACGAGCGCGAGCGCGAAGTCTTCCGCGCCTTCCTCAAGCAGAAGGGAATCGGGCTGAGTTCACTGCACGGCTGGCAGATGTTCGTCGCGGCCAGCGCGCGCTCGCAGGAGGGGCGGCGCGCGATGCTCGCGTATCGCGAGTCGAAGCGCATCGCTTTGGGGACGGACTCGAAGCTGCGCGTGCTCGGCGAGCTTTTGCAGCGACACCGGCGCGAGAAGGTTCTGGTCTTCACGGCCGAGAACGAGATGGTCTATCGCATCTCGCGACGCTTCCTCGTCCCGGCCATCACGCACGAGACCGGCGTCAAGGAGCGGCGCGCGTGGCTCGAAGCCTTCAACAAGGGCGAGGTGCTGTCGCTCGTCACGTCGAAGGTTCTGAACGAGGGCGTCAACATCCCCGACGCGTCGGTCGCGGTCGTGCTCTCGGGCTCGGGCTCGACGCGCGAGCACGTCCAGCGGCTCGGGCGTATCTTAAGGAAGTTCCCCGGCAAGGAGGCGATACTTTACGAAGTGGTGACGCAGGACACGACCGAGGAGCACATCAGCCGGCGGCGCGGCGCGGGCGAGCAGTTCCGCGACCAGCGGCGCGAGCCCGACGAGCCTTCGCTGATTTGAAGAGATGCTGACCGCAGACCTCGCAATGAGTTGGCAGCGCGGCGACCAGATTCGGCCGCGCTACATCGACGCCGAAGACGAGGAGTATTTGCGCGCGGCCGAAGACCTCGTCGCCATTTTCGAGTCGCACGCCGGGCGGGCGCGCGCCGCGCTCGAAGAGTCTTTGCAGGAGTACGTCGGGACGGGGACTGACTACCGCATCCTGCGCGGGCTGATCAAGCTCCTGACCGACCGTTGCGAGTTCGAGACCAGCGCGCCGGCCGAGCCGTCGGAGATACGCCGCGCGCTCTTCGTCAAGGCGCGCGCGCGTCACCCCGTCGCGACCGAAGAGGCGCGCGCCGAACTCGTCGCCGAGGCCGCGCGCGAACTCGCGTGCGACGCGGGCGCGCTGATGGACGCGCTCTACGCAGACCTGCCCGAGAACCAGCGGCTCACGCAGTTCGAGCCCGTCACGCCCGCCGAGCTTTTAGACCTCTACAACGTCGCGCAGGCGCAGGCGCTGCTCTACCGCTCGGTCGAGATGCGTTTGTGGCTTGAGCCGCAGTCGCCCGAAGGTTTCCGCGAGCTGTTCGGCTCGATAAAAGCTTACCGGCTGATTCACACCGTGCGCGGCAATTCGGGCGACGGCTACGAGGTGCGGCTCGACGGCCCGGCCTCCATCTTCCAGCGGTCGCAGAAGTACGGCATCCAGATGGCCGTCTTCCTCCCCGCGCTGCTGCTCTGCAGGGGCTGGCGCATGAGCGCCGAGATTCAAGACCGGCAGAACCGCGTCGTCTACTTCGAGCTGACGAGCGAGCAGACTCAACTGCGCTCGCACTACCCCGAAATCACGGCCTACCAAAATCCGGTGACGGACAAGCTCGCCGCCGTCTGGGCGCGCGCCGGCGGCGCGTGGGAGCTTGAGCCGAGCAGCGAGGTCATCGACCTCGGCGACTCGGCCTTCATCCCCGACTTCGTGCTGCGGCACGCCGAGACGGGCGCGCGCGTCTTCCTCGAAGTCCTCGGCTTCTGGACGCCCGAGCACCTGCGCGAGCGCCTGCTCGAATTCGACCACGCCGGCCGACGCGACTTTATCCTCGCCGTCTGGGACGAGCTGCGCGGCACGCGCGACCCCATGACGAACGTCCCGCCCAACACGATTGTCTTTAAGAGGAACCTAGACCCCGCGGCAATCGCGCTGATGGCCGACGGGCTAATCACCGGTAAGGCTTGAGGGTCGAAGCGCGGCGCGCGTGAGGCGTCCTGCGCGCGCGCCGCTCAGCCGTCCGCGTCTTCGCCCACCTCGTACTCGTCGGCTCGCACGGCGCTCGGCCACATTTCGTCCGGGTCGGGCAGGACGGGCGCGTGCGCGACCTGCGGCGCGCTCTCGGTCGCGGCGACCGCGCCACGCATGGCGCGCGGCGAGACCTGCAAGAGCCTGCTAACGTCGAGGCCGGCGAGACTATACCTGTCCGGGTCGATGGGGTTCTTCCTGTTGAAGGGGTCGCGGCGTCCGACGAGGCCGAGCCTCAGGAGGCTCATCAACTCGGGGCGCTGCCGCCAGTTGGCGACGGCCTCATCGCCTTCATCCGTCGGCGACCCGTCGGTCGCCCTTTGCAGCCTCTGGAGCAACTCGTAATCGTCGTCGAGGTCGGCGAGCAGTCGGGGCCAGCGCAGCCCGATGGCGACGAACTTCCCGAGCTGTTCGAGCGTCAGCGCGCTGTACGGCGAGCCGGCGCGCGGCCTCCTGAACAGCCCCGTCTCGTACGCGATGTAGGCTTTGAGCCGGAACAGGTTGATGAACTGCTTGATGCGGCGCGGATTGTAGTCGAGCGCCGGCGCGGCCATCAGCACGATGTTGCGGACGGTCGGCGAGTCGCCCTTCTCAAGCAGCATCAACCCTTCCTTCTCCTCTTCCTGCTTCTCCTCGGGCGCGTTCTGCGCGACGGCGCTCACCTCGGTTCCGCCCGCGGCGCTGAGTAGCTCCGCCGCGTCGCGTTCGGACTTCGCGTCGCGCTCGGTCTTCAACTCCTCCGACGCCGCGCGCGCCGGCTCGGCGGCGTGCGCCGCAGGCG
>JBEVKV010000520.1:0-6433 GCA_040509515.1 Pyrinomonadaceae bacterium | reverse complement strand
TCGGTATCTGGGACGTAGACAACTCGCTACTGCTACGCATGTTCAAGAACGAAATGGTGAATGTAGTGCTGTCCTACAGCGAGGCGGCGTGGTCGCCTGATGGGCAGCTTCTGGCATTAGCCGGCCAGGGAGTCTCCCAAGTTCGAGATGCCCAAACGGGCGAAATATTCTGGGAATTTGAGTCGCATGAGAGAGGATACAACTTTCACGTCGCGTGGTCGCCTGACGGTAAGATAATTGCCTTTTCCATCAATAAAGGTTTTGGTATTCAGACGGTCAAATTCAATGCCCCACACAAGAAGGTTGAGAACGGATTACCTGTTGATTCCCTCGCCTGGATGTCAGACAGCCGAACGCTGGCGCTAGCCGGCGACAAAGTCATCCAAATATGGGACGTTGAATCCGGTCTCCAAAAGGCCACGCTCGAAGGTCACACTTCGACAATCACCTGCATCTCTTTCTCACATGACGAGCGTCTTCTCGCCTCAAAGGCTAAAGACAACACAGTCCGTCTCTGGCGCTGCTCGACGTGGGAGCAGTTGGCAGTCTTGGAAGAGAGCACGACAAACCCGTACGTGTTACCCGGCATCGCCTTTCACCCTAAGAAGAATATCCTCGCGACGCTGGGCGAGGATGACGGGGTTATCCGCATCTGGGAGTTGGACGCCGACCTGCTGCTCGGGTCGGAGCCTCAGGTGGAGTCGGGCCAGTACACGAATGCGAAGGTCGTGCTGGTGGGGGACAGCGGGGTGGGCAAGTCGGGGTTGGGGCTGGTGCTGTCGGGGCAGGAGTTCGAGCCGACCGAGTCTACGCACGGCCGTCGCGTGTGGATGTTCGACAAGCAGGAGGTGGGGTTGGACGGCGGGCGCAGGGAGTCGCGGGAGACGCTGCTGTGGGATTTGGCGGGGCAGCCGGGTTACAGGGTCTTCCACCGCCAGCACCTCAACGACGTGGCCGTCGCGCTGGTGCTCTTCGACTCGCGCAGCGAGACCGACCCGTTCGCGGGCGTCGCCTACTGGGCGCGCTCGCTCGACGAGGTGGCCGGCAGGTTCCCGCTCGTGAAGTTCCTCGTCGCCGCGCGCGCCGACCGGGGCGGCCCTTCGGTGAGCGACGAGCGCATCGCGGAGGTCTGCCGCCGCTACGGCTTCCGGGGCTTTTTCGAGACCAGCGCGCGGAGCGGGGCGGGCGTCGCCGAGCTGGCCGACGCCGTCAGAGGCTCGGTCGCGTGGGACAAGCTGCCGCGCGTCATCACCACGTTGGTCTTCCACGAGATGAAGTCGCTCGTCGTCGCCGAGAAGGAGGCGGGGCGCACCATCCAGCGCAGGGGCGAGCTGCTCGGGCGCTTCCCGCGAGACTCGGGCGGGGCCGCCCCCGACGTGGCCGCCTTCCGCACCTGCCTCGAACTCGTGGAGTCGGCGGGGCTCATCAAGTCGCTCGACTTCGGCGACCTCGTGCTGCTTCAGCCCGAGATGCTGGACGACTACGGCGCGTGGATGGCGCAGGCGGCGCGCAGGGAGCCGGACGGGCTCGGCTTCATCTCGGACAGGCGCGCGCGCGAGGGCGACTTCGCGATGGACGCGGGGCGCGCGCTGCGCGAGACGCCGGAGGAGCGGCTGCTCATCACGGCGACGGTCGAGGACATCGTCAGGCGCGGCATCGCCCTGCGCCAGCCGACCGAGAAGGGCGAGATGCTCATCTTCCCTTCTGAGCTGCGCACGGACATCCCGGACTACCCGGGCGGGTACGTCCGCGCCGTCACCTTCACCTTCGAGGGCCCCGTCAAAGCCATCTACGCGACGCTGGCCGTCTGTCTTGCGCACGCCCCGGCCTTCAACAAGGAGACTTTTTTCAGGAACGCCGCGCTCTTCCGCTCGCCGAGCGACGAGGTCTGCGGCTTCGCCATGGACTACCCCGACCGCTTCAACGACGCGCTCGGGCAGCTCACGGTCTTCTTCGACGAGCTGACGAGCAGGCCGACGAAGCTCACCTTCATGCGCTACGTCAACCGACAGCTTGAGGAGCTGGCCTTCAAGGAGAGCGTCAGGCGCGAGCGCGTCTATTACTGCAACTGCGGCTACCCGGAGCCGGTGCCCCAGAAGTCCGTCGAGTGGCGGCGCGAGTCCGGCAAGTCGACCGTCATCTGTAACGGCTGCGGCCGGGAGTTCCCCATCGACGACTACGCCGAGCAGAGCGCCCGCGCCGACTCGGACGTCGACCGGCAGATGGCGCTGTCGGACGAGGAGCGCGCGCGCCAGGGCCGCCTCACCGTCCTCGGCGAGCGCGAGCGGCGCGGCGAGTTCCACGTCTTCCTCTGCCACAACAGCAAAGACAAGCCGGAGGTCAGACTGCTGGCGAAGAAGCTACGCGAACAAGGGCTGCTCCCGTGGCTCGACGACGAGGGCATCCCCGCGGGCGAGCGGTTCCTCCCGGCGCTTGAGGAAATGATCGACAACGTGCCGGCCGCGGCCGTCGTCGTCGGCCCGCACTCTCTGGGCCGCTGGCAGGAGCAGGAGTATTTCAGTTTTCTTCAGCGCGCGGTCGAGCACAGGACCGGGGCCGGGAAAAGACCTCTGCGGCTCATCCCCGTCCTGCTCCCGGGCGCGCCGGACGTGGCCGAGCTATCCCTCTTCCTGCGCGGCTGGAGCATGGTCGATTTTCGCGTCGCGGGGGGGCTTGAGGCGGGCGAGCCGCTGCGCAGGCTCGTCCGCGCCGTTACGGGGACGGCGGCCGAAGGGTAGACACCCGCCGCCGGCGCTCAAGTCTCGACGTGAACCCTCTTGAAGCCGAAGCCGATGAAGCGCGCGGGCAGGTTGCGCAGGCCCGGGATGCGTAGCACGAGGCGGAGCGCGAGCGGGAGGGTGAAGGTTCCGCGCGGGTCGAGCGCGGCGGCGATGACACGCTTCTGGATGTTCGTCTGTAGAGCCTGTATGAGCCGCGTGGGCCATTCGCGCCGGCGCTGCACTTCGCGCAGGTGGCGCTCGTCGGGCGTGCCTTTCGTCAACGGTTCGGTCAGGACGTTGGCGGCCTCCGCGGCGTCCATGATGGCGTAGTTGATGCCGACGCCGCCGACCGGCGACATGACGTGCGCGGCGTCGCCGACGAGGAGCAGGCCGGGCTTGTGCCACCGCTTGACGAGGCTCGACTCGACCGAGAGCACCGAGACCTGCTTCCAGTCGCGCAGATGCTCGAAGCGTTCGGCGTACTGGGGCGCGACCTCGGCGAGAGTTCGTCTCAGCGCCTCGATCCCGGCGGCGCGCACCTGCGCCGAGGCGCCCTTGAGGATGACGTTGGCGCACTGCCACTGGTCGCCCCGGTTGAGCATGACGAGCATGTGCCCGCCGCCGAAGTAGGCCACGCCGCCGTCGGGGTCTTCCGCGAGGCGCGGGACGCGAAACCAGAGGATGTCCATCGGCGGCGAGGTCTTGACCTGCTCGAACCCTCCGAGGTGACGCAGGCGCGAGCCGCGCCCGTCCGCGCCGACGGTCAGACGCGCGCGCAGCTCGGTCTTCCCTGCGTCGTCCTCGTAAACCACACCGCGCACCGCGCCGCCCTCCTCTATCAACTCCACGACGCGCGCGCCCATCAGCAGGCGAAAGCTCGGGTGCCGCTTCGCCTCTTCGGCGATGAAGGCGAGAAAGTCCTTCTGCGGAATCATCATGATGTAGGGGAAGCGCGTCCGCAGGCGTCGGAAGTCCGCGAGCACGACGGGGCCGCCGGGCGTCATCAGCGTGGCGGTGTGAATCTTGGCGTGCGGGAGTTTGTGGAGCGGCTCGGCGAGGCCGATCTCGTCGAGCAGTTCGAGGACGGAAGGGTGGATAGTGTCCCCGCGGAAGTCCCGGTCGAAGTTGTCGTGCGCTTCGAGGAGCGTGACCGCGACGCCCTTGCGCGCCAGCAGCAGCGCGAGAATCACGCCCGCCGGCCCGCCGCCCACGACGCAACACGTCGTCTCCGTCTTTGATGGTTCAGCCGTCATCTGCTTCAAGTCCTCGGGGGAAGTATTCGCGCCAGCGGCGAGTGACGAGGTGTGCGATGTCCGGGCGTACGAGAAGCTCGTCGGGGTAGCCGGGCTTCATGCGCGCGTCGATGACGAGAGGTGTGCCGTAGGAGATGTGATGACGGCGTAAGGTGGTGCTCGCGGCGTGGATGTCCGACGCGGGCTCGAAGCGCGTCCACGTCGCCCAGAGGAAGTCCGGCGCGGAGGACGCGACCGACGCGTCGTCGTGGACGACGACGAGCGGCCAGTCGCGCAGTGACTCTTCCCCGGCGAGGCGCGCGGCGAGTTCCGGCTCCTGTTCAAACTTCCCTCCCTCGACGACGAGGCAGCCCGGGCAGAAGACTTCGGCGCGCGCGACGCCCCGCGGGAGTTCCCCGCGAAACTCTCGCGGCAGCTCGCGCACGGGCTCGCCGAGGCCCAGCAGCACGGCCTTGCTCCCGCGGTTGACCGTGCCCGAGGTGTAGTCGAGCGTGTCCATCGAAAGGTTCGAGAAGACGAAGAGGTCGCTCTCCGGTCGGAAGCGCGCGAGGACGTGCGCGAGCAGACGCGGGAAGTCGCGCAGGTCTTGCGGCGTGTCGGTGAGCAGCAGAAACTTCGTGAGCGAGAGTTGTCCTTCGCCGAGGATGCGGAAGGCCGAGACGAGCGCCTCGCGCGCGTAGCGCTCGCGCACGACCGCCGCCGCGAGCGAGTGGAAACCCGTCTCGCCGTACGTCCAGAGGTCGCGCACGCTCGGCATCACCAGCGGAAAGAGCGGCGAGAGCAGCTTCTGCAAGTAGTCGCCGATGAAGAAGTCTTCCTGACGCGGCTTGCCGACGACCGTCGCGGGGTAGACGGCGTCGCGCCGGTGGAAGACGGCCTCGACGTTAAAGATCGGGTAGTCGTGCTGTAAGGAATAGTAACCGTAGTGGTCGCCGAAAGGGCCTTCGGGCCTTCGCTCGCGCGGCGCGACGCTGCCGGCGAGCGCGAACTCGGCCTCGGCGACGAGCCGGTGCGGTTGTCCTTCGAGCGGCGAAGGGACGACGCGAATCTTCTCGCCCGCGAGCACGGAGGCGAGGACGAGTTCGGGCACGTCTTCGGGGAGCGGCGCGATGGCCGAGAGGATGAGCGCGGGCGGGCCGCCGAGAAACATCGTGACCGGCAGCGCGCGCCCCGCCGCCTCGGCCTCGTGGTAGTGAAAGCCGCCGCCCTTGTGTATCTGCCAGTGCATGCCGGTCGTGCGCGCGTCGAAGCGCTGCATGCGGTACATGCCGAGGTTGTGCTTGCCCGTCGAGGGGTGCTCGGTGTAGACGAGCGGGAGCGTGAAGAAGGGGCCGCCGTCCTCCTGCCACGTCGTCAGCACCGGAAGCTCGTCGAGCCGCGCCGGGCGGTCGCAGACTTCCGTGACGGGGCCGCGGCTCACTTTTTTCGTCCCGAGCTTCAGAGCTTCGAGCGCGAGCGCGCGGTGCTGCCAGAGCTGCGCGGGCTTCGGCGGCAGAAGCGATTCGGCGACGTGGACGGCCTGTCGGACGAGCGCCTCGGGCTTCGGCCCGAAGGCCCAGCCGATGCGCCGCTCGGTGCCGAAGAGATTCGTGACGACCGGGTAGCGGCTCCCCTTCACGTTCTTGAAGAGCAGCGCGGGGCCGCCGCGCTCGATGACGCGGCGGTGTATCTCGGCCAGTTCGAGGTCGGGGTCGACTTCCGCCTCGACTTCGACGAGGTCGGACTCTTTGCGGAGCAGTTCGAGAAACGAGCGGAGGTTTCGGTGCATGCGGCCGCCAGTTAATCACAGGGACGGCGGATGTCAAAACTAAGCGGGGTCGCGGGGGCTCGGTCAGAGCGGGGGCTGCGCGTCGCCGGATTCGCTCCCGACTTTGCGCTGGCGTTTGGGCTCGGCGGCGGGCGTCTCTTCGACGCGGATGTTTATCTCGCGCTCGGCGAACTTGGCGGCGTCGGCGATGCCGGGGTCGAGCGATTCGGTGAAGGGCTTTATCTTTTCGAGCGTGTCGCGGTCGCCGACCGAGGCCAGCACTTCGAGCAGGCGGATGCGCGTGTTGCCGTTGACGCGTTCGAGGAAGACGTAGAGCGGGCCGGGGCCTTCGAGTTGTTTGAGGTAGCCTACGACCTGCTCGGCCCGGCTTTTCTCGTCGAGTGCGTCGACGAGCGGGAAGAGGCTCTCGTTCTTCCCCATCCGGTAGAGCGCCCAGTCGAGCGCGAGCTTGACGCGGGCGTCTTTCTCCTGCACGCGGTAGCCTTCGACGAGCCGGCGGTGCTCGACGGAGGCGAGCCGCGCCAACTCTTCGGCCGCGGCGCGGCGCTCGAACGCGCTGCGGCTCGAAAGCTTTCGCGCGACCGCCGCCGAATCGACGCCCGTCGCGCCCGACGGCTCGTCCTGCGCCGACGCGCCCGCGGCGCAGAGCGCGAGCAGCGCGAAAGTTAACACAAGCTTACTCTTCATAATCA
>JBEVKV010000519.1:0-7847 GCA_040509515.1 Pyrinomonadaceae bacterium | reverse complement strand
AGCCTTCCGTGAAGGCTCGCACCTCTTCGGCGAACTCCGCGCGCCGCGCGACGGCCGGCGCGTGAAAGAGCGCCGCCGAGTATGCGAGCAGGCGCTGCGCCGACGGCGGCAGGCGCGCGCATTCGCCGCCCGCCGAAGCGAGCCAACGGCTCCACGGCGCGCGCGGCGCTCCGGCGGCTTGAACGTCCTCCGCCCGTTCTTCGAGCCGGCCGTCTTGACGCGCGACTGACTCGTCGTCGGAAGTCGTCGCGCGACGCCGGCCGACGTGCGCGCCTCGCGGCGTGGCGTCCCGACGCCTCGCTTCAACTGTCGCCTCGCCCCCGTCAGTCTCTCGCGCGGTGCGCACGCGCGAAGTCGGCGCGGGCGGCGGCAACTCGAACTCGGAGCGCAGAGCATT
This sequence comes from Pyrinomonadaceae bacterium, assembly GCA_040509515.1. Lineage (GTDB taxonomy): Bacteria > Acidobacteriota > Blastocatellia > Pyrinomonadales > Pyrinomonadaceae > QHXN01. Next base: position 7,450 of record JBEVKV010000519.1, on the reverse strand, counting down.
GAAGAGCGCGCCCGCGCCTTCGTCGCCGAGCGAAGAGAGGAAGCGCGCGGCCTCGCCCCAACGCGCCAGCCGCACGAGCGCCGCCGGGACAAAGCGCGGCGACTCGCACCACACACGCACAAGCGACGCGCGCGTGGCGGCGATTGTCTCCGCGCCTATCGCGGCGCGAAAGCACCAGTGGCCGGCGGCCTCGCCGCGCGTGACGGCGAGACCCAGAGACGCCAGCCACTCGCCCTCGTCCTCGAACAGCACCGCCTCGGCCCAGACGGGGACGCGCCCCCCGAAGGGTCGCGCCGCGCGCCGCCAGAGCAGCGAGACCTGCTCGCGCATCTCGCGCTCCGACTCGGGGCGCAGCAGCAGACGCCCGCCGAGCGGGACGCCGCGCTCGGACTTCAGACTGCGTATGACGAGCACCGCGCGCGGCGGGAACCCGGGCGGCGCGAGGTCGGCCCCGCCGAACAGACGCGCCAGCCGCAGGCGCGCCACGATGGGCTCAGTCCCCGAAGGACAGCGCGCCGAAAACCGCCCGATGGTGGTCTGCCCCTTGAGCATTCAGAAGCGGAAGCGCACGCCGCCCTGCGCGGTCGAGTACCTAAAGCTCGAACCCGACGTGAAGACGTTGTGGAAGTTGTACATCGAGTCGAGCGCCACGGTCGGCGTCAGGTCGAACTGGAGGCCGCCGCCGGCGTTGAGCCCGCCGCGCGTCGAAGCCCCGCTGCCGAAGACGTAGACGCCGCCGCCGAAGTTGAAGAACGGGCGCACGGGCGACGTGCTCCCGTAGACCTTCCCGTTGAGCGAGAGGACGTGGAGGTTCACGTCCGGAATCGTGAAGGGCTGTCCGAGAAAGTCGAACGTCTCGCCGCTGAAGCGGTTGAAGGTGTAGACGGCTTCGAGCGAGAAGTTTCTGTTGAGGCGGTATTCGAGGTCTACGCCGGCGTTCGGGCCGGGGTTGTAGATGTTGTTGAAGGTGCCGTGCGGGATGCTCGCCCCCGCGTGCAGGCTCAGACCCCAACGCTTGAAGTCCCCCTTCGTGCCTCCTTCTTCTCCGCCGACGCCTTTCCCGGGCAGCGTGACGTAGCCGCGGACGACGCGCGACTCCTCGGCCGCGTAGGGCGACGGCCGCGTGTCGAAGGAGACGCGCGCGTTCTCCGCCTCCGTGTTGGGCGAGAGGTAAACGTCGACGCGGTGGAAGACCGTGCGCCCCTGTCGCGGGTTCGTGACGCGGAACTCGAAGGGCACCTCGCGCAACTTGCGCAGCACTTCGAGGGGGACGACCTGAATGATGCCGCCCATCTGCTCGATGAAGTTAAAGCGCGGCGGGCCGCCCGTCGGCCGTCCGTAGCCGTAGGTGCGCACCTGCACGACGACGCTATCGACCGCGATTCGCGCCATGTCGCGCCGCGTGAGCCGCACGTCGCGCCCCGGTCGCTCGACGAGCGGCGGTCGCTCCTTGTCGTCGGTCTGCGTCTGCGCCGCGCCGAAGAGCGAGTCGCTGAAGACGCCGCCGGTGTCCGCGGTCGCGTAGACGACGGGAAGCGCAGACGCATCGTCACTCGGGCCGCGCCCGCCGGACGCGCCCGCGCGCGGCCACGAAGGCGCGGCTTCGGCCTCGGCCGTCTCGGCCCCGCCCGGCGCGCTCCGCAGCCCCGCGACCGGGCACGTCGGGCAGACGGTGCCGGACGCGGCGGCCGAGATGTTCTTCTGCGTCCACTGGTCTATGCCGAGGCCGTAGGCCGTGGCCATCGCGGTGAGTCCGTTTGCGCCGTCGCGCTGCGTGATGGCGAGAATCTGCGCCTTGTCGAAGCTGGCGAGGTAGTTGGGCGGCAGGACGTAGACGCGCACGCACGGGTGCGCGGCGTTGCCCGAGGGCATGTTGGTGAAGTCTATGCTGTAAGGCCCGACATCGGTGCCGACGGGGACGGACTGTCCCTCAAGTATCCCGACGACCTTGTAGGTCGCGGGGTCGCCGGTGCCGAACTCCGACCAGAGGAAGACGAGGTTGCGCATCTGCGTGGCGGCGGTGCTGTTCCTCAGCCGCGCTTCGAGCCGCGCCTTGCAGGGGTTGTTCTTGTACCAGGTGTAGACGGGGTCGCCCGCGCCGCACTCCAGCACCCAGAGCCCGTCGTTCGACCAGTAGTTGGGCGTGCGGTCGACCGTGACCGTCCCCGTGGCGAGCCCCCACGCGGCCGTGCCCCACGCGTCGGGCTCGATCCAGTCGCCGAAGGTCGAGCAGCCCGGCGTGACGGGGTTCTCGTCGTCGGCCAGCCGCAGCGTGTTGACCACGTCGTCGCCCGCGTTGGGGAAGCCCGCGCCGAAGCCGTTGCAGATGTCGCCCGCGCACTCGCCGTTGTCGTTGATGACGGCGAAGGCGAAGCCGACGTTCGAGTTGGGGTTGCCGAGCAGCGCCAGCGGCACCACGACCTCGGCGGTGTAGCCGCCGCCCGCGACTTGGTCGCTGCGCACGACCGCGGTCGGGGCCGGCGCGAACGGGTTGTTGGGCGGAGCCCAGACCGGGTCGGGGCAGTCGGTGTTAAAGCCGAAGACCTGAACGGTCGCCTGCGGCGTGGGCGCGTTCCCCCACTTATGCGTGATGATGATCTGCCGGTCGTCCGATTCGAGCGCGCCGTCGCCGGGGCCGTCGAGGTCGGGGTCGAACTGGAGGACGATGCGCTCGCCGAACATCAGCACGCCGCCCGGGCAGCCGGGGCAGTCCTGTGTGGAGTCCTGCACCTCGAAGAAGAAGCCGATGACGGCCTGACCGTTGGTGGTGTAGCGCTTGGAGTAGACCCGGATGGTCTTGTCCACGGGGCTGTTCGCGGGGCCGTCGAGGATGGACGGCAGGCAGGGCTGACCCGAGACGAGGACGGCGGCGTCGTTCCAGTGCGTGCCGCGTATGCCGTCGGGCGCGGGCACGGCCGTGCCGCTCGGGAGGCCGAGGACGCAGGGGTCGATGGCGCGCGCCTCCGCACCGGCCGCGCAGAGGAAGACGGCGAGCGTGAGAATTCTGACCGAGAGGCGGGCCGCGCGGGCCGCGCCGCGCGTGGTCTTATGGGTGGGCATCGTTCTTACTCCTTTCGGGCGGGGCGCGCCCCGCGCCTCTAAGTGTTGGCGACGACGTTGACGGTGAACGTCCCGGGCTTGGTCGCCTTGATGGCGGGCGAGAGGTTGTTGTCTACCGACTCGACGGCGACGGTGAAAGTCCCGGTGCGCGCCATGTTCTTTGCCGTCGCAGGCGTCCAGATGGTGACGGGAATCATCTTCATCTGGTCGGCCGTGAGCTGGATGTCGCGGGCGAAGACGCCGGGCTGACTCTCGACGGCGTTGGTGTTGGCCTTGACGTTGTCCATGACGGTCACGTCCCACGCCCCGTCGGCGAACGGGGCCGTCAGGCTGACGACGACGCGGAACGTCGCGACGGTCGGCCCGCCCGTGTAGAGGACGCCGAACTGCCACGTATAGGTCTTGTTGCTCGCGGCCGTCTCGGGCTTGTTCGTCGGGACGGAGACGTTGTCCGTGAAGACCACGTCGTGCGGCACGGGCGGGGCCTCGCCCTGCGCGACTTTGAGGTCGACGAAGTCGTCGTGGCTGCGGTTGGTCGGCGGCGCGACCGAAGTCCTGAGCGTGAGCCGCGCGGTCTGGTCGAAGCTGACGCCCGAGGTCGGGGGCGTGACCTTGACGACGACCGTCCTCTTGCCGCTGACGGGGACTTCGACGGAGGTGATGGTCGTGCCGTTCTCGTCCTCGACCGAGGTCGTCCCCTCCCAGTTGCCGGCGAGCGGCTGCCCCGGCGCGGGCGCGACGAAGGCTTCGAGGTCTATCCTGAGCGCCTTGTCCGTCCCGTTGCTGACGAGGAAGTTGTGCGTGAAAGGCCCCTGACCGGGGACGAGGTTCTTGCCCGACGAGCCGGTCGCCTGCCACAGCGAGCCGAACGGGCCGATGGCGACGCTCTGGCCGCTCCAGGTGCCGACGAACTGGTTGATGACCTGCTGCGCCTCGACGGCCGCGGGGAGGTTGCCCGCGCTGATGGCGGGCAGCAGCGCCGGCTTGCCCGACGGCCCCGTGTTGTTGAGAAGCTTGTCGAGCTGCTTGGCGAACTGCTCGCGGTCGCCCGTCGGGTCGGGGAAGGGGATGCCCGTCAGCAGGTACCTCGCCAGCTCGTCCTGCACGCGGTGCATGTCGGAGAAGAACCTGAGCGCCTCGGGCGTGTCGAGGCGTCGGCCGGCGGCGAGCACGTAGCCGCGGTTGGCGATGAAGAGCACGTCGTTGACGGCGGCGACGATGCCGAAGTTGGCTCCGACGCCGAAGCTCGCGCCGCCGTAGCTCGCGCCGACGAAATTCGCGGCGAGGCCGAAGCGGTTCTCGTCCCCGAAGCGCGCGCCGGCGTAGTCGTTGTCGAACTGCATGAGGAAGAGCCGGCGCTTGATGACGCCGCGGTAGACCTCCCACGCGTCGTAGAGCCGGCCGGCGACGCCGTCGTGGACGAGCGGGCCGTCGAGCGAGCGGCTGACAAAGGCGTGGTAGAGCTGCGACGAAGGGGTGCTCGCCGCCACCGCCGCCGTGTTCTCGCTCAGCCGCAGGACGGTGAAGACCGGCTTCGCGGCGAGCGACACGTCCGGGCACGCGAACGAGTCGCGCAGGATCGCGCCGAAGCCGTCGGCCGAGACGTTCGACGGCTGACCCGTCGTGAACTGCTTGAAGAAGTTCGACGGGCTGAAGCCGCGCGGCGACTTGCCGCCGGTCACGGGGAAGTAGCCGGCCGGCGGGATGAAGGCGAAGTAGTTCTGGAGCTGGACGGAGTTGAGCGCGCCGAGCGCGTCGAAGAGGTCGCGGAGGTGGCGCTGGAACTGCAAGAGCCGCTCGTAGCCGTAGCTGCGCAGCAGCGACTCCACGTCGAAGTCGAGCTGGCGGCGCGCGAGCCGGCGCGCGGCCCAGTTGTCCACGAAGCGGACGCCCTGCTGGCTCCAGTAGACGATGGCCAGCGGCACGTCGCAGTCGGAGAGTTGCCCGGCCGTGCGCAGCTCGGCGAGCGCGCCGTAGTTGACGAAGCTCGTGCTGCCCGCCGGCCGCCTGAACGGGTCGCGGCGCGCGCCGGTCTTCTCTTCGGAGTCGAAGCAGAGGTGCCCGACCACGTTGCGGAGCAGAGAGACGCTCGCGTCGTCGGACTTCGTCGTCAGCGTGTTGAGGAGCGCGCGCGTCGCGTCGCTGACGCCGGGCAGGGCGGAGAAGTCTATGCGCTCCATCCTGAACTTGACGCCCTCGACCGCGAAGCGCCGGCCGCAGCCGTCCACGCGGTCGTTCGTGACCGAGTGGCGCATCGGGACGGAGCCCTCGTAGACGGAGGCGGGCGAGGCGACGAAGACGTAGACGCCGAGCTTGCTCAGGTTGTCGGCCGCGCCCGGCCCGGCGCACTCCGCGAAGAGGCCGGCCTCGGCCGCGAAGGTCTGCGCCGCCTTGACGAGCGCCACGTCCACGGTCGGCACGGAGAGCGCGACGGGGTTGCCGCTGCGGCACAGCGCGAGCCCTCCGCTGACGCGCACGACGGGCTGCGACGCGGTCGAGGAGTTGGCCAGCTCGACTTCGAGCCCGTGGACGACGCCCTCGCCCAGACCTTTCGCCAACTGCCGGTCATGCTCGCGCCCCGAACCCATCACGGCGCTCAGGTCGTCGGCGGTCAGCAGACGGCCGTTGAAGAAGTTGACGTTCTGGATGCCGCCGTCTGTGATCGGCTCTAAGAGTTGTCTGCTGCTCATCGAAGGACTCCTCCGGGTGCTCCCCTCAAACTCTGGCGGCCGCCTCGGCCGGCCCCACCTCAATCGACTGGGGCGCGCCCGCGAAGAGGAGGAAATTCTCCCGGTGCCAGGCGTCGTCGGGGCGCAGTTCGAGCGCGCGCCTCGTCCAGCGCAGCGCCTCTTCGGTCTCGCCGAGGTGGTAGAGCGCGTTGGTGTAGAAGATGATCCAGTTGAAGCTCTGGTCGAGCGGGTTGACGAAGAGCGGCGTGTCGGGTCGCGGCATCGCGCGGCCGACCTCGCACCAGTGGACGACCTTGTGCCAGTCGCGCAGGTGGTAGTAAGTCTCGGCCAGCCCGAAGTAGGCGGCGGGCCAGTGCGGGCAGACGCGGAGTGAGCCGAGGTTGGCCTCGATGGACTCGTCGAAGCGGCCGGCGGCGCGCAGCAGCGAGGCCAGACGCGTCTGCGCGTAGTAGCGCTCGTCGTCCCAGATGGCCGCGCGCAGGTAGCGGCGGTAGCAGGCGATGGCGCGACCCGTGCGGCCCGCCTGCGCGTACTCGTTGCCGAGGTAGAAGAGCACGCGCGCATCGGCGGCCGGCCCGGCGGCGCGCCGCTCGGCTTCGAGGATGCGGAGGTTGCGGCCGGTCTTCTCCGAGGCGCGCGCGGCTTCGGGGCGGTGCTCGACGACGACCGAGTGGTCGCGCGCGAGGGTGCGCGGCTCGGACGGGACGAGCACTTCGTGGACTCGCCCGCGCCAGCGGAACGTGCCGTCGTTGCGCACGCAGCGCTCGCGCCAGAACTCGCACAGGGCGTTCCCCCACGCGTCGCGCGCCGAGACGTAGCGCCACTCGAAGCCCGCGACATCCGGCGGGGCGGAGGCCGCGGCCTCGCGGACGCGCGCGGCGTCCGTGACCACGTCGTCCGCGTCGAGCCAGACGACCCAGTCGGAGGTCGCGCGGTCGAAGGCGAACTGGCGCGCGGCCGCGAAGTCGTCAACCCACTCGAAGTCGAAGACGCGCGCCCCGTGTCGGAGCGCGACCTCTTTGGTCGAGTCGCGCGAGCCGGTGTCGACGACGACGATTTCGTCGAAGGCTCCCGCGACGGACGCGAGACAGCGCCCGAGCGTGCGCTCCTCGTCACGGACGATCATGGCCAGCGAGACTGTCACTTGCGTCTCCTCTGCGTCGCGCCGCCGCGCCGCACGCGTCATCTGGTGACGACCGCCCACCTGACGACGACGCTCAACTGCGTCGGCTCGCCGCCGAAGCGCGTGGCGAGCAGCGTGGCCGCGACGCGGAACGACGACCCGGTCGAGTTCAGGAGGAAGGGCGTCAGCGCGAAGTTGAGCCCGCCGGGCGCGGTGCTGTTGGGGTTGGGCGGCAAGGGCTCGGGCGAGACGAGCATCAGCGAGATGTGCGGATTCCCGGGCAGCCCGTGCGTGATCGTGCCGCTGAGGTTGGTCATGCTGGGGCCGAACAGGCCGGTGATGGTCACGTTGCCGGTGTTGAAGTTGACCACGCCCGAGGGGCCGGTGGGGCCGGTCGGGCCGGTCGGCCCAACAGGGCCGATGCCGCCTGAGCCGGTGGGGCCGGGCGGGCCTGTCGGCCCCGTCGGGCCGGTGGGGCCGATGCCGCCCGAGCCGGTGGGGCCGGGCGGGCCTGTGGGGCCGGTCGGGCCGGGGAGTCCAGAGCCGGAAGGGCCGGCCGGGCCCCCGGGCCCCCCCC
>JBEVKV010000518.1:0-3690 GCA_040509515.1 Pyrinomonadaceae bacterium | reverse complement strand
GTCATCCCTTACCCCTTCCCCTTTCCCCCTGACCCCTTTATTGCATGTCCAGCAGCACGTCAGTCAGCTTCTCGGCGATGGCGAGGAGCGTGCGGCCGGCCTGGTCGAAGCGGTTGGCGGCGGCTTGTTGCGCGGCCTGGTCGGCGCTGGCCGAGACGCCGCGCAGCGTCTGGTACTGCGTCGCGAGCGCGGCCTCGAAGCGGAACCGGCTTTCGAGCTGGTCGAGCCGGTCGCGCATGACGCCGATGTTCCTGATGACCCCGGCCTTCGCCTGCGTCGTCGCGTCGGCCGAGCCCGTCTGCGCGCCCGTCAACTCTAAATCCTTCGAGAGCCGGCCGTAGACGTAGAGAAAGCGCGTCAGGTCTTTCGACAGTCCCGCGAGTTCGAGCCGCTGCGCGTTGAAGCGCGTCTGGTCGAGCCGCGAAGAGGCGGACGCGGGCGTCCGCCGCCTCTGCGGGGTGGAGCGGCGCGTGCGCGTCTGCGCGGAGGCGGGCTGCGGGGCGACCGCCGAGAAGGTCAGGAGCAGGCACGCGGCCGCGGTGGCGATGAGCGGTTTCACGTTGACAGTCCTCCGGTGTCTTGGGATTGAAGTTCGGGCCGTCTGCTACAATGTGGCCGAAGGGGAAGAGTAACAGTACGCAGACTGCGATGCACGCGAGACGATTGAGGGTTCGCCGCCTGGGCCGGCTGGAGTACGGCGAGGCTTTCCGCGTCCAGAAGGAGACCGAGTTGGCCGTGCGCGAGCGGCGCGAGCCCGACACGCTCCTGCTCGTCGAGCACCCGCACGTCCTCACCGTCGGCCGCCGCGCCACGCCCGACCTCATCCTCGCCGACCCCGAGACGCTCGCCGCGCGCGGCGTCTCGGTCTACGAGAGCAACCGCGGCGGCAAGATGACTTATCACGGGCTGGGACAGGTCGTCGGCTACCCCGTCATCAACCTGAGCCCCGACCGCGAAGACGTGCACCGCTACGTCCGCGACCTTGAGGATGCGCTCATCCGCGCGATGCTCGATTTCGACATCGAGGCTTTTCGCGTCAAGGGGCTGACGGGCGTCCACACCGCGCGCGGCAAGGTCGCCGCCATCGGCGTCCACATCGCGCGCTGGGTGACGACGCACGGCTTCGCCTTGAACGTCAACACCGACCTCGACTACTTCAAGCTCATCGTCGCCTGCGAGGGCGAGCCGGTGGCATCCATGAAGGAACTGCTCGGCCGCGAACTCACGCTCCGCGAGGTGGAAGACCGCCTCGTCGCGCGCTTCGCGGAAGTGTTTGAATCAACGCCCGAAGAGGAGAAAGCCTCACATGCCGCCAACCACGATGCTGACCATTGAATTCATCCGCGAGGCCGGCGAGCGCATCCGGCCGTTCGTCCACCGCACGCCGGTCGTCACGTCGCGCACGTTCGACCAGGCCACGGGCCGCCGCGTCTTCTTCAAGTGCGAGAACCTGCAGCGCGGCGGGGCCTTCAAGATGCGCGGCGCGACCAACAAGATACGCTCGCTCTCCGCGGAGGAGCGCGAGCGCGGCGTCGTCGCCTTCTCGTCGGGGAATCACGCGCAGGCCGTGGCGCTCGCCTCGCGCGACGCCTCGCTGCGCGCCGTCATCGTCATGCCGTCGGACGCGCCGCGCACCAAGCTCGCCGCCACGCGCGGCTACGGCGCGGAGGTCGTCACCTTCGACCGTCAGCAGGAAGACCGCGAGGACGTGACCCGCCGTCTGTCGGAACGGGAAGGGCTGGCGGTCGTGCCGCCCTACGACGACTATTACGTCGCGGCGGGGCAGGGCACCTGCGCGCTTGAGCTGTTCGAGGAGGTGCCCGACCTCGACGCGCTGCTCACGCCCTGCGGCGGCGGCGGCCTCTTCGCGGGCGCGTCCGCCGCTGCGAAGGCCGTGCGACCCGGCGTGCGCTGCTTCCCGGTCGAGTCCGAGCTGTCGGACGACACGCGGCAGTCTTTCGTCAAGGGCGAGCGCGTGACGATTCCGCCGCCCCCCACCGTCGCCGACGGCATGAGGACGCAGACGCCCGGCGCGCTCACCTTCCCCGTGCTGCAAGCGAACGCGGAGGACGTGCTCACCGTCTCCGAGGACGAGATCGTCGAGACGCTGCGGTTCCTGCTCTTTCGTCTGAAGATTCTGGTCGAGCCGACCGGCGCGGTCGCGGCCGCCGCCGTGCTCTTCGGGAAGCTGACGCCGGACGTTAAAAACGTCGGCGTCGTCCTCTCCGGCGGGAACGTCGACCCCGAGGCGCTCGCGCGCTTCGTCGCGCCGACGATGACCTGAAGAACTCCGGGGAAAGGGGAAGGGGAAGGGGTAAGGGAAAGACGCGTGTCATCCCTTACCCCTTCCCTTTTCCCTTTTTTCAGGACGTGGGCATCTCGAAGGCCGAGTCGAGGATCGTGTCGTTGAGCTTGAAGTGGTCGAAGACGACGTTCAGCCACACGTCGTCCGTCTTGAAGGTCAGGCGGAAGGGGAGCAGCAGCTTGCCCACCGCCCTGTAGTCTTCGGGGTAAGCCTCGATGGTGGCCGGCCCGTCCGGCCCCTGCGTGTCGAAGTCGAAGCGCAGGAGCAGCCCCGTGTCGATGTCGAAGTAGAAAGTCTCAAGCTTGTTCTGGCGGTTGAGCCCGCGCACGACGTAGCACTCGCGGTCGAACTGCTTGAGCCCGTGGTAGCGCGGCTGGCTCACCTTCTGGTTCTCAAGCATGACGAGCGAGCCGTACTGCTCGGCCATCCGCACGACCCCGCCCGCGCCGGCGTATTGCCGCGCCTGTTCCAACTCCGCGCCCCCCATCTCGCGCAGCTCGGCGCGCTTGACGGGCTGCGACGCGCCCGGCTCGCGCTCGTAGCGCTCGACGTACTCCCACCCGCGCCGCCCGTCGAACCCGCGCCGGATGACGTGCCCCTCGCCGGCGAACTGCGACGGCTGACCCATCTCAAGCTCGGTCAGAATCTTGTCGGGCGACTTGGCGTAGGTCACTATCCTCGCGGGCGGCGGGAGCCTGCGCGCGCCGTAGTGGTAGGCGCCGTCGCGCCGCGCCGGCGAGAAGGTGAGCGTCCCCGTTGAGCGGTGGCTCTTGACGGCCGCGACCGCCTCGGCCCCGCCGCTGACTTCGAGGTTGTGCTCGAAGACCTCTTCGGCGGTCGGCTTGCTGCGGAACCAACTGCTGAACCACGGCTTCTGCTGCGTCGGCCTCACCTCGGTGTCCACGACGCCGCTCGCCGGGTCGATGATGTCGTAGCGCGCGGCCATCCCCGCGCGCAGGTTGTTGAGCCGCGCCTCCTTCGCCTTCTCGTCGAAGTAGCGCACGGCGGCGAAGAGCGCGAGGACGAGCGCCATCGCGACGGGGACGACGACGTAGCGCGCGCGGACGCCCGAGAAGCGGTGGCCGCAAGTGGGGCACGAGCCGGCCGAAGCCGCGCAGGGCGCGAGACATGTGGGGCAGACCTTCGACGCGGTCGCGCGCGGCGTCGGCCGTGGGCGCGGGCGCGGACGCGCGGCCTCCTCTTCGCGGCCCGCGGGGCCGGGCGTGTAGTCGGGGGCCGCGTAGCTTGTTTCGGACGCCACGTAGCCGGGCTCGGGGGCCGCGCGCCGGTCGGCGCCGCAGCGTTTACACGTAGCCGCCGACGAGAAGTCGGGCGTGCCGCAGAGGTGGCATCTGGTCAAATCTTCCATGTTGTTACGGGCTTTC
>JBEVKV010000517.1:0-4336 GCA_040509515.1 Pyrinomonadaceae bacterium | reverse complement strand
GACGCCGCCTCGCTCGGCGCGTGGGACGTTGACCTGACGACGGGGGCGGCGCGCATGAGCCTCCGCCACAACCAGATTTTCGGCTACACCGAGCCGGTCGCGACGTGGGGCCCCGACCTCTTCCGCGAGCGCATCCTGCCGGAAGACGCGGAGAAGTTCGAGCGGGCTTTAGCCCACGCGATGGAGACCGGGAGGTTCGACGTACAGGTGCGCGTGCGGTGGCCGGACGGCAGCGTCCACTGGATTCACGACCACGGGTGCGTCCAACACGACGAGCAGGGCCGCCCGCGCCGCATGGCGGGCGTCACGGTGGATTTGACCGAGCGCAAGGAGTTGGACGGGCTGCTGACGGCGAGCGAGGAGCGGATGCGCCTGCTCCTCGACAGCGTCACCGACTACGCCATCTTCTCGATGGACGCCGGCGGGTACATCCGAAGCTGGAACGCCGGGGCCGAGCACGTCTTCGGCTTCGAGGCGAGCGAGATCATCGGCCGCCACGCCGAAATCATCTTCACGCCCGAAGACCGGGCGCGAGGAGCCGACGAAGAGGAGATGCGCGTCGCGCGCGAGGCGGGGCGCGCCGCCGACGAGCGCTGGCACGTCCGCAAGGACGGCTCGCGCTTCTACGCCTCGGGCGTGCTCTCGCTGCTCAGCGACGGGCCGGACGCGGGCTTCGTCAAGGTGGCGCGCGACCTCACCAGACAGAAGCGCGCCGAGGAGGAGTTGGAGCGCGCGCGCGAGGAGCTTGAGCACCGCGTCTCCGAGCGCACCGAGGAGCTGCGCCTCTCGGTCGAGGCGATGCTGGAGGAGGTCAAGGAGCGCCGCGCGACCGAGGAGCGCGCGCGCAGCCTCGTCGGCCAGCTCGTCACCGCGCAGGAGGACGAGCGCCGCCGCATCTCGCGCGACCTCCACGACCAGCTCGGACAGCAGTTGACCGCGCTCCGGCTCGGGCTCGAAGCGTTGCGCGAGCGCAGCGGCGACCGCGAGGAGCTGTGCCGCGCGGTCGAGGAGATTCAGCGCCGCGCCGCGCGGCTCGACGAGGAGGTGGACTTCCTCGCGTGGGAGATGCGCCCGACCGCGCTCGACGACCTCGGGCTCGCGGCGTCGCTCGCCAACTTCGTCGCCGAGTGGTCGAAGCACTACCACGTCCCGGCCGAGTTCCACGCCGCGGGGCTCGGCGACGCCCGCCTCCCGCCGCAGGTCGAGACCTGCCTCTACCGCATCGCGCAGGAGGCGCTCAACAACGTCTACAAGCACGCGCAGGCCGCGCGCGTCTCGGTCATCCTCGAACGGCGCGGGGACGAGGCCGTGCTCGTCTGCGAGGACGACGGCGTCGGCTTCGACCCGGCCGACGCCGAAAGGTGGGAGGGCGACCGCGGGCTCGGGCTCGTCGGGATGCGCGAGCGCGCGGCGCTCCTCGGCGGCTCGGTCGAGTTCGAGAGCGAGCCCGGCAAGGGCACGGCCATCTTCGCGCGCGTCCCCGCCGAGGGGCGTCAGATGTTGGGGGGGGGAAATGGTAAATGAATAAGATTCGCGTCCTGCTTGCCGAAGACCACCGGACGGTGCGCGAGGGCTTCAAGCTCATCCTCGCCGCGCAGCCCGACATAGATGTCGTCGGCGAGGCGGGCGACGGCCGCGAGGCGCTCCGGCTCGCGAACGAGCTGTCGCCGCAGGTCGTGCTGATGGATCTCTCGATGCCCGAGATGAGCGGGCTCGCGGCGACCGAGCGGCTGCGCGAGCTGTGCCCCGACGCGCACGTCGTCGCGCTGACGCGCCACACGGATCGCGCCTACCTCCAACAGCTCCTCAAGGCCGGCGCCTCCGGCTACGTGCTCAAGCAGAGCGACCCGTCCGTGCTGCTTCAGGCCGTCCGCGCGGTCGCCGCGGGCGACAACTTCCTCGACCCCGCCATCACGGGCAAGGCGCTCGAAGGCTACTTCGGCCGCAAGCCCGGCGGCGGGTCGGTCGCCGAGATCGACCTCAGCGACCGCGAGACCGAAGTCCTCCGCCTCATCGCGCTCGGCTACAGCAACAAGGAGATCGCCGCCCGCCTCTCCCTGAGCGTCAAGACCGTCGAGGCGCACAAGGCCAACGCCATGCGCAAGCTCGACATGCACAGCCGCATCGACCTCGTCCGCTACGCCATCCTCAAGGGCTGGCTGCAAGACAACTGATGAGTGATGAGTAATAAGAAAAGGAAATCACATTCTCTCATCACTCATCACTCATCACTCTAAGGGTTTTTCCCTAGCCGCGTTTCGCATCTTCCCAATGTTCACGCGCCGCCGCGTGTGAGACACTGCGCCGTATTCACAAGTGCATTTTTTTGTTCCGACTTCGCCCGGACACGCCTGCGGCTGCTGTCACGCCCGTTTTTTTAAGAGCGGAACCCGGCGAGAAAATCGTGCCGAGGCGTGCCCCGGCACAAGAGTCCGACAGCTCCCCCTACCCGACAACCCTTTGAGCGAAGCGCGGCTCGCTTCACGTTTTGGCGCCGCGCGTGCAGGGCCATGTCAGCTTTACCAGCAAAGGATTCAGGGCCGCTCGGTCGCGGGCGCGCGTCGAAGGTGCTCGTGGCCGAAGACCACGAGGACACGCGCGTCCTGCTGCGCGCGCTCCTTGAGCGCCGCGGGTTCGCCGTCGTCGAGGCCGGCGACGGCGTCGAGGCGTGCGACGTGGCGCTGCGCGAGCGACCCGACCTGATCCTGATGGACGGCGGGCTCCCGCTGCTCGACGGCATCGCGGCCACGCGCCGCCTGCGCGACCTCGCGCCGCTCTCGGGCGTCCCCATCGTCTTCCTTTCGGGCCACGCCGGCCCTCAGCACCAACTGGACGCGCGCGCCGCCGGCTGCGACGACTACGTCGTCAAGCCGTTCGACGCGGCGCGGCTCGACAGCATCCTGAACCGCCACCTGCCGGGGCACGGGCGGCGGACGAACGAGGGGGTTTGAAACAACGTCTATGTCACACAGCGGATTAAACAGCGCGCGCGGGGACAAAGCTTTGCCGATGACTGAGAGGGCGGGGGCGCGGAAGCTGTACGGCCTCATCGAGATCGACCCGGCCGGCACGGTGCTCTACACGCGCTTCGAGGGCGAGGCCGCCGCGTCTTTCGCCTCGCCCGACCCGGCGGGGCGGAACTTCTACACGGAGGTCGCGCCCTTCAAGAACGTCGGCGAGTTCCGGCGGCAGCTCGACGACTTCAGCAGTGGGTCGCTGGCGGCGCAGAGCATAGACTTCACATGCCACTACGAGGACGGGCCGCTGCCCGTCCGCATCCTTCTGGCGCGCATACGCGAGCGCTCCGAGCGCGACGTGACCAAGTCGATCCTCGTCCACATCAGGAGGCCGCAGCAGTAGCCGCCCGCGCGGGCGGGGGCGACAAAACGACCTCACGGCTTTGACAAGGAATTTGGGAGAAAGTGATGAACAACGACCTCGGCAGAATCAACGACTACGTGCGGAAGGATACGCGGGACGCGCGGCAGGGGGCGGGGCTCCCGGCCGACGGCCGTCGCGCAAACGGCGCGGCCGACATCCGCCCCGACCAGCAGACGGCCGCGACAGACTCGTTCAACGAGCTGCTCGCCAACCGGCTCCTGAGCGCGCTCCCGGCGGAGGACTTCTCGCGCCTCTTCCCGCACCTCGAACCCGTCTCGCTCGCGGCGGGCGAGGTGCTCTACAAACTCGACGCGGAGATGCGCTACGCATACTTCCCCGAGACGGCCGTCGTCTCGCACCTCTACATCCTCTCCGAAGGCGGGATGACCGAGGCCGACATGGTCGGGCGCGAGGGGATGACCGCGCTCTCGGCCGTCTTCGGCGCGCCGACGCCCTCGTACCTGACCGAAGTCTCGCTCGCCGGCAGCGCGCTCCGCATACGCGTCGAGACGCTGCGGCAGGAGTTCGCGCGCGGCGGCGCGCTGCAACAGCTCCTGCACCGCTACGCGTGCGGGCGCATCGCGCTGCTCTCGCGCCGCGCGGTCTGCAACGGCAACCACCGCGTCGAGGAGCGGCTCTGCGCCTGGCTCCTGATGATGCACGACCGCGCGGGCGACGCGCCGCTGGCGCTGACGCACGAGCGCATCTCGCGCCACCTCGGCACGCGCCGCGCCGGAGTGACCAGCGCCGCGACGATGCTCCGCGACCGCGGCATCATCGGCTACACGCGCGGCCACATCCGCGTCCTCGACCGCGCGGCGCTTCAAGCCTCCGCCTGCGAGTGCTACCCGGCCGTCCGCGAGAGCTACGACGCCGTCGCCTGACGGAAAAACTTAACCAACGCAAACACAGAGACAGCCTTAAGCATTTGAAATCTCAAATTTGAGATTTCAAA
>JBEVKV010000516.1:0-8871 GCA_040509515.1 Pyrinomonadaceae bacterium | reverse complement strand
GCGTGCTCGTCGTCCTCGAAGACGTGACGGGGCGCGTCCGCCTCGAAGAGCAGTTGCAGCAGCGGGAGAAGCTCTCCTCCATCGGCCTGCTCGCGGCGGGCGTCGCGCACGAGATCAACACGCCCCTGACCGGCGTCTCCTCCTACACGCAGATGCTCCTCGGCATGCTCGCCGACACCGACCCGAAGCACGCGCTCCTCCAGAAGATTCGGCGGCAGACCGACCGCGCCACGGGAATCGTCAACAACCTCCTCAACTTCTCGCGCACAGGCGGCGTCACCGAGTTTGCCGACGTGAATCTCGCGCGCGTCCTCGACGACACGCTGCAACTGTTGGAGCCCCAGTTGCGCCAGAGCCGCGTCGAGGTCGTGCGCGAGTACTCTGCAGAGCTTCCCCGCGTCTACGCCAACGCGGGGAAGCTCCAACAGGTCTTCACCAACCTGCTGCTGAACGCGCGCGACGCCATCCCCGACGGCGGGACGATCACGCTGCGCGCCGCGCCCACCGAGCGCGACGCCGTCAACGTCGAGGTCGCGGACACCGGCATCGGCATCGCCGCCGAGAACGTCGCGCGCATCTACGACCCGTTCTTCACGACGAAGGGCGTCGGGCGCGGGACGGGTCTCGGCCTCGCCGTCTCTTACGGCATCGTTCAGGAGCACGCCGGCCACATCGCGGTCGAGAGCGCGCCCGGGCGCGGCACGACCTTCCGCATCACGCTGCCGACCTCGGCCGCGCGCACGCGCCTTCAGGTCGCGAGCGACTAGAGTTCAAACACTATCAGCTTTGGAAAAATCGCCTGCGGCGCTCAACGCTGCTTGAGCAGCAGCGCCTCGGCCTGTTCGAGCCGCTTGCGCGCGTTGCTCATGGTCGTGCCGAGCGCGTCGTTGGTCATCTTGGCGGCCTCCTCCGACGGCTTCGACCGACTCGCCTGCTCCAAAATCTCCGAGGCCAGCTCGAAAGCCTTGAGCACGTCGCCGACGGCCTCGCGCAGGTCGCCTTCGGGGATGAGCGGGAGCTGGTCGTCGACCACCGACTTAACTTCGAGGAAGCGGGTTCTGTAATCGCGCGCGGCGTTGGCGGAGGGCCTGCTAATCGTGGAAAGAGACTTGAGGGCTTCGACGGCTTTGGCGGCGGCCGAGTCCGGCTCGGGCCGCGCGAAGACGAGGCTGGCGACGTTGTCGAGGTCGAGCGTGAGCCGCTCGCCGTCCGATTCCACGCTGACGGACTTGCTGTCCGCGGAGAGGAACGCGCCCGACACCGGCTCGCCCTTCCTCAGGTTCACCGTCACGCGCCTGCCCGGCTCGGCGGCCGGCGCGGTCTGGGCGTGGACGGCCGCCGCCGCGCAGACGAGGAATATGGGTAGAAGAAAAGCTCGCATAACGGCCCCCACGTCAAACGGAAAGCGGCGCCCCGTCAGTGGAAGTTAGCGGAAGCGCGCCCTCGCGCCCGTCCTCGTCAGCCACACCCACGAGACGACGGCCGACACGACGACCATCAACACCCAGCCGTAAGACCCTCTCACGTCGAAGCCGACGGCGTAGTTCACCAAAGTCATCAGGAGGTGGAGCGTCACGGCCGTCGCCAGCAGCACGAGCCACGCCCTGCGCCCCCAGTCCATACGAAGGATCATCCCCACGCCGGCCGCGGCCGAGCCGCCGCCGATAAAAAAGTCGAAGAAGATGACGGCCGTCTGGTAGTGCGACCAGAACAGCTCGCGGCTGGTCGCGCCCGACGCGAACCTGTGCAGCCACGACGCGCCCTCGGACAGATAGAACGACCCGAACAGGATGGCGAACAGCCCGAACACTCTGGCCAAAACGTCCCCCTTCAGCCGGTACGAAGGTCGCGTCGAGAAAGCTGCTGTCGGAAAGCGGCGTGGGTCGCGGGGGCGGACGCGGCGGAGCCGTTAAAAAACGGGGCCGGGGGCGCGGGCACGATACTGCCGCGCGCCGCGCGGTGTCAAGACACTTCTTCGGCGGCGCGCGCGCCGGCTCGGACGCACGGGGCCGGAACCCCTCCGGGCGAAATATCTCTTGCTTTTATCCGGGCCGGTGCTAATCTCACAGCCGCTTTCAACTGACACTTCGGACGGCAGGACGGCTCTCCCTTTTATGAGCAAGCTCGGACAGGTTCGTTGGGCGTGCGTGTGCGCCGCCGCGGCGGGGCTGGCGCTCGCGACGCTTTCGCACGGGGGCGCGGCCGGCGCGCGCGGCGGCGCGGGCGCGGGGCGCGGGGGCTTCGCGAAGTCGGCGCAGGAGGAGCAGCGCGTGGACATACGTCTGCGCTCTCTGACGACGCGTGCGACGGGTCAGTTGACCGTCGAGGCGAGTGAGGGTGGCGGGCGCGCGCGTCTGACGGCGATGAATTTGCCCGACCCGCAGACGGTCGCGGCGGGCGCGCGCGTCTACGTCGTCTGGGCCGTGAGCGGTGGGCGCATCGTCCGCCTCGGCGAGCTGCGCCGCGACGAGCGCGGCAACGGCGGGCTCGCCTTCGAGCGCCCCGAGGGGCTCGAACGTTACGGCGTCATCGTCACCGCCGAAGGCTCGCCCGAGGTCGAGCGCCCGGGCGACCCCGTGCTCACGACGCGCGCGGACGAGGCCGCCGCCCTCTACCCGTCGAAGACCGAAGCCGCGCCGGCCGCAGCGTCGAACACGTCCACGTCGAGCACGGGCGCGTCGAACACGTCGAACACGTCGGCGTCGAGCACGGCGTCGAATACAGCCGCACCCGTGCCGCCGGCTTCGCGCGGTGCCCGGGCTCGCCGCGCGGCGGCCGCCGGAGACTTCTACGCGGAGGTCGAGGACGCGCTCGTTGCGCAAGGGGGTGGGCGCGTCATCGACCTCGAAGGCGACTCGGCCGCGCCCGACGCGCGCGGCGCGGCGCGCGCCACGCTCAGTTCCAACCGCGCCTACGTCCGCGCGAACTTCCGCGGCGTGCCGCTCCCCGCGTCGGTGGGCGCGAGCGTCTACGTCCTCTGGGGCGTCATCCCCGACGGCCGCATCGTCTACATGGGCAGCCTGCCCGCGGCGGAAGACCTCAACCGCGCGGAGGTCTACGTCCGCGTTGCCGGCTTCGAGTCCGACGACTACACGCTCTTCGTCACCGCCGAGCGCGCGCGCCCCGCCGCCGCGCCCGAAGGCCGCCGCCTGCTCAAGCCCAAAGACTCCGCCTCCATCAAGTGAGCGCCCGCGGGCGTTCGCCGCCGCGCCGCCGCGCGTTATAAGATGATTGATAAGTGTTGAGTGATAAGTGATAAGTGAGGGCAACCGCCCGTCGCCTTCTTCTCATCACTTATCACTCAACACTTATCAATCATCACTGAGGTACGGATGGCGAGAAAAGGTTCCGTCCTCGTCGTTGACGACGAGGAGATCATGCGCGACGTGCTTGAGACGCTGCTCTCGGCCGAAGGGTACCGCGTCGATCTGGCGAAGACCGGCGAGGAGGGTCTGGAGTGTTACGGCCGGCGCGCCTACGACGTGGTGCTCCTCGACGTTTCGATGCCCGGCATGGGCGGCCTGCGCGCGCTCGAAGAAATCCTGAAGGCCGACCCCGAGGCCGTCGTCATCATCATCACGGCCTACGCGACCTTCGACACCGCCATCGGCGCGTGGGAGCGCGGCGCTTTCAACTGCGTCCGCAAGCCCTTCCAGAACGAGCAGATCATCGAGACGGTCGCCTCCGGCATCAAGCGGCGGCGCAAGGAGGAGGAGCGCCAGAACCTCCGGCGCGCCATGAGCCGCAGCGTCGAGCGCGGCTCCATCATCGGCCGCTCCGACAAGATGCAGGCCATCTTCCGGCTCGTCGATCAGGTCGCGCCCGCGCGCTCGACCGTGCTTATCACGGGCGAGTCGGGCACGGGCAAGGAACTCATCGCGCGCGCCATCCACATGCAGAGCCCGCGCGCCGCACGCACCTTCGTCACCGTCAACTCGTCGAACATCCCGTCAGAGCTTCTCGAATCAGAGCTGTTCGGCCACACGCGCGGCGCGTTCACCGGCGCGGTCGCCGCCAAGAAGGGGCTGTTCGAGGTGGCCGACGGCGGCTCGATCTTCCTCGACGAGATAGGCGACATCCCGCCCGAGACGCAGGCGCGACTCCTGCGCGTGCTTCAGGAGCGCGAGTTCACACCCTTAGGCGACACCGCGCCGCGCAAGGTGGACGTGCGCATCGTCGCCGCCACCAACATCGACCTCAAGGAGGCCGTCCGGCAGGGCGCCTTCCGCGAAGACCTCTACTACCGTCTGGCGGTCGTCCCCATCGAACTGCCGCCGCTGCGCGACCGGCGCGAGGACGTGCTCGCGCTGGCGCAGCACTTCATACGCAAGTACAACGACGAGAACAGCCGGCAGGTCTCCGACCAGCTCGCGCCCGACGTGCTGGCGCTCCTTGAGCAGTACACATGGCCCGGCAACGTGCGCGAGCTTGAGAACGTCATCGAGCGCGCCGTCGTCATCGCGCCCGGGCCGGAGGTCACGCGCGAGTGCCTGCCCACGGAGATCGCCGACCCCTCGAAGGCGGTCGGCTCGGCCCCGCTCTCGACGGGGACGGGCAGCCTCGACGTGAGCCGCGGCGTCAACTTCTACGACGAGGTGCGCCGCTTCGAGATCGACATCATCCGCCGCGCCCTCGACCAGACCGGCGGCCACCAGTCGCGCGCCGCCCGCCTCCTCGGCATGAACGCCACCACCCTCAACTCCAAAATCAAGACCTACAACATCCAACTCCGACCCTGAGCGCGGGCTCATTGACGGAGGTCGAAGTGCGTCGGGCCGAAGCGTCGTTGGCTCAGGAAGTGAAAATTTAGAGCGCCGGCCGGGTCAACATCCGTTCGTCCCGAAAGGGGCCGCCGGGCGCTCGTCGGCGGGTTGGCGGGTGGGATTTTAAGGTCGGCGAACTCTTCGACTCAAACTCGGGCCGATGGTTTAAACTGCGGCGCATGGACACTGGGACGGAAGCTGCCGGACAGCCTTTGGCCGTCGAACGCATCACGGAGGCCGAGGCGCGTTTCGAGCGTTGGCGTCGCGCGGCCGGCTTCGTCGTCGCGCCCGCACTCTTCGTCGCGCTGCTTCTGCTTCCGCTGCCCGGGCTCAAGCCCGAGGCGCACAGGCTCGCGGCCGTGATGGCGGCGGTCGTCGTGCTCTGGATAACGGAGGCGCTGCCGCTGCCCGCGACGGCGCTCTTGGGCGCGGCCGCGTGCGTCGTGTTGCGGGTCGCGCCTGCGCGGGACGTGTTCGCGCCGTTCGCAGACCCGCTGATGTTCCTCTTCATCGGGTCGTTCATGATCGCGCGCGCCATCTTCCTCCACCGGCTCGACCGCCGGCTCGCCTTCGGCGTGCTCTCGATCAAGTGGGTGGGCGCGCGCCCGTCGCGCATCCTCTTCGCCTTCGGCGCGGTGACGGCCTTCATCTCGGCGTGGATTTCCAACACGGCGACGACCGCGATGATGTTCGCCATCGGGATGGCTATCCTCGCCTTCCTCTTCGAGCAGGAGAAGGCGGGCGGGCAGAAGATCAGCCGCAGTTACGCGACGGCGCTGATGCTGATGACCTCGTTCGCCGCTTCCATCGGCGGACTCGCGACGCCCATCGGGACGCCGCCCAACGTCATCGGGCTCGGCTTCATCAGGCAACTCGTCGGCGTCGAGTTTCCGTTCTTCAAGTGGGCGATGATCGGGACGCCGGTCGTCGTCATCCTGTTCCTGTGGCTCTTCTTCTACCTCAACTGGCTCTCGCCGGCCGGCGTGCGCGAGATTGAGGGAAGCCGCGAGATGCTGACGCGCGAGCGCGAGCGTCTGGGCGCTTGGACGACGGCGCAGAAGTCGACGCTCATCGCTTTTCTCGTCACCGTCGCGCTGTGGGTCGTGCCGGGCCTCATCGCGCTCTTCGCGGGCGACCAGAGCGCCGTCTACAAGAGCGTCAACGCGAGCGTGCCCGAGGCGGTGGCGGCCGTCGTCGGCGCGTCGCTCCTCTTCCTGCTCCCGGGCGATGGCGTCGGCGTGCGCGCCATCACTTGGGACGAGGCCGTCAAGATCGACTGGGGCGTGGTGCTGCTCTACGGCGGCGGGTTCGCGCTCGGCGTGCTCTCGTTCCAGACCGGCTTGGCCGAGGCGGTCGGGCGCGGGCTGACGGGGCTGCTGCCCGTGAGCGGCGGGACGGGATTGCTGTTCGCGTCGGTGGTGGTGGCGGTCGTCACGTCGGAGGCCACGTCGAACACGGCCTCGGCCAACATGGTCGTCCCCGTCGTCATCGCCATCGCGAAGGCGCAGGGCGCTGACCCTCTGGAGCCGGCGCTCGGCGCGACGATGGGCGCGAGCCTCGGGTTCATGCTGCCGGTCTCGACGCCGTGCAACGCCATCGTCTACGGCTCGGGCTACGTCCCGCTGGCGCGGATGATTCGCTACGGCATCCTGCTCGACATCGTCGGCGTCTTCGTCATCGTCGCGCTCGTCAGACTCCTCGTCCCGTTCCTGCGCTAGTCGGCGGAGGTGAGCTTGAGGCCGACGAGCCCCGCGACGATGAGGGCGATGCAAACGATGCGCGCGGCGGTCGCCTGCTCGCCGAAGAGCACGACGCCGAGCGCGGCGGTGCCGACCGCGCCGATGCCCGTCCAGATCGCGTAGGCCGTCCCCAGCGGGAGCGTGCGCACCGCCGCCGCCAGCAGCAGCATCGAGAGCACGAGCGCGACGGCCGTCCACACGCTCGGCCACAGACGCGTGAATCCTTCGGTGTACTTCAGCCCGACCGCCCACGCCACCTCCATCAAGCCCGCCACGAACAGATAGAGCCAAGCCATCGAACGCCCTCCTCACGAATGCGGATTTACACGCGCGCGGCCTGAGTGTAACGCGGAGGGTGTGGATTCAGAATTTCAAATTTCAAGGGGCTCACCAGCCGGTGGCGAAGAGATTTTGCGCGGCGCGGAGGCCGCATTTCTGGTAGGTGTTGTAAGCCTTCGCGGCGCGCTGCCTGACCTGTTCGCCGTCCTCGCCCGCGAGCCAGCCGTCGAGCGCGGCCTTGAGGACGTAAGCCTCCGGCGCCATCAGGTTCGTCGTCCAGAGCAGCGGGTTTGCGCCCGTCTCGCGGAGCGCGGGCGCGAAGAAGCGTTTGCTGGCGCAGGCGAGGATGACGGCGTCGCGGCGCGCGTCGTCGCCACGCTTCGGCATGGTCGGGAGTTGGAAGTCCATCAACCCGTCGTGCCCGACGTACGCGACGAGGTGCGCCGCCGCGCCGCGCCCGAGCCCGTAGGTCTTCCCACCGTCCTCAAAGGTCGGGTTGAGGTTGCCGGAGGCGACGTTGAGGAAGTCGACGGTCGCCTGCGCGATCTCCGCGCCGCGGTAGGCGTCGGCCACGAGGTATGCGTCGCGCGTCCTGTGCTTGAAGACGACGCGTTCGAGGATTTTGGGCGCGGGGTTCTGGACGGCCGAGACCGCGCGCCACTCGCGGCTCGCACCGAAGTGCGTCCTGACGCCGAAGCGCGCGCCCCAGTAGAGATTCCGCGCGGGGTCTTCGCCATTCCCCAGAGCGGCCGGGACGGGCACGATGCCCTGATTGACGTTGTCGCACAGGGCGACAAGGACGTAAGCCACCTTGCCCGCGTACGGCTCGGTCTTCGCTTCGTTCGCCGCGGCGGCTCGCGGCTCCGGCGTGACGGCGCGCGCGACTTGCGGCCTCCGCGCCGTCCGCGCCGCGCCGCCGCAGCACGCCGTGAGCACGACGAGCAGGCCGCAAATCGTCAGCGGCAGTTTGAGTCCGACCCTCTTCGCACTCGTGCGGCTCACATGTGACCTCCGCTGCGGACGGGTGTTAGGATGCCCGTCGAAATTGTCACGCCGGGCGGGCGATGATTGTTTGACGCAGGCGCGCCCGGTCTTGTTCCGAAAGCTTATGGAAAACATCGTCTTTCTAGAACGCGACACGTTGCGGGCGCGGCTGCGCGAGCCCGACTTCGAGCACACTTGGCGCGACTACGGCTCGACGCGCCCCGAGGAGGCCGAGGCGAGGCTCGCGGGCGCGACCGTCGCGGTCGTCAACAAGCTGCCGATGAGGGCGGGGCTGCTCGAACGTCTGCCCGACCTGAAGCTTATCGCCGTCGCCGCGACGGGCACCGACAACATAGACCTTGAGTTCTGCCGCGGGCGCGGCATCGAGGTCAGGAACGTCCGCGGCTACGCGCGCGAGACGCTGCCCGAGCACGTCCTCATGCTCGTCCTCGCGCTCAGCCGCGACCTCGTCGGCTACCGCGAGGACGTGCGCGCGGGACTCTGGCAGCGCGCGGGGCAGTTCTGCCTGCACACGCGCGAGATACGCGACCTGCACGGCGCGACGCTCGGGCTCGTTGGCTACGGCACGCTCGGGCGCGGCGTCGAGCGGCTGGCGCGTGCCTTCGGGATGGAGGTCTTAATCTCCGAGCGCAAGGGCGCGACCCGGTTGAGGGAAGGGCGCACGCACTTTGAAGAGGTGCTGCGCGGAAGCGACGTGTTGAGTCTTCACGTCCCGCTGGATGAAGAGACGCGCGGGATGGTCGGAGGCGGCGAGCTGTCGCTGATGAAGCGTTCGGCTATCTTGATTAACTGCGCGCGCGGCGGGGTGGTTGACGAGGCGGCGCTGGCCTCTGCGCTGCGCGAAGGGCGGATTGCGGGCGCGGGCGTTGACGTGCTCTCGACGGAGCCGCCGGGCGACGACAACCCGCTGCTCGACCCCTCCGTGCCCAACCTCATCGTCACGCCCCACGTCGCCTGGGCCGGCCGCCGCGCACAGCAGATACTCGCCGACCAGCTCGTAGACAACATCGAGGCTTTCGTCTTAGGACGAAAGCAGTGATGAGTGACGAGTGATGAGAAAAAGCAAGACTCTTTCTCATCACTCG
>JBEVKV010000515.1:0-13427 GCA_040509515.1 Pyrinomonadaceae bacterium | reverse complement strand
TCCGTGCCTCGGCGTGGGTCCTTCCCGGCCCTTCGAAAGTGAGGGTGACGCGCGACCTCAGGTCGTCGCCAGTGTCAGATTCGACTTCACTTCATCAACAACGGCGGATGAGAATCTGTAGTGTTTACGCGGGTCCGATGAGGTTTTGTAGATTTTCAGAGGGCGGTGTCCGGCGCTCCTGCCGCTGCCGCCTCCGCCCTGTCGCCCCTGGTGCGGTAGCGCCTGCCGGTCTTCGGCACGTAGCGGCGGCGCGCCCACCGGTTGTGGTAGGAATTTGAGCAGCTTTTGCAGTCGGGGCGGCGGCCCAGGAGCCCGCCCTTCGCGGCGTAGAACTCCCCCGCCGGCTTCACCTTACCGCACTTCCTGCACTTCTTCTCAGCCTGCTCCACCATAGTAATTCGTCACCAAGCTGCTGATGAACGCGAATAAATTTTCATAGCTGGAGACTACCTGCGCCTGACTGCGTCACCCTCAGTTTCTAAAGCCGGGGGAGAACCTACGCGCCACGACCCCGCCCTCAGTTCAACGCCTCGACGACGAAGCCGCGCAGCAGCACGTCCCCCGACGCCACCCGCCGCAGCCTCAGTTCCTCTTAAACACCAGCCACCTCGCTTGCGCGCCGTCGTAGATCAGGTCCGCCGCCTGATTCGCGCCCAGCGTCACGTCCGCACCCGTCGAAGTCTTGAACCTGTTCCCGGCCGCCGAGGAGGCCGACTCGTGCGCCAGCACGATGTTGTGCCCCCCGACGTTGACCACCGTGTGGAGTTCGCCGTCCACCTGCGAGGTCGACAGCCCCGTCACGCTGCGCGCGGCGTCCGACGTGAGCCGGACGAACAGGCTCGGCGGCGTGACGACGTAGTCGTGCCGGTCGGCGGTGATCTGCGCGGGCGTGGTGGCCGTGAACCGGAGCGTTCCGCCCCCGGTGCCCGCGTTGTTGACCTCCACGACGGCCGCCTTCACGCGCTTGATCCTCACGTCCTCGGCGGCGGAGTTGGGGTCGCCCGAAGACCAGCCCATGCCGACTCCCGAACCCAGCTGCATGAAGCCCGACTGGAACTGGACGCCGCTCGTGCCCGAGGCGAACCTGACGATGCCGGCACCGATCGAGCCGGTGTGGCCGACGTTGAGGCCGAAGAGGTACGCGCCCGGCCGGTTGGCCGCCGCCGCGCCGATGGTCATGGCGTTGTCGGCCGAGGCGAGGATGTTGCCGCTGAAGGTCTGGACGCCCGAGAAGGTCTGCGCCGCGTCCCTGCGCGCGAGGTCGGCGTCGGTGACCGCCGCGTCGAACTGCACGAGCGTGCCGGAGAAGGCGTTCGAGCCGAGCGCAATCGTCTTATTCGTGAGCGCGGCCGCCGTCGCGTTCTTCGCCGCGTCGCTCGTGTTATCAACATTCCCCAGCCCGACGTCGGACGCCGTGAGCGCCAGGCTCGTCTTGAGCTGCGCCGCCGTCCGGTTCGCCCACGCGCCGGCCGTGCGCTGAATGATGTCGCCGTCGGCCGGGGCGAGGCCGGCGACGGCCGTCAGGTCCGAGTCCGCCGCCTGCTTCCCGGCCAGGTCGGAGGTCAGGTTCATCACCTGAGACTGCGCGAGCGTGACGGGGTCGGAGCCTGCCGGGGCGTGCGTCGAGGCGTGGGCGGTAGGGCTGCGCGAGTCGGTCAGCCGCGTGTCGCTTCCCTTGACCACCTCCCCGCCCGCCGCGTTCCCGGAAGCCGGCGCGTTCAGCGCGGCCGCCGTCCCCGCGCCCGTGACCTCCGAGAGCGTGTGCGTGTGCGCCGCGGCGGCCTTGCCGGAGAAGAAGGCGTCGAGCTGCGCCCGCGTGTAGTAGCGGGCGTCGCCCCGCGTCACGGTCAGGTACTGCGGGTGGTCGTCGCCGACGAGCCCCGACAACTCCCCGTGGTCGCTGCCCCCCGCCTTCCGCCAGGTGTTGTCCGCGGGGCAGACGTAGAGCCCCGCCCCCTCGCCGGTGCCGTCGGTCTGGACGTAGACCTCGCCGCGATCGGCCCGGCAGGACGCCGGCCGCTGCGCCAGCGTGCCGTGGCGCAGGTTCGGCGCGCCGCCGGTCTGCGCCGCAGCCCCGCCCGCCGCCCGCGCCGACAGAATGATCAGCATGAAAACTCTCTTCACGGTCAGCCCCTCCCGATCACGCGCCACTGGCCGCCGGCCGGCGTGACCTCGATAAACTCATGCTCCATTTCCAGATTGAAGACGAGCGCGCCCTCGATCAGTTCGGACCCGTCGCCGTCGACGACACCGACGTTCCCGCCGGCGATCTTCTTGAGCACCACGCTGCGGCCTCCCATCCCGGCCAGCGGTGGGAGCGTCACCGTCACGTCACCCACCGACGTGTCGATGAGCGCCAGGGAGCGGGCGGCGACGCCGGGGTCGAAGGTCGCGTCCGCGTCGAGCACCACGGAGTAGAGGGCGAGCCGAGCTTCGAGTGCGGCGACGAGCGCCCGCGTCGAGACGTAGAGCGGGTCGGAGGGCGTGACCGGGGCAATCCCGCCCGCGCGCAGCACCACGATGTCTACGGGCGAGCCGTCGCCGGCGGAAAGCCGGAACCGGAAGGAAGAGCCGTCGGGGAGCGTCGCGGTGTAGAGCGTCTTCACAAAGCCCTCGGCGTTGCACCAGAGCATGGCGGTGAAGACTCCTGAGCCGTCGGTCGTCACCGTCACCTCGGCCGCGGGGAAGGCTGCGTCCGCCGTGTAGGTGCTCTTGTCGAGCTTGAACCTGACGGCCGCGCCCGCCCACGCCGTGCCGTCGGGTCTGCGGATGGTGCCCGTCACCTCTCTCGTCGTCATCGCCTGTACCTCTCGTCCCTCCCATGTGCGGTCGCCCCGCGAGCCCTCCTCACGACCCGTAGAGGAGGTAGCCGACCGCCAGCCAGGCTACGACATCGAAGAGGGCGTCGAGCGCCCTGCCCGCGGCGTCGTAACGCCTGCCGAGCTTCCCCTCGTTGACGTAGCGGCAGGTGGCCGCGACGAGGGGGAAGAGCAGCATCCAGAGCGTGAACAAAAGGTTCGGCATGGCGGCACCTCTTCGGCTCAGAGGCCGATGGCGGCGATCTTGCGCACCAGCTGGTCGAGGTATGCGGCCTCGAAGGCGACGAACTGGCGTTCGGGCTCGAGCGCCTCGGTCTCGATCTCGACTTCGAGCCTCCCGTCCGGGTGCAGATCGACGACTCTGGCCAGCTTCGTCCCCAGCATCACGGCCGGGTTCTGTAGCCTTCTCACCCGTTCGTTGAACCAGGCGGTGAAGGCCGCCCCCGCCGCCGAGTAGGGGAAGGCGACCGCGCCCGGAGTCTCCGAAGTCTCGGCCGCCGAATTTTCGTCATGGCCATCGTTCTGCTTATCCGTCATGAGTTTGCTCCTCGCGGGTGATGTTAGTGGTGGTTGATGTACCAGCCTCAGGCGGCCTTGACGGCCCCCGAGTCGGGCGGGTACATGCGCGTGTAGGCGGGGTGGCGCTGAGCCGGCTCCTCCGTGCGGGGCCGGCTCAGGAACTCCCCCAGCGCTGTTGACAGCTCCTCCAGCTGTGAGCGCAACTCCTCGGACTGCTCGTTGACGTGCCCCTCGCGGATGCACCGCAGCAAGGAAGTCGTCCAGGTGATCTGGGAGATCGTGTCCATCGACTTCTCGACCAGCTTCGAGGGCTTGCCCGCGGCCTTCGGGACGTTGCGCTCTAAGGGGGCGGGCGCGCCCCGCCCGGCCGAGATCCGCTCCAGCTTCTCTATCCGGTCCAGAGGGAGGAAGAGGTCGGCCGAGATCTGCTCGCGGGTAAGTCCCAGCCGCTTAGCCAGGCGGACGGCCGTGGCGTAGTCGTCGACGGAGTAGCGCCGGCCGTGCGAGGCGTTGGCGGCCGCCGCACGGCGGAAGAGGTCCACGTCATCCGCCACGTCCTCCAAGACACAGAGGACGTGCGTGGCTCCCTCCCGCTCGTAGGCCGTCTTTCTGTGGAACCCGTCGATGATCCGCAACGTCTTCGAGCAGACCCGGATGGGCGGGAACTTCGCGCCCGCGCGCAGAGCCTCCCGGAACTGCTCGACGGTCGAGCCGTCCACCTCCGAGCGTGGGTAGAGGTGGTAATCCTCGACGACGTCTCCGATGGGCAGCGTCTTCAGGTTAGGAGGCTTCTCTTTCGTCATCCGATTCATTACCCCTGGTGCGTTGGGTACCGTGCCGTGCCTCGCCTTGCCCAGGCGTGCGATGCCGCGCCGTGCCTGGCCCGGCCGCGGGAGTCGGAAAGATCATTCGAGGACGGTGAAGCGGCCGAACCAGCCCGTCTTCTCCGGCCGGTAGTCGCCGATGCCGATGCGCGCCCCGGCCTCCCGCAGGAACTGGAGCAGCAGCTCGCGCGGCCGGTCGTGCGGCAGCGCCGAGGTGTCGGCGACGAAGGTGAACGAGGCGCGCCAGTCGCGGATGAGCGGGCGCGCCCTGGCGACCGCCCCCCGCCCCTTGATGACGGCGCGCCGCAGGTCGATCTCGTAAGAGGTGACGGGCTCCTCGTGGGAGTCGTAGAGCGGGAGCAGCTCGGCCGGGCGGATCTCGACGTGCGAGACGAAGCCCTTCCAGCTCCGCGTCTTGTACTTGAAGCCCGCGGCGGCCGTGATCATGGCGTTCCTGACGGCGATGGCCGGGACGGCGATGATTCCCTCCGCCGTCCTGTAGGTGCCGCCCTCGGCCTCCTCCTCCGGCGTCGGGATCTTCTTCTGCCTGGACGGCGCGGCGGTGCTCTGCGCGAGCATGCCGCGCGGGTTGTTTAAGAGCAGGGGCGAGAGCCCTTGAATGGTGTAAGTCAGTTGCTCGACCTGCATAACGGTTCAGTCCTCCCTGAGTCCGACTTCCTCCAGCACCTCCTGCCACTCCTCGCCGGCCACGGAGCCTTCGGCAGGGCGGGCGAACGGGTTGACGGGGAGCGGACCGAACTCCTCCATGTAGCACTCGAGGAGCTCTCCCGTGGCGGCCAGGTACTCGTCCGCCTCGAAGAGCTCCGCCTCCGCGGTGCGCAGCCTGATGCGCGTGC
Source organism: Pyrinomonadaceae bacterium (assembly GCA_040509515.1). Lineage (GTDB taxonomy): Bacteria > Acidobacteriota > Blastocatellia > Pyrinomonadales > Pyrinomonadaceae > QHXN01. Next base: position 8,408 of record JBEVKV010000515.1, on the reverse strand, counting down.
GCCGCAGCCTCAGCTCCGCGACCGCCGCGCGCCTGGTGTCCCGCCTCACCCGGGCCAACAGCACGGCGCAGCCGACGAGGGCGGCCGAGGCGGCAGCGGCCGTGAGCCAGAAGGCGAAGGGGCGGATGCGCACGGCCTTACTCCTCCCCCTCGTTGAGGGCCTCGTCCTCGTCCCCGTACCCCTCGTCGCCGAGCTCGTCATCATCCTCATCGTCCGCGGCGGTTACTTCGGTCTCGGCCGACTCGTCGTCCTCCTTGTCGAGGAAGGCGCGGCCACTGCCGACGACCGGCGGGGACCCGCGGTCTCTCCGCGACTCGTCGAGCTCGGCGAGAAGGCGGCCGACCTCTTCGGCCATCCGGTTGGTCGGCGGCGACCAGTACCAGCGGGGGTGCTCGCCGTGGCGGAGCGTGAAGTCGCGCAGCGACATCTCCACGTGGCGCAGCGCCCGGAGCTCTGACCCCGTCGGCTTGCGCCCTTCGATCATGGCGAGCGCCTGCGCGCGGCTCACCACTTGGAGCGAGTGGTCGAGCAGCCCGCGGCCGCAGCGCGAGCAGAGGGTGACGCCGTTCCACTGCCAGTCCTCACGGTCTACGTCCTGGCGCTTGCCGCATGGGCAGCGGACGCGCGCGGTGAGGGCCGTGGTGCCGAGCAGCTCCGCCCTCTCGGGCGTGGGTTCGCCGACGGGCTCTTCCGTGGCGGCGGCCTCAGTTTGATTGTGGGGGTCGTCGGTGATCATCCTTCTCTAGTCTTCCCTTCCCTGTGGTCGGCGCCGGCGGTAAGGCAGCGAGGCGAGCGCCGACGTGCGCCTCTTCGCCGCCTCGCCGCGGCGGTCGTAGATCTTCGTCGTCGACATCGATGAGTGGCCGGCGATGTCCTGCACCACGGAGAGGTCTCCGCCGCGGTCGAGCATGTTGGTGATGCAGGTGCGGCGCAGGTCGTGCGGTGAGAACGGCCGCACGCGTGACTCCTTCGCGCGCTTGCGCAGGGCGTTGTAGACGGCCTGGTCCGAGAGGCGACGCAGCTCTATCTCTCCTGACTTGGAGACGGGACATAGCAGCGGGCCCACGTCGCGGCCGCGCAGCTCGAGCCAGTCGAGCACGGCGCGCAGAGGTTCTCGGCCGAGATAGACCAGTCTCTCTTTGTCACCCTTGCCGCGGACGCGAAGCGTGCCAGCCTCTTCGTCGAAGTGGGAGAGGTCGAGCGACGTCGCTTCGGAGCGGCGCAGTCCCCCGGAGCCGAGCAGCGCGACCAAAGTAAGATCTCTGGCGCCAGCGGGGGATGAGTCGCGCAGGCACGCCTCGACGAGCCGGGATACTTCCCGATCGGAGAGGGCGCGGCCGCGCGGGAGTCTGGAGCCGCCGACGCCTTTGACGTCGCGGATGCGTTGGTACTCGTCTGACTTGAGCTGCTTGAGCTGCCAGGCGGCGTGGGCCACGCCCTTCAGCGCGGAGAGCGTGGCGTTGATCGTGGAGGGGGCGTAGCGGCGCTCGAGCATGAGAGCGCGCACGACCGAGATCACTTCTGAGCGGAGGCCCGACCAGCGAATCTCTTCAGGCGAGAGGCCCACGATCCTAGCAACCGAGTGAAGCTTGGCGGCCATGGAGCGTCGACCCGAGGCGTGGAGCCCGGCGAGGTAGAGTGTGGCCGCACATGACCTGGCGGGGACGGCCCGGAGGCGACGCTCCGACGGCTCCGGCGTGCGTTTAACGGCAAGCTCGACGAGCGACAAAAATGCCCGCCGGTGCCCTCCCCCCGAAATCGGTATTAACGCCGTCGCCTTCATCGAGTTAAACGCCCTGAGGATTACTTATGAGAATGCATTTTTTCATAAGCAATCCGCGCCCTTCGAAAGTAAGAGAATTGACCCCTCATGAACGCGTGCCCTGAGCCGCCCTGCGCGGAAACTGCGGTCTCCCCGCTACGCGCACCATGTGCTGCCCCACCCGCTCCCGCGGCTCGACGAAATCGACCTTGAGGGCCTTGAAGACGTCGCGCTCTTCGGGCGTCTCCAACGCTTTACCCTCGCGATCCCTGAGGTACCCGCCCTCGACGTGGTAGGGCGTCCGGTGCTTGGCGTAAGTCATCAAGGCTTGCGAGAACTCGGCGCTCCCGGTGCGGATGGCCAAGATCATCCCGTAGTTCTCAGGCAGCGCCAGGAACAGGTCGAGCTTGACGCGGTCCTCGACGAGAGCGCGCCAGTACTTCCCTTCCCGCTTCGGCGCCCAGTCGACCACCTCCGGGGTGCCCGGCTTGATCCAGCGCACGCCCGCGCCGGCCGCCTCATTCACCGCCCACTCGTGCAGGAGATTCACCCGCCCGGCATCTTCAGCGAACAGAGACTGAGCCGGACCGGGGCGCTCGGCCCAGCGGGGGACGGCCACCAGCTCGACGTCCTTCACCTCGGGGCAGGAGCGGCGGACGCTGCCGGCGATCTCGACGCGGAGGCAGAAGGGGCTCATCAGCCCCGCCAGCCTCTCGGCGACGATTTTTGCTTTCCGCAGTCTCATCCGGCCTCCTCCCCTCTCTGCTATTCACAGCCACGAATCCGACGCGCGCCGGCCGCCCCCGCCTCACGGCGGCAGTGGCACCTGCCCGGCGTCCCCTCCGTCACCGTCGAGCCGGGAGTGCCTGCACCTGGCCGCGCCCTTCGCCGTACCTTGCGGGTACCACCAGCCCGAGCCGTGGCAGTCCGGGCAGCCAGAGGTGTCGCGGCCGGGCTTGGCGCCGCCCGGCGTCTCCAGCTCGGTGAGCCAAGCAGAGATCGCCTCGTCGAACTCGCCGGCTGCCGCGCGCTTCGACATGGCGAAGCCTTCCGGGTTGTCGATGTGGAGCTGGTTGCGCGCGTACGAGAGGCGCTGCTCGAACGAGTATTTCGACTTCACACACACACCACCGCCCGGGCCGGCGCCCGCCAGCGCCAGCAGCGGCGGGTCGGCGTGTGTGTGTGGCGGTTGGGATGGCGGTTCAGTGGCGGCTCCCACTGGAGGCTCATCCTTATATTGCGATGTCGGTTTTTTCACTACCGGTGGTGAAGTGGGCTTCACTACCGTAGTGAACCGGGCTTCACTACCGGTGGTGAACTCCGCTTCACTACCTTTGGGGCCGCCCAGGGGGGGTAGTGAAATGATTTCACTACCCCCCTCGTGGCCTTCGTCGCAGTCGAGCGCGTGGAAGTGGTAGAGATTCGTGTCGAAGTCGCCCTCGGCCGAGTGCCTCTGGCTCGTGCAGACGATGCCCTTCGCCTTGAGGCTCGCGAGCAGGTTCCGGACGTGCCGCAGCGTCATCAGCGCGTCGCGGGCGAGCGCGGCCGCGGAGGGCCACGCGGCGCGCTGCTCGTCGTTGTGGTAGTCGGCCAGGATGAAGAGGAGGAACTTCTCGCCGCGCGAGATGGGGGTGCCGTCGGGCGCGGCCTTCAGCGGTTTGACGTAGGCCGTCGCCTTCCAGCTCATCCGCGGATGGCCTCCCGCAGCGGCGCGGGCGCGTCCGCCTCTTCGAAGGAGTAGATCGTGAGGGGGCGCTGCGGGTTGAGGGGGAGCAGGCGCGTGCGCGAGCGGCGGAGCGAGGGGTCTGCCGAGCGCAGCTCGTTGAGTCGGGAGTGGAGGCGGCGCCGCTCGTCGGTGTTCGTGATCACGCGCGCGCTCAGCTCTCTCACGGCCGCCTCGACCGGCTCGCGCTGGTCGGCCGCCGCGGCGCCCGGCTGGGGCGGAAGGTAGTAGACGTTCGTGCTCACCGCCGATCTCCTTCTAGGTGAAAGTTCCCCCCTGCGTTGGCCGACCCGGAACCTTGTCCGCCAGTGCGCCGGGGGCGTATCTTGCTGGACATGACACCGAGGCCCTACCTTCAATTCGTCTTCCTCTGCGACGACATCGTCCAGCACGAAGACCGCGAGATCGATGTCATCCACCTGGTGACCCACCTTCTTTTCATGAACGACCCGCCCCGCATGCCTCCCTCGCCGTTTAGCGCCAAAGTGGTCGTCGGCATCGGCGGCGGCGACAGGTTCTCGTCTTACCCACTCCTGGTCACCATGGTGGGGACGGACGGCAGCGAGTCGCCGCTGTGGGATACCGCCGTCGGGTTCACCGGCGAGGAGTACTCGCCCATCAAGGTGCAGCAGTTCGACTTCACGTTCCTGGAGCCGGGCACTTACTGGTTCAACGTCTACCTCGAAGGCCGCCCGGCCGGCCGCTATCCCGTCACCGTCGAGTACATGCCGGCTGGCACCTCTTAGCCTCGGACGAGTCTGACGGGTGCCGGCAGGCGCAGATCCCTACCCACGGCCTTGGCGGTGCAGCTCGGGCGGCGGCGACGCCCGCTCAGCGCGAGCCCGAGCAGGCCGGCGGCTATAAGCAGAATCGATACCTTCCTAGTCGTCACGGCTCCTCCGTCCTCTGGTTCGGGCGGGCGGGGGCCGGCGTCCTCGCCCGAGTGCCGCCCCCGCCCGGGGCGTGCCGCGCCTGCCCGTGGTGCGGCCGCCCTTCTCGTTACAGAACTCCTACAGTGAACTCGCCCCTCCGGCCTTCTCTGGCGTCGAGCAGTGCGAGCTGGCGCCGCAGAGCCGAGATGGCCTCCGCGATCTCCTTGCGGATGAGCCGGGGGTCGCGGTCGAGGATGGCGGCTCTGATGGCCTCGGAGTGCTCGCGCTCGCACTCGGCGAGCTGCTCGTACCAGCAGGCTCGGGAGAGACAGTCACCGTCGCGGAGCGCAGTGAAACGAGACCGCAAATCCTCGAAGAGGAAGTCGGCGCCGTCGGGGTTGGCGAGGTGGAGTGCGCGGAGCCAGCGCCAGTAAAGGCCGTACCAGTCGAGCCGGAGGGGGCGGGGCTCCGCCTGGTAGTGGACGAGGCGCAGGGAGCAGCGGCGCATGCCGAGGCAAAGCAGGGCCTCGCGGACGGCCTTGGCGCGGTCGCCGAGGGCGAGGCGGTTGGCCTCGGGGGTGGTGAGAGACATGAATTGTTTTTCTTCATCTGACTCCTGCCCGTAAAGTCGATGTGTGAAGCGCGCCCCTCTCGCGCTAAAATCCGCCCCTGAAAGGGGGCCGTCATGCAGCAGCCTAACGTCCGGAACGTCATCCTCGACAAGAAGCGCGACGTCCGCTACGAGATCATCGCCTACCGCAAACTCACCCAGGCCGAAATGGAGGAAGCCGTCGCCAGCCTGTGGCGGCAGCTGCGCCGGAAGCGGCTCAAGCTCCCGAAGAAGGGCGACCGGTTCATCATCGAGACCATCATCGGCTTCGACTCCTGAGCTCTTCCGCCAGCCTGTCGGCCATCTCGCTCGGTAGCTCAACCGAGACAGCCATCTCCGCCTCCAGCCCCGCCTCCCGCCCGTTGAGCCGGCCGAAGAAGACGAGGGTCATCCCGCCGCCCTCGTGGTGCGTGACCGAGTAGAGGATGTCGTCCGACGGCTTTCCCTGCTCGCTTTCGCCGCTCACGGTTCGAACTCCCTCCGGGTGTGAACTGTTTGGCCGCCCCTTCGCGGCGTTAGTGTGTGCGACTGTCAGTACAGATCACGCTACAGCGGCTTCGGCCGATGCTGTCGCAGGCTCTCGTTTAGGGATGAAATTAATTTCAACCACGAATCCGACGGCCTCCGCTACGGCTGTTAAGGAGTGAAGCGTCACGTTCTCCCTGCCGTTGCGGATTGCTGACACAGTCGCCGGAGATAAACCTGCCCTCGTGGCAAGCCTTTCAAGTGTTAAGTCGTGCGCGGCCATCGCGCCTTTGATCAGGTCGTTTCGATACATAGTCACGACTCCTTTGAACGACTATCTAATACATTAGATAAAAACTTGTGTCAACTAATCTTTTAGATAAAACAGACAGCTATTTATATATCAACTCGGCTATACGATTTAGCGTGCGGAATTTACAGGAAACTTTGGCGACGTATGTACGCCAGAAGATGGATGAGAAGAACCTGAGCACCTACGAAGTAGAGCGTAGGAGTGGCGGGGATATAACTCACGGCTCCGTCTGGAACATTCTTAATCAACGGGTGGCTGATGTTAAGGCCGGGACTTTAAGAGCGCTGGCAAAAGGTTTAGGAGTTTCGGAGGATGAGGTATACGCCGTAGCGCGTGGCAAATCACTGAACGGGACAGAAGCCTTCGACAGCGAGATATCTTCCATGTTTAGAGGGCTCGCGGAGCTGTCCGATGAAGACAAGGCGGAACTGCTTTCAACGGTCAGGATGCTTGCAGCGGAAATACAGCGAAGAACACAGAAGATTCCAGTCAGTAAAGTGACGAAGAACGGGCCGCAGGCAGGTAGGGCTTACGATGCGGTCGCTGGCATCACGAAATCGGTAAAAGACACGCAGAAGAAGCGGCATAAATCATCTTCAAAGAAGATTAGGTAGAAAGCACTTTGAACTGCGCTCTTCCCTCCCGAGTCGAGCGTCAGCGTAACCCTCATTACTCCCGAGCTTTGAGGCATACGATGGCCACATTCAAATCCTTCACACTTATTATCCTCGTCCTGAGCTGTACCCTACAGGTTTGGGCGCAGGAGTCAGCCGTTTATGCCCACATGCCAGACGACCACCGTCAGGTCGTGCAGAAGTGGCTGGCCAAGCGTCCCTTTTACCGACTTGCCACGGAAGCCGACGCCGACGCAGAAGGGTTGGAGGTCACTCGCCAATATCACGGCACCCTCTATCACCCTTACTACAAGACCGGAGATTTCAACAACGACGGGAGCGATGACTTTGTGGTCGTCCTGATCGACACGCGGAAGCACGAAGGCAAGCACGTCATAGCGATTTTCAACGGCCAGCCAAATGGGGAAAGCGAGCCGCTGCCGACATACCTGAAAGCCGCTGACCTAGATCTGACCCGTGGCGGACTCTTTTACACGGGGTACGGCAAGGGCTTCCGACTTGCGGCTGGAATATTCGAGAGCGATGTCTGCACCGGCTATAAGGCCCGAGGAAGGACTTATGTCGAAGCTGCATGTGGAAGGTGATAAAGCCGCACGCCTACGACTAGCTCGATGACGCCCAGTCGTAGCGCGTGACTTAGCGGGGAGGGTGCAAATTTTGCGGTGCGGCAGAACGCTGTTGACTCTGTAAAGCTGTAGAGCTAGTATTCTCATGACGGTGCTGCTGAAGCTCGTTGTTTGCTGTAGACAAATGTCTCAGCAAGTTTGGTTAAGGACACCTTACCAAGGAGAGAAAAATGACGAAGCAAGCTACTATCACCTTCCCTGTCGTCTCCTTCCGCCACTTGGAGACGCCCTTCCAGAAACAAGGCAGTCGTAACTACTTCGCGATAGTTGAGACCAAACACCTACCAGACCTCTCTGGTTGGCGAAAGATCAACGTCCGCGACCCCAAGCTTACGGGCGCTGTGCCCAGAGCTATCAGGGAAAGCTTTCACGACAAGCCGGACATGTTCGTCTTCATGAACCGCGGGCTCGTGCTCGCTGTTGACAAGGTGGCTTTTGATAACAAAAGCTCATCAGTCACAGTAGTGCTGACGAATCCGCGCCTTCACGGCCTCTTGGACGGCGGCCACACCTACAACATTGTGATGGAGGAAACGCCGACCATCACAGAACCTCAGTACATCAGGGTAGAGTTCCTCGAAGGGTTCAATCACGACGGCATCACTGAAGTCGTGGACGCTCGGAACACGTCAAACCAAGTGCGTGACGAGAGCCTGATGAACTTGGCCGGGGAGTTTGAGTCACTCAAGAGTGCGCTGAAAGGTGCGACCTACTTCGACCAGATTGCCTTCAAAGAGTACGAGGTTGATACTGCCGGGAACCCGAAGCCGATTGACGTGCGAGAGGTCGTTGCCATCTTAACGGCGTTCGACCGCGACCACTTCAATGAGTCCGCTCACCCGGTGATCGCCTACAGCTCGAAGGCAGCGTGCCTCAGACACCTCCGAGAACATCCGCAGTCGTACAGAAAGATTTACCCGCTGGCTAAGGAGATACTCGCCCTATACGACCATGTGCGAGACCAATTGCCCTCGCTTTACAACAAAGCGCGTGGTCAGGGGGGCGAGGTCTCCGGTGGTAAGTTTGGGAAGTTGACTGGGGTTACCTACCGCGACACAGGCAAAGCGATGGAGCATCTCTACTACATCGGTAAGGACTCAAAGTACGGCGTACCTGATGGCTTCACCTACCCCATTCTCGGCGCTTTCCGTGCCCTTCTTGTTGAGGAGAAGGGGCGGTATGTTTGGGGTAAGAAGCTGGATCCGCTCACCCTTCTAGCAAGCGACTTAGGTTTGATGCTTGCCGACACTGTAGGTAAATTTGCGCTGGAGGCGCAGAACCCGTCCAAGACAGGGAAGTCGGCAATCGTCTGGCAGTCCTGCTACCAGTCAGCCCTTGTTAACTACTTGCTGACCAAGTAGATTAACTTCGCATCTAGTAAAACTTCAGCAGCACTGTGGG
>JBEVKV010000514.1:0-5911 GCA_040509515.1 Pyrinomonadaceae bacterium | reverse complement strand
TCCGTCCAAGAGCCGCGCGTCGGCCCGCGCGAGCTGTACGTGGTCACGCCGTCGTCCCAGCGGCCGTTCGAGCCGAAGGTGTTCGACGCGCCGACCGTGACGGCCGAGGGCTCGACGCCCGGCGAATGAATCTGCCCGTAGATTTTGTTACCCAGCGAGTCGCGCCCGTTGTTGCCGGCGGCCGCCACCACCACGACGCCCGCGTCCACCAGACGCCTGACGGCCGCGCACGCCGGGTCGTTGCGGTAGCTGTCCACTGCCGTCGTGCCCAGAGAGAGGTTGACGACGCGTATTTTGTGTTGCGCGCGGTTCTGCAAGACCCATTCGAGCGCCGCGAGCAGCGCCGAAGTCTTCCCGCGCCCCTCCGCGCCGAGCACGCGCAGGTTGACTATCTTCGACGCGGGCGCGATGCCGGCGTACGCGCCGCCCGAAGGCTTGCCCGAGCCCGCGGCGATGGAGGCGACGTGCGTCCCGTGCCCGTAGGGGTCGTCGGTGCGACCCTCGCCGGTGAAATCGACGCTCGCGACGACGCGGCTCGCGCCGAACGCGTCGCGGAAGACCTCGTGCCGGGCGTCGACGCCGGAGTCTATGACCGCGATGCTCATCCCCGCCCCGTCGAGCGTCGTGGTCGTCTGGACGAGCCCGAGCAGCGAGAAGCCGGTCTGCGTGCGGACGGAGCTGGTGCCGGTCGTCGTCTCGATGTGGCCGGACGCGCCCAGAGTCCTGTCGGGCGACACGTAGCGCACCTCCGGGCGTGCGGCCAGCGCCGCCAGTTCGCTCTCGGGCACGCGCGCCGCGACCAGCCCCAGTTGCCCGAACGTGCGCGTTACGCGCCCGCCGAGGCTGTTGACGAGGCCGAGAATGGCGTTCAGATTCAAGCTCAAGTTCAGGTTTAAGCCGAGGCTCAAGTTCAACCCCGACCTCGGCGTCGCGACACTACTCTCCTGAATGATGACCTCGACCGACTTTCCCCGCGAGCCTTGCGCGAGCGCGAGCAACTCGGGCGACAGCTTCGCGGACGCCGTCGCGTCGGGCGCGCGGTGCGCCCCGCCGGGCGTCGCGTAGACAGAAAGCGTCACCGTTACGTAAGCCGCGCAGAGCAACACGCGGAGACGGTAATGCTTCCGAGATTTCACCTCAGCCTCCTTAAAAACTCGGTTCGGGTAATGCGTGAAATACTTTTATTGGGGTCACCGAGGGGCATCGGCTATTGATAAAGCATGCAAACGCGTGCAAGCCACGTTCCAGCTTCCGGCGACGCCGGACGGCCGTCATCTCGACGCTCTCAGCCTGACCGAACCGGGCGAGTCGCGCGCCCGCCGAAGAGTTCGAGCGTCGCGTCCGGCGAGATTTTTCGTTGAAAATACAGGGGAAAACGTCGCTTCGCGGTCTCCGCCGTGTGAGGAGCCGCCGTGTCGAAACGCGGACACGGGACGGCAGCGTCGTCGCCCCGCCGTCCCGTCGCGGTGTCAGTTATTTGACGCCCGGCGCGGCATTGTGCAGCACACGCGGGGAATCCCGCCGCTGCAAATTACACGACGAGCCCCGGCCGTTCTCGCTTTTACCTTTTGACTTCCGCCCTTTGCCTTTCGCCTTCCGCGAAGGGGCCGGGCTGGCACGGCCCTTGCGACGCGAGGCTCGCCCTGAAGCAATAACCCCCGGCAGTTTAATCTCGGTTCGGGCGAGGCGGCCGCCGGGCCTGCGCCCACGGGCGAGGTGCGCCCGCGCCGCTCCCGGCCGCCCGAACCGTCAGACTTGAGGGCACGAATGTCTCTGCCGACAAACCTTGTGTCAATGAGAATGAGCTGCAAGCCGCTGCCGGCCGACGGCGCGCGCTTGCTCATCGCCGACGACGACGCGGCCGTGCGGGGCGTGCTCGAAGAGTTCCTCTGCCTCGAACACGACTGCGCGTCGGTCGGGTCGGCAGAGGAGGCGCTGCGGCTGCTCGGCGAGGGCGAATTCCAGCTCGTCCTGAGCGACATCTCGATGGAGGGAATGAGCGGGCTCGAACTCATCCCGCGCGTCTCGGCCGTCTCGCCCGACACGCTCGTCATCCTCGTCAGCGGCTCGCACGACATCGACAGCGCCATCGAGGCCATGCGCCTCGGCGCGTTCGACTACATCGTCAAGCCGTTCGACCTCGAACACGTACGCCTCTCCGTGCGCCGCGCGCTCGAACACCAGCGCCTGCTCGCCGAGCGGCGCGGCTACGAGACCTACCTCGAACGGATGATCGAGCGGCGGACGGAGGAGTTGGACGGCGCGGTGCGCTCGCTCGGCGAAGCCTACCGGACGACGCTCAAGGCTCTCGTCGCGGCTTTGGAGACGCGCGACCACGAGACGCACGGGCACTCGGAGCGCGTCGTATCTTTCAGCCTGCGGCTCGGCCAGGAGTTAGGGCTCGACGAAGGGCAGATGCGTTCGCTTGAGTTCGGCTCGCTCCTCCACGACATCGGCAAGATCGGCGTCCCCGACGCGGTGCTGCGCAAGCCCGCGCGGCTGACCGACGAGGAGTGGCTGGAGATGCGGCTCCACCCGGCGCACGGCCGGCAGATTCTGAGCGGCATCGCGTTCCTCGAAGGGGCCTCGCGCGTCGTCGCGCAGCACCACGAACGCTGGGACGGCTCGGGCTACCCGGCGGGCTTGAAGGGCGAGGAGATAGATTTGAACGCGCGCATCTTCGCGGTCGCCGACGCCTTCGACGCCATCACGAGCGACCGCGTCTACCGCGTCGGGCGCACCTACGAGGCCGCGCTCGCAGAGCTTGAAGGTTACGCGGGCCGGCAGTTCGACCCGCGCGTGGTCGAAGCCTTCGGGCGCGTCCCCCGCGAGGAGTGGGAGCGCCTGCGCCGCCGCAATCACGCCGCGGCGGCCGTGGACGGCGGCTCCTCTCGCACGCGCGCCGCTTCAACGTCGACGGCCGCCGCCGCCCCGCCGCCGCCCCGCACCCGGCTCGGAAATTTCGGTAACCGTGCTCGCATTAGACATTTCTAAACCTTGACCCGGCCGGCGACGGCGCCGCCGCGAAAAGTCCCAGGCACCCCGCGGATTTCGGAGCGGCGGCGCTGTCCCGGCCGGGTCGAGTTGGTTTATATTTGTCGTGCGCCGGGCGGGCGGCCGCGCGGGGAGTTTCCGAACGCGGGAGGTCGTGATGCAGTTTGAGGTGACGAACGGCGGGTCGCCGGTGGTGATGCTGGTCGAGGACTTTCGGGACACGCGCGAGATGATGCGGCGCATGCTTGAGCTGCACGGGTGCCGCGTGGTCGAGGCGTCGAACGGTCAGGAGGCCATCGAGCTTTCGCAGCGCGGCGGGCTCGACCTCGTCCTGATGGACTTGAACATGCCGGTGCTCGACGGCTTCAACGCGACCCTGCGCATACGCGAGTACGAGACGACGCGCGACGTGCCCGTGGTGGCCGTCACCGCCTACGACTCGGCCGAGGCGCGCGCCGCCAGCCGCGCCGTCGGCTGCTGCGACTACGTCGTCAAGCCGCTCGAACTCGAACACCTCGCCGCGCTGCTCGGCCGCCTGCTCCCGCAACGCGCGAACAAGGTCGACGCCTGAAGTAAGGTTAAAGGGAAAAGGCGAAGGGGTAAGGGATGGCTTGAACGCTTCCCTTACCCCTTCGCCTTTTCCCTGACCCACGATTTCAGAAGGGCCAGACGTTGCCGAGGATGCGGCCGCCGGCGTCGCGCGCGCCCGCGCCGCGGCTGGCGCGCAGGATGGTCGCGGCGTCGACGAGCGAGCGCAGCGGCACCTCGCCCGCGAAGCTCTGGTCGAAGCGGCGCTCGGTGACGAAGAGCGGGACGGTGAAGCCGCTGTCCAGCTCGTACCCGACGCGCCCCTGATTGCGGAACGCCGACCAGACCACGTTCGGTATCGAGCGCAGGTGTACGACCACGGGCAGGTTCACGCGCGAGCCCTTGCGCCCGCCGATCTTCAGGTCGCCGTCGTACGTGCCTTCGATGGCGTCCTGCCCCGCGAGCCGGAGCCTGTAGTCGAAATCCCTCAGCGTGACGGGGACGACGGTGTTGGTCTCGATGCCGAGGCTCAGGCGCGCCGTCTGGTCGCGGAAGTCAATCGACTCCAGCGTCAGCTCGCCGACCTTAACGTCCACCAGTTTGCTGCCCCAACGCTCGATGGGCGAGCGACCCTGTGCCTGTGCGGCGGCGACGCCCAGCGTCAGGACGCAGAGCGCGACCGCGAGCGCCCTGCCCGCCGGCACGAAATTCACGAGAGCTTTCTTCAACATCGACTACTTCCCTCCGAGCCTTTCCCCAACTCCTTCGACGCCGGCCCGGCACACGCGCCGCCGGCCACGTCAGACTTAACAACCGCCGTGCCACGGCGCGGACTTAAAAAGGCTCGTAATACAGAGGTTTTCGACGTATTTCGAGCCCGGATTCTGCACCAAAAGGTGGCGCGTTGGAGGGTATCGTGTGCCCTTCGCCCGCGCGCCGGGGACGCCGCCCGCGCCGGGCCGTGATAAAATCCAGCCGCGACACGTTCACCTTTGACGGGGGCCGCCACGACCCCGGGGAGTTTCAAGAGATGGCTACGGAAGTCTTAGAACAGGCGACCGAAGAACGCCTCATCCGCCGCCGAGCGTCCATCGAAGAGTTCTGGTCGCTCCCCGAGTCCGTTCTTCCCACCGAATACATCGACGGGGAGATCATCATGGCGCCAACACCGACCGTACCGCACCAAACAGTTCTGGCGAATATTTTCGTCGCGCTACACACCTTCTTGAAGGAGAACGCCCTCGGCAAAGTTTTCCCGTCGCCGCTCGACGTTATCCTTCCGACCGGCGAAGTCGTCCAGCCGGACATCTTTTTTCTCAACACGAAACAGGCGGAGCGCGCGTCCGCCGCGAAAAGGGTTGAAGAAGTTCCGCCGTTCCTCGTGGAGATTCTCTCGCCAAGCTCGGTAAAGCATGACACCCTCAGAAAGCGAGAGCTGTACGAGAAGAACGGCGTGCGAGAGTATTGGATAGTTGACCTGAAGGAGCGCGTCATCACGCAGCTCGTGCTGCGGAAGAAGCATTACGTGCTGACGGAGTTGGGCGAGGCGGACACGATTAAGGGGGCGGTGCTGGCGGGCTTCGAGGTGAGGGTCGGCGAGTTGATCGGCGGTTGATTGACTGACGAGCGAAAGACGGGGGGCTGTCGGGGCGATGTTGAAGGACGGGCGGCTGCGGGTCGTCACATACAACGTGCACAAGTGCGTCGGGCTCGACCGGCGCGAGCGCCCCGGCCGCATCGCGGCGGTGCTGCGCGAGATCGACGCCGATGTCATCGCCTTGCAGGAGGTCGTGAGCGTCGATTCGGACTCGTCGCGCGAGGCGCATCAGGCGCGCTTCGTCGCGGAGGAACTGGGCTGCCAGTATCACCTCGGCGAGAACCGCAAGCACCGGGGCGGCGCTTACGGCAACGTCGTGCTGACGCGGCTGCCCGTCGTCCACTGCCACAACTACGACATCACTTGGCGCTGGCAGGAGCCGCGCGGCGCGCTGCGCGTGGACTTAGGCGTAGACCTGCCCGGCGCGCCCGTCATACACCTCTTCAACGTCCACCTCGGCACGGCCTTCGTCGAGCGCCGGCATCAGGGGCGCAAGCTGTGCAGCGACTCCGTCCTGCGCGACCCGAAGCTCGGGGGGCCGCGCGTAGTCCTCGGCGACTTCAACGAGTGGACGCACGGGCTGGCCTCGCGCCTGCTCTCGCAGGAGTTGCGTAGCGCAGACCTGCGCCAGCACCTGCGCACGCGCCGCACGTACCCCGGCGCGCTCCCCTTCCTCCACCTCGATCACGTCTACTACGATCACGCCCTCGAACTCGAACGGCTCACGCTCCATCGCAGCCGCCTCGCGCTCGTCGCCTCCGACCACCTGCCGCTCGTCGCGGATTTCAAACT
>JBEVKV010000513.1:0-5196 GCA_040509515.1 Pyrinomonadaceae bacterium | reverse complement strand
GGGGGCCGTGCGGCCCCGAGGGGAGTCGGGGCCGCATGGCCTTCGGAGTCTCTCGCGGGCCGTTCGCGGTCGCTTACTTCTGCTGTCTGGGGAAAAGGGTTTCGACGCCGTCGGCCGAGCCGATGACGACGCGCGCGCGGCGCGGCTTCGCCGTCGCCGGCTGTGCACGCTCGGCCGAGCCATAGTCGGCCTGCGTGCGCGCGCGCTTCATGCTGCGCAGCGCCTCGTCGGTCTGCTGCGCGAAGGTCTTGTTGTTGTCGTCGGCCCCGGGCGGCGCGCCGGGCTGTCCGAAGAGGTCGACGCGGTAGTCCGGGTCGTGGAGCACCCAGATGTTCCAGTTGCCGCCCGCGCCGACGACGGGCTGCGCCGACTCCCACTCGTAAGTCTCGCCGTCCCACTCGAAGGCGACCGTGTTGTGTCGCACCGAGCCGACCTTTTTGAAGTCGAAGCCCGGTCGCTCGACGAGCGAGAAGATGAAGCGCCCGCGGTCGCCCAGCGAGAACCAGACCAGCGCGCCGGCGACCCCGCCCGTGCTGCGGTAGACCGTCTCGCCGTTGACCTTGAGCTTGTAGTCCGAGACGCGGAGCTGCACGTCGTCGGGCCGGAAGTCGCGCGCCGGAGCGTCGGCCGCGGCGCCGCGCAGGCTCGGGTCGGTGAGTGAGACTTGGATGACGTCCACGATCTTCGTCCCCGTGCGCGGGCTGCGGAACACGTCGAGCGCGAAGGTGTCGCCGTCGCGCAGGAGTTGCGGCGCGGCCGGGAAGGCCGTGGCGTTGTAGCCCGGGTGCAGACGCCGCGCGCGGAACGCCGGCCGCTCTTGCAGCTCGCGCAGGTAGTCTTCGCTTAAGGGGCGCACGGTGACCCAGAAGTAACGCGCCTCGGCGGCGCGCTCGACCAGCAGCTCGTAGCCGAAGAAAAGCTCGTTGCTGCTGTCGACGAAGACGCGGTGGAGCAGGTTCGGCTTGTCCTCCGACTCGATGAGGTTGCCGGCCGCCTCGCCGGCCGAGGGCGGCGAAGACTCGGTGCGTATGACGACGAAGGCGCCGCTCTGCATCGGCACGATGAGCCGCGACTTGTCCTCCTGCGCCGTCGAAGGCGAGCCCGCCACGCCCGTGTCGGCGGCGTCACTCGCCGCGGCGTGCGCCGCCGACGCGCAGAGCAGCACGAGGATGAGGACGGCCGTCAAACTACTTCTCATCAACGCTCTCCCCTCTTCACGACGCGAATCTTCACCTCGTCGGCCGGCTGAAAGTCTTCCATGTTGACGCGCGAGAAGAAGCCGGCCGAGGCGTCCGCGGACGACGGCGTCTGCTCGTCGCGCGCGCTCGTGTCCGAAGTTTTCGCCGCCGCCGAAGTTTTGATGGACGCCGTCTCGGGCGTCTCGGGTCGCGCGCTCGCGTCGGGTTGTGACGACACGCCGCGCTCGCGCCCGCGTTCCTTTTTCTCGACGTAGACGGTGCGCGTCACGACGCGTTCCTGTATGACGGGCACCTCGACCACACGGACGCGCTCGGCCGTCGCGTTTTCCGAGGCCGAGACGGACGACGGCGCGTTCTTACTCCACGGGCGCGCGCCGAAGGCGAGCGGCGAGAGCAGCAGCGCCACGACGGCGCACGCCGCGACGGGCAGCGGCACGCGCACCTGCGCCGCGAAGGCGCGACGCCAGAGCGGGGCGGGTCGCACCGTCGCGCGGAAGTCCGCGAGCAGGCGCGCTCGCGCGCCGTCGGAAGGCGGCGGCGCGTCCCACGCGCGCAGGAGCGCCGTCAGCTCGGCGTCCGCGCCGAAGTCTTCCGCGTCGCGCGCCACGGCGCGCGAGCGACGCGCGCCCGCGCGCCGGAGCCTGAACGGCAGCAGCCGCGTCTGTCTCTTCTCGTCACTCATCTTCCGACCTTCCGCGCGGAGCCGACTCCGCACTCACTTTTAAAGTAGAACTGTAGCGCGCGCCGCAAGCGTCGCCGCGCGCGGTGCAGGCGCGACTTGACCGTCCCGACGTCCGCGCCGACGACCGCCGCCGTCTCGGCTAAGGAAAGCTCCTCGAACTCGACGAGGACGACGACCTCGCGCTGTAAATCGGGGAGCGCCTCGACGGCCTTCCTGACCTCCTCGGACAACTCGGCGTCGAGCAGGCGTCGCAGGGGGCTTTCGCTCTCCTCGGTCTCGGGCTCGTCCGCAAGGTCTTCGACGGGGAACTCGCCGCCGTGCCGCCGCAGGTGCTTGGCCGAGAGGTTGCGCACCGCCGCGTAGAGGTACGTGCGCAGCGCCGCGCGCGCGGGGTCGAATGCCCCGGGGCGGCGTACGAGCGAGAGGAAGCAGTCGTGCGTTACCTCCTCGGCGAGCGCGGCCGAGCCGAGCATCCGGTAGGCGAAGCGGAAGACCGTGTCGCGGTGGCGCTCGTAGAGCGCGAGGAAGGCTGCCTCGTCGCCGCGCCCGGCTTTTTGCAGGAGCTTTTCGTCCGTCATCCGACGGGGCGCAGGCACCGCCCCCTCCTTCAGAACTCGCCTTGCTACCGAATTATTACCTGGAATGAGGAGAAGGATATGTCTGTGACAGTAAAAAATGTATTCTTAATCGGATGTTAATTAAAGATGTCCTGGCAGGAGAAATGGTGTATGCGCAATCCACCGGAGTGCTTCGTCTGCAAGGTGAATAAGCTGTGTAGCAGTGTTAGTTGTAAGACCCGCTTGGAGGGTGTAACCAAATATCGCCCCTGCCGCTGCCATGAGCCAATCCTTACGCCCGAGACGTTTTGAGGACGCAACTAAATATTCAATACGTTCATGAAGAAGTCGAGCCTGTTCTTCGGATAATAGATTTCGTTCTTGTACTTCCTTCTCGAACTCTTTAAATAGATTAACAAGTCGTTCTCGCTCATCTGGTGAGAAAGGAGTATTTTGCAATGCAACAAAATCTGCGGCAGACCCGGATGGCAACTCTAACTCAGACCAGAGATCAGTAAGTAATTCATCTTCCTCCTCCTCTTCCTGAATAGCGATGAGCACCTTAGCATACGAATTTAGCCAGACTTCAAACCGTTCCTCGACCCTGTCAAAATCATACCAACCAGGCAATTGGTATTGAGAGTATGTCGGGGACGAATAGTCGAAGGACACTGATGAATAGAAACAGTGAAACTCTCGCTTGTCACTTACGATTGCGTCTTGGACTGCAAAATAGAGACCACCGCCGCCTACACTTAATTGGAATGTGTCCTTACCATTAACCTTATTGTCGGAGTGTTTAAATCTCTTAGGATTTAAGTTGGCTGATCGAATTAACTCATATAACGCATTACGATGTTTATTGAGCATAAGACCGTCCTAAATATTCTCTCCTGCCAATACAATAGGGCGCTTTGTCAGCGGGTGCGCCTGCTCGTAGGCGTGCGCGAGGCGTAGGATGACGGGCTCACCCCAGTGCGGGCCCATCAGTTGGAAGCCGACGGGCAGCCCCGCGGAGGAGAGGCCGCAGGGGACGCTCACGCCGGGGACGCCCGCGAGGTTCGCCATGCAGGTGTAAACGTCCGAGAGGTACATCGAGAGCGGGTCGTCGGTCTTCTCGCCGAGGCGGAAGGCGGGCGTCGGCGTCGTCGGCGTCAGCACCGCGTCGCATTTTTCAAACGCGTTCAGGAAGTCGCGCTGGATGAGCGTCCGCACCTGCTGCGCCTTCAGATAATAGGCGTCGTAGTAGCCCGAAGAGAGCACGTAGGTGCCGAGCATGATGCGGCGCTTGACCTCCGCGCCGAAGCCCTCCTCGCGCGTGCGCCGGTACATCTCGCGCAGGTCTTTCGGGTCTTCCGCGCGGAAGCCGTAGCGCACGCCGTCGTAGCGCGCGAGGTTCGACGAAGCCTCCGCGGTGGCGATGATGTAGTAGACGGCGATGCTGTAGCCGGCGTGCGGAAGCTCGACATCGACGAGCTCCGCGCCCAACTCGCGGTAGGCTTCGATGGCCGCCTCGACGCGCGCACGCACGTCTGCGTCGAGCCCCTCACCGAGCAGCGCGCGCGGGACGCCGAGGCGCGCGCCCTTGAGGTCGCCGCCGAACTGCGAGACGTAGTCGGGCACCGGAACGTCCGCGGTCGTCGCGTCGCGCTCGTCGCGGCCGGCGATGGCCTGAAGGACGAGCGCGGCGTCTTTGACCGTAAGGCCGAAGACGCTCACCTGGTCGAGCGAGGAGCCGAAGGCGACGAGGCCGTAACGCGAGACGCGCCCGTAGGTCGGCTTCACCCCGACGATGCCACAGAGCGCGGCCGGCTGGCGCACGGAGCCGCCCGTCTCGGAGCCGAGCGCGGCGGGGACGATGCGCGCCGCGACGGCCGCCGCCGAGCCGCCCGAAGAGCCACCCGGCACGCGCTCGGTGTCCCACGGATTTCGCACCGGGCCGTAGGCTGAGTTCTCGTTCGACGAGCCCATCGCGAACTCGTCGCAGTTGGTCTTGCCGACGAGGACGGCGCCGGCCGCGTTCAGACGCTCCGTGACGGTCGCGTCGTATTGCGGGTGGTAGCCGGCGAGGATGCGCGAGCCGCACGTCGCCTGCATCCCGCGCACACAGATGTTGTCCTTGACGGCGATGGGCACGCCGCGCAGGAGGCCGCCTTCGCCCTCCCCTTTGTCCAAATCCGACGCGCGCCGCAACGCGCCCTCGCGGTCGATCTGCAGGAAGGCGTTGAGCGTGTCGTTCAGCCGCTCGGCGGCGTCGAGCGAGCGTTCGGTGACGGCGCGCGCGCCCGCCGTGCCGGCGGAGATTTCGGACGAGATGAGTTCGATTGTTCTATCAGGGACGGTCATAAGATGATTCTGATCGAGACGGGCAGAAGGCGCGGCGAGCCGTTAGAAGTTCTCTTTCTCTTCAGAGCCGGCGATGACCTTTGGCACGCGGAAGTGTCCGTGCGAGGGCTCGGGCGCCTGTTCGAGCGCGAGCGTCTGGCCGAGCGAGGGGCGCGTCCGGTCTTCGCGGACGGCCGCCGTGCGCTCGCCCTCGGGCGTGAGCCCGCCGATGGCCGGCTCGACGCTGCTCGTGTCCAACTCGTTCAACTGCTCGACGTAGGCGACGATGGAGGCGACCTGCGGCGCCAGTGTCCGCACCTCTTCCTCCGTGATTTCGAGGTGCGCCAGCGCGGCTATCTTGCGGATGTCGGATTCTGTGATGGGCATAAAGACTCGTGAACCGTGAACCGTAAACCGTGACGAGAGGTGAACC
>JBEVKV010000512.1:0-3137 GCA_040509515.1 Pyrinomonadaceae bacterium | reverse complement strand
GGCTCTGTCTACTGTCTACTCTTTCTTTCGCTCCAGACCGCCTCGGCCACGCCGGCCACCCAGCAGAGCGCGCCGCGCGCGCCGAAGTGCTCGCGCACGCGCGCGAAGATGCGCGGGTAGAGCCGCGCCGTGCGCGCGAGCAGACGCCGGAGCACGCCCGTGCTGACGTGGCCGCGGAAGACCTCGCGCCGCTCGCGCTCGTCCAAGTCAAACATCGCCGCCATCAGCGCGTTCAGAGTCTCGTTGACCGCGTGCGGCGCGCCGCCCGCCGCGGGGCGCATGAACTCCGCGAGCCCGAGCGCGCGCGCCACGCGCGCCGAGCCGCCGTCGCAGATGGCCGCGAGCGTCTCCGCGTCCGACGCCCCCGAAGCGAGCGCGGCGTCCGTCCGCTCCGCCACGCGCCGCAACTCGCGCGCCGCCGCACCCGCGCCGCGCGACCCCGCCAGCGCAGAGCCCGCGCCGGCCGCGCCCGAGGCGGCCTCGCCCAGAAGCATCACGCGCTCCGACGCCACGCGCCGGCGGCTCCGCCACGCCTCGCGCGGCGCGAGCGCGTAGTCGAAGACGGGGCGCTCGACGCGCCAGCCCGCCCCGCGCCGCTTGTACGCGGGCAGCGACTCGAAGTAGCGCTCGAAGAGCGAGAGCAGGGACTTGTCGGCCGGCGAGTCGGTCGTGTCGTGGAAGAAGAGCCGCGTCGTGTAGTCGCCGCGCGCGGGCGAGCCGGCGAACGCTTCCCAGAGAAGTTGCCTGTGTGCGCTCGCGTCCTCGGTGCTGACGAGAATCTCGCCGGCCCGGAAGTCTGCCTCGTCGCGCTCCTCGCCGCGCGCGAAACCGCGCGCGACCGTCCCGACCGAAGGGCGCACGCGCGCCGACGCCGCGCCGCCGTTCAACTGCCGCGCGACGGGCGAGTCCGCGCCCGACGCGTCCACGAACAGACGCGCCGCGAAGAAGCGCCGCGCGCCGCCCGGCGCTTCGGCCTCGACTGTCACGCGCGCGGGCTCGACGTACGCGCGCACGAAGCGCAGCTCCTTCATGACGGCGCAGCCCTTCGACGCCAGCCGCGCGAGCCGCGCGGAAGCCAGCGCCGTCAGACGCTCGCCGTCCAAAGCCACGTCGAGCGCGCCGCTCACCCAGAGCGGTTCCGCTTTAACGCGCGAGGCCGCGTCGTGAAACTTGACGAAGCCGCCACGGTAGCGATTCAGAACGGCCGCCTCGACCTCCTCGCGCGTGAAGAGACCCGCGCCCGAAAGCTCCTCGACTTCGTCCTCCGACAGATTCCAGACGCCGCCCGGCTCGCCCTCCGGGCGCGCGCCGCCCAGTACGAGCACGCGCCTCCCGTGCGCGCACGCGAGCGCCGACGCGTGGAGCAGCGCCGCCGCGCCGCCCGCGTAGACCGCGTCGAACTCGCCCTCGGGCTCGCGCCCCGCAGGCGGCGCGCCGCGCACTACGGCCTCGAACGAATCGTGCGCGCCGCCGCGCGTCTCCCAATCGGCGCGCCACGCCGTCTCAAGCTCCCAGATGCGTCGCAGCCACTCCTCGCGCTTGGGGAGCGCGCCGAAGTTGGCGACCGTCTCGGGGTAGTGCCGGCGGAAGTGCGCGAGGTCGGGCGCGTCGCTCGCGCCCGTCGCGCGCTTGAAGGCCGGGAGTGATTTCGTCGGAGCCGTGGCGACCATCTTCGGAGCCTCTTCGCGGGAGAACTTCTTCGGTGGAGACGCGCGCGCACGCCCGCGTCGGCGCGGAGCGAGGAGCGAACGATTTGTCAGGGAGACGGTTTCGCCGGGCGAGTTTAGCCGAAGCCCGCGCGCGCGGTCTAGCCCTTCCCGGCGGCGGGGCGTGTTGAGAGAAAAATGTTACCTCGCGGCGACACTTTGGGCGGTCAGCGGCGAGAGCGCGAGATGAAACCGATGACGGCGACGAAGAGCGCCGAGCCGATGATCGACCAGACGACGGGGAACGTCTGGCCGCCGACGCGCACGGGCAGCAACTCGGGCATCCCCGCCTGCCGCGCGAGCCACATCCCCAGAAGCGCGCCGACGAACCCGAGCGCGATTGAGACCAGACAGCCGCCGCGCGAGAAACCGCCGATGGCCTGCCCAATCATGCCGCAGACGCCCGCGACGAGCAGCAGCAAGAGCAGATCGATGAGAGTGAACATAAATCTCCTGTCAGTGTGTGCCGTTTCGGCCCCGAGCATAATCGAAGCCGGCGCGCCGGGCAAAGTAAATCGGGGGCGGCCCGCCGCGCCGGCTTTTTCTGGAAGTCGCCGCCGCCAAATCCACGAAACTTTTGCTTCACAAGCGCGCCCGCGACGCTCTATACTTTTTTTCGAGGCGCTCGCGACCGGCGCCGCCGTTTGAAGAACGACACCGACAAAGGCCATCCCGGGCGAAAGCCCCGGAGCGCAAAGCCGTTGACCTAAACGCCCCGCAAAGTGTCGGGGCGCACGGACGCAGCGGTCGCCGAAGTGATGCCGGAAAGAGACGAAAACGAGAGGGGCCGAGGCGCGCCGAGACGTTCGACGCGCCCCGGCCTCGCCGTTTTCAAGACCCGCGAAAAACATCGCGGGGAGGACGATTTCGGGGGCGTGTTGCGCACCCGTCCGAACCCCCGCCGGTGCAACCGGGGCACCCCGTCCGACATCTTAGACTGGCACGTCGCGGCGATCATCATCCCCTTCAGGTCACGCGGCCCGGCTCGATAAAATCCGAAGAAAACCTGAAGACCCGGAAACGAAATTTTAAGGAGATTTACCGCCCATGCGTAAGCTGCTCATCGCCACCCTTCTCGTCGCGTCGGCCTTCGGCGCGGCCGCGGCGCAGACCAACAACGAGATTCCGAACATGGGGCGCGCGCCCAAGCAGGCCGACGGCATCGGCCGCCTCGACCTCCGCATCGTGGATCAGGACGGCAACCCCGTGCAGGGCGTCCGCGCCGACCTCCAGTCGAAGCGCTCGGGCGGCTTCCTCTGCGAGTCGTGGAACTGGACGGACGCGCGCGGCGTCGCCGTGCTCCCGCCGCTCCACATGGGCAAGCTGACGCTCAAGCTCTCGGCCAAAGGCTTCCAGACGCAGAAGATTGAGGTGGACGCCGCCTCGCTCGACCAGCCCGTCCGCGTCGTCCTTCAGAAGAAGTCGTAGAAG
>JBEVKV010000511.1:0-13432 GCA_040509515.1 Pyrinomonadaceae bacterium | reverse complement strand
CGGAGACACAGCTAAATCAAATAGCTGTGTCTCCGTGTCTCTGTGTTTAATCTCCTTCAAGCAACTGACGCCGGCGGCCGGGCATCTTAAGCGGGCTCATTTACAGCGGGTTGACCTTGTAACGGATTTCGGGTAAAAGCATCGCCTCGATTCTTCGCGCCAACGCGCCTTCCCGGCTGCCCCGGATTGGTGCCAACCTTTAACCTTCCTTATTCCACGAAAGGAAAGTCTATGTACCCACCCGCCAGTGGGGCCGTGTGTGCGCCTGCGCGCCGTCAGCCTCTTGCCATCGTTCTTTCCGTCCTTCTTCTACTTCCCGGCTTCATCATTAAATCGCCCTTTGTTCCCTCCGTTTACGCCGACACGGGCACGAGCAGCGTCTCACTCACCACGCTCGGCGTTGCGGCGACTGAGAACTTCAACACGCTCTCGAACACGGCCGGCAGCACGACGAACACGGCACTCCCGATTGGCTGGTACCTCACCGAGACGGGCGGCGGCGCCCGCGACAACGAGCAGTACGCGGTGGACACCGGCGGCAGCACCACCGGCGACACCAACAGCTACGGCGCGGCCGCCTCGACCGACCGCGCGCTCGGCGGCCTGCGTAGCGGCACGCTCATTCCTGTCTTCGGCGCGAAATTCACCAACAACACCGGCTCGACCATTACTTCGCTCGACATCGCTTACACGGGCGAGGAGTGGCGGCTCGGCACCGCCGCGCGCACCGACCAGATCAACTTCGAGATCAGCACCAACGCCATCGACCTCTCGACGGGGACTTACACCGGCGTGGCCGCGCTCAACTTCGTGACGCCCGTGACGGCCACGGTGGGCGCTAAGGACGGCAATGCCGCCGCTAACCGCGCGGCGCTCTCGACGACCATCTCCGGCCTGAGCATCCCGAGCGGCGCGTCGTTCTTCATCCGCTGGACGGACACCGACGCCGCGAGCGCCGACGACGGCCTCGCCGTGGACGATTTCTCCGTCGTCGCCAACGGCAACGGCACGCCGACGCCAACGCCTACCCCCACACCGACTCCGACTCCCACGCCGACCCCAACGCCGACCCCGACGCCGACCCCGACGCCCACGCCGGTCACGCCCGGCTCGGTCGTCATCAGTCAGGTCTACGGCGGCGGCGGCAACTCCGGCGCGCCCCTCAACGCCGACTTCGTCGAGCTGTTCAACCGCAGCACGCAGCCGGTCTCGCTCGACGGCTGGTCGGTGCAGTATTCGTCGTCCGCCGGTTCTTCGTGGGGCGGCCGGACGAATCTCGCGGGCACGCTCGCGCCCGGTCAGTACTACCTCGTCGCGGGCGCTTCGGGCGCGAACGGCTCGCCGCTCCCCGCGGCCGACGTGACCGGCACGACCAATATGAGCGGCACGAACGGCAAGGTGGCGCTCGTTAGCAGCACCGCCGCCCTGACCGGCACATGCCCGGTCGGCGGCACGACCGTCGTGGACTTCGTCGGCTACGGCGGCGACGCGAACTGCTGGGAAGGCCCGGCCTCGCCCGAGTCTCAGGCCCCGACCCTGAGCAACGCGACCGCCGCGCTACGCACGCGCAACGGCTGCAAGGACACCGACATCAACAGCCTCAACTTCACCGAGGTCGCGCCCGCGCCGCGCAACTCGCTTACGCCCGCGAATGTCTGCCCGGCTGGCGACTTCGCGCCCGAGGTCTTCTCGACCGACCCGGCCAACGGCGGCGTCAACTACCCGCTCGCCTCCAACGTCACGGTCAACTTCGACACGAACGTCAACGTCGCCGACGGCGGCTTCACGCTCTCCTGCTCCACGAGCGGCGCGCACACGCTCGCCGTGACGGGCGGCCCGGCCACCTACACGCTCAACCCCGACACCGACTTCGCCCCCGGCGAGCAGTGCACGGCGACGGTGCTCGCAAGCCACGTCACCTCGCAGGGCGCGACGCCCGTCGCGATGGCGGCCAATTACGTCTGGACGTTCGGCACGCTCGTCGTCCGCGACGCGGCCGAGCACATGGTGATGGGCAACCCTTCGGGCGCGGTGGTTGACGTTAACACCCCGCTCAACTACCTGATGCTCAAGCCGCAGTACGCGCTCTCCTACAACAACGACAAGGGGACGCCGAACTGGACGAGCTGGCACCTCGACTCGTCTTGGACGACCGGCGTCGCCGACCGCCAGAACGACTTCCGCCCCGACGACACTCTGCCCGCCGGCTTCAAGCGCGTGGCGAGCGGCTATCAGGCCGCCGTCTACGGCTTCGACCGCGGCCACATGGTTCCGTCGGCCGACCGCACGTCGTCGGAGGAGGACAACTCGGCCACCTTCCTGATGACCAACATGATCCCGCAGGCTTCGGGCAACAATCAGGGGCCGTGGGCTGACATGGAGAACGACCTGCGCGCGATGCTGAACGGCGCGAGCAACGAGCTTTACATCGTCTCGGGCGGCTACGGCGTCGGCGGCAACAGCACCACCGGCCACTGGGACAGCATCACGGACACCGGCGGCAACAGCGTCACCGTGCCGCAGTTGACGTGGAAGGTCGTGATGATTCTGCCGCGCGCGAACGGCGACGACGTGGCGCGCGTCAACAACGCGACGCGCACCTTCGCCGTCATCATGCCGAACAACGACAACATCCGGCCCGACGACTGGCGGAAGTACCTCGCCACGGTCGATCAGGTCGAGGCGCTCACCGGCTACAACTTCTACTCGAACGTCCCCGAGGCGATTCAGAACGTCATTGAGGCGCAGCTCGACGACGCGCTCGACACCGCGCCCGTCGCCTCCGGCCAGTCGGTCGCGACGGCCGAGGACACCTCGAAGGCGATCACGCTGACCGCGTCGGACTTCAACGTCAACAACGTGTTCACCTACACGGTCGTCGCCGGCCCGTCGCACGGCCAGCTCTCCGGCACGGGCAACGGCCTGACCTACACGCCCTTCGCCGACTACAACGGCCCCGACAGCTTCACCTTCAAGGTGAACGACGGCGGCAAGGACTCGAACACGGCGACGGTCAACATCAACGTCACGCCGGTCAACGACGCGCCGACGGCGACCGACGACACGCTCATCACGAACGAGGACGCGGCGGCCGCCGACGTTAACGTCCTCGGCAACGACACGGACATCGAGAACGACGCGCTCACGGTCACGGCCGTCGGCGCGGCCTCGCACGGCACGGCGACCGTCGTCGCGGGCGTCGTGAAGTACGCGCCCGCCGCCAACTACAACGGCGCGGACTCGTTCACCTACACCGTCTCCGACGGGCACGGTGGGACGGCGACCGGCACCGTTAACGTGAATGTCTCCGGCACCAACGACAACCCGACGACCGCCAACGACACGGCGACGACCGACGAGGACACGCCCGTCTCGGTGGACGTGGTCTTCAACGACAACGACCTCGACGGCGACACGCTCTCGCTTGAGAGCGCGGACGGCGCGACGCACGGCACGGTCGCTGTCGTCGGCGGTCAGGCCGTCTTCACGCCCGACGCCAACTACCACGGCCCCGCCTCGTTCACCTACGTCGTCTCCGACGGCAACGGCGGGACGGCGACCGGCGCGGTCGGCGTCACGGTCAGGCCCATCAACGACAACCCCGTGGCGGACGCCGACGCGGCGGAGACGAACGAGGACGCGCCCGTTACGGTCAACGTCCTTGCCAACGACTCCGACGTTGACGGCGACTCGCTCAGCGTCCAGAGCGCGGGCGGCGCGACGAAGGGCTCGGTCGCGGTGACGGCGGGCGGCGTGCTCTACACGCCGAACTCGAACGCGAACGGCACGGACTCGTTCAGCTACGTCGTCTCGGACGGCCACGGCGGGACGGCCACGGCCACGGTCAACGTCACGATTGGCGCGGTCAACGACGCGCCGACGCTCTCGGGCGTGCCGGCGACGGCGACCACAGCCGAACTCGTCGCCTACACGTTCACGGCCTCGGCCGCCGACATTGACGGCGACGCGGTGACCTTCTCGCTCGTGGGCGCGCCGGCGGGCGCGACCATCAGCGCGGGGGGCGTGTTCAGTTGGACTCCGACCGAGGCGCAGGGCGGCACGGGCTCGCCCTTCAACTTCACGGTCAGGGTCTCGGACAGTGCTTCGAGCGCCGACTCGCCCGTCAGCATCACGGTCACGGAGGTCAATCAGGCTCCGACGCTCGCGCCCATCGCCGGCCAGTCGGTTATGGTCGGCGGCACGGTCATGTTCAACGCCTCGGGCGCTGACGCCGACCTGCCGGCGCAGGCGTTGACCTACAGCCTGACGGGCTCCTTCCCGGCGGGCGCGACCATCAACCCTGCGACCGGCGCGTTCACCTGGACACCGACGGCCGCGCAGGCCGGACAGAGCTACACGTTCAACGTGCGCGTCACCGACAACGGCCCCGGCCAGCTCTTCGCGGAGCAGCCCGTGACCGTCTCGGCCGGCTATACGTGGTCGGGCTTCCTTCAGCCGGTTAATCAGGACGGCAGCTCGCTCTTCAAGGCCGGGCAGAACGTCACCGTCAAATTCCGGTTGACGGGCGCGGGCGCGGGCGTGACCAACGCCGTGGCGCGGCTCTACGTGGCGAAGCTCAACAACAACATCGCCGGCACCGAGGAGGAGGCCGACTCCACCTCGAACGCGACCGAGGGGAACCTCTTCCGCTACTCGGACGGTCAGTACATCTTCAACTTCAGCACGAAGGGGCTGACGGCGGGGACGTACCAGTTGAGGGTTGATTTAGGCGACGGCGTCCTGCGCACCGTCAACATCTCGCTTCGTTAACGAGAGCGTCCGCGAGCCTTTTACACGCGCCCGGGGGGTTAGCATTTCCCTCCGGGCGCGTGTAAGATTTGCGGGCAAAAATTTTCTCGGGGCGCTCAAACTCTCCACGCGCGCGCCCTTCCGGATAACCCGCATTTCGCCCGACCGAAAGACGCCGGTTAGCACTTTACCTTCTACCGTAGGAGAAACCTCGCCATGCCCCGAACGCTTCTCGAAGTAAACACCGACGCGCCCGCGCGCCGCAGACTTCTGACGCTCGCGCTCTTCGCCGGCCTCTGCCTCTCGTTCGTCGCCGGGTCGGCGCGCGACGCGTCGGCGCAGCCCGCCGCCGGCTCGCGCGACCTCGTCATCACACAGGTCTACACGCGCGGCGGCGAGCCGGGCGCGACCTACCAGAACGACTTCGTCGAAATCTTCAACCGCGGCAACGTGACCGTGAACCTCGCGGACTACACGCTCCAGGTGCTCGTCAACGCGCCGCCCTCGCCGGGCTTCCCCGGCGGCCTCACCCCCGTCAGCATCGTCGTCGCCACGTCGGGCAGCCCGCTCAACCTCGACCCCGGCAAGTACTTCCTGTACCGGCTCGCCGGCAGCGGCGGCAACAACGGCGCGCCGCTCCCCACGCCCGACTCCGGCGGCGGCTCCTTCGTCCCCCCTACCGACCTGCCAAGCACGACCGGCCGCGTCGCCATCGGCAAAGGGCTCGCCGCGTACCCTTACACGCAATTCGGCTGCGCGGTCGGCGTGGACGCGGCGCTCGCCGACTTCTTCTCCTACGGCGCGGCGACCTGCGTCGAGGGCAGCGCGAACTTCCCCGCGCCTTCGCCGACGACCGCCGCCGTGAGGAACACCGACGGCTGCGACGACACCGACAACAACGTCGCGGACTTCTCGACGGCCGCGCCGAACCCGCGTAACACCTCGACGCCGCAACGGCTCTGCACCTTCCCCGCGGCGACCAGCACCGTGCAGTTAGAGTCCTCGACCGCGACGGTCAGCGAGGGCGCGGGCTTCGCCGAAATCTTCGTCACGCGCGCCGGCGCGACCGGCCCCACCTCCGTCCAGTACGCCACGGCCGCCTCGGCCGAGTTTGGCGCCGGCAGCATCGCCTTCGAGCTCGACGACTACACGACGACGCTCGGCACGCTCGACTTCGCGGCGGGCGAGACGCGCAAGAGCTTCCGCGTGCTCATCACCGACGACGCGCACCCTGAGCCCACCTCGACGCTGAGGCTCGCGCTCAACTACCCGACGAACGGCGTCGTGCTCGACACGCGCCACATCATGCGCCTGTCCATCACGGACAACGACGCGACCTCGGGCGCGAACCCCATCGACGCGACCGACTTCTTCGTCCGCCAGCACTACGCCGACTTCCTCTCGCGCGTGCCCGACGAGACGGGGCGGACGTTCTGGACGAACGACATCGACATCTGCGGAGCCGACGCGCAGTGCCGCGAGGTCAAGCGCATCAACGTCTCGGCGGCCTTCTTCCTCTCGATTGAGTTTCAGGACACGGGCTTCTACGCCTACCGCGCCTACAGGGCCGCGTTCCCCGACAGCCCGTCGCGGCTGCGCGGCTTCCCGCTCTACCGCGAGCTTTGGCGCGACGCGCAGCAGATCGGGCGCGACGTGGTCGTCGGGCAGACGGGTTGGGAGGCGAAGCTCGCCGCGAACAAGCAGGCGTACGCGGCCGAGTTCGTGACGCGCCCCGAGTTCCTGCTCCGCTACCCCGCGTCGCAGACGCCCGCGCAGTTCGTAGACGCGCTGAACTTGACGGCCGGCAACCCGCTCTCGCAGGCCGAGCGCGATCAGGCGGTCGCAGACCTGACGGCCGCCGGCAACACCTCGGCCGGCCGCGCCGCCGTGCTCGCGCGCGTCGTCGAGGACGCGGACTTCAAGACCGCCGAGCTTAACCGCGCCTTCGTCCTCTTGCAGTACCACGGCTACCTGAGAAGAGACCCGGACGCGGACGGCTACGACTTCTGGCTCGGCAAGCTCAACGAGTTCAACGGCAACTACATTGCCGCCGAGATGGTCAAGGCGTTCATCTCTTCGGCCGAGTACCGCCAACGCTTCGGGCAGTAACGCCGGAAGGATGAAGGATGAAGTGAACGCCGTTCAGCCGTCGCTTCATCCTTCATCCTTCCGCCTTCACCCTCATCTTCGGGCACACGCCTTGCCGTCTCACACGCGCGTCAGGGGCTTCTGATGAATTTGGCTTTTTTTGGAGTATAAGCATGCCTGCTTCCCCACGCGCCGCAAAAACCCACCGCTCCAACTGTCGCAGGCTTGCTGCGGCGGCGGCGGCCGTCACGCTCGTCGCGCTCTGTCTCTTCACGCCGCGGACGCCGGCGGCGCGCGCGCAGTCCCTCGGCGGCTCGCCCAACCTCGTCGTCAGTCAGCTCTACACGCGCGGCGGCGAGCCGGGCGCGTCGTACCAGAAGGACTTCATCGAAATCTTCAACCGCGGCACCGTGGCGGTGGACATGAACAACTACACTCTGCACATGTCTACCACCGCCGGCCCCATCCCCACGGGAATCGCCATCCGAATAGTGTCGAGCCGCGGCATCGTCGTCCAGCCGGGCCGCTACCTGCTCATCGCCCTGAAGGGCGAGGGTACGGACGGCCAGCCGCTGCCCGCGCCCGACTTCGACCTGAGCGTCCTTCCGGGGCCTGTTCCCATCAACCTCAACGCCGCGACGGGCCTCGTCGTCTTGGTCGCGCCCGACGGGTCGTTTCAGGGCTGCCCGAATCTGCAATCGACGGGCGTGGCGGACTTCGTCGGTTACGGCGCGAACTCGGTCTGTTACGAGGGGCCGGGCGGCCCCGCACCCGCGCCCGCGCTCCCTACCGAGGCGGCGATGCGTCTGCTCGGGGGCTGCGCGGACAACAACGTCAACGCGTCCGACTTCAACCTCAGCCTCGTCAACCCGCGCAACTCGTCCTCGCCCGCCGCCCCTTGCGGCTTCACGATGCCGCCGAGCTTCTTCAACTTCGGCGTCCCCGAGTTTCACACCTCCGAGAGGGCGGGACGCGCCGAGATAACCGTCACGCGCACCGGCGACCTGACGGCTCCGGCCAGCGTCGAGTACACCATCACGGGCGGCACGGCCGACCAGCGCAGCGACTACACGACGGCCGCCGGCCGTCTGCGCTTCGCCGCGGGCGAGGCGTCGAAGACCTTCGACGTGCTGCTCACCGACGACGCGACGCAGGAGCAGAACGAGACGATTGAAATGATGCTGTGGAAGCCCGAGGGCGCGGGCGCCGTGACGGGCGTGCGCGACCGCGCCGCGCTCGTCATCCACGACAACGACTTTGTCCCGGCCGCCTCGAACCCCATCGACAACTCGACCTTCTTCGTCCGCCAGCACTACCACGACTTCCTCAACCGCGAGCCCGACCCGGAGGGATTACAGTTCTGGGTGGGCGGCATCGAGTCGTGCGGCGAGGACGCCGCGTGCCGCGAGGTCAAACGCATCGACACGTCGGCGGCCTTCTTCCTGTCGATTGAATTTCAGCGGACGGGCTTCCTCGTCCACCGCCTCTACCGCGCCGCGTTGCCCGAGAGGGACTACCGGCTGCGTTCGCTACCGCGCTACCTTGAGTTCGTGCGCGACACGCAGGAGGTCGGGCGCGGCGTCACCGTCGGACAGGCCGGGTGGGAGTTGAGGCTCGAACAGAACGTCGAGCTTTTCCTGCAAGACTTCATGTCGCGCCCCGAGTTCGCGCTGACCTACCCGGAGAGCCTGACGCCCGTCGAGTACGTCGAGAAGCTCAACGCGCAGGCCGGCCATGTGCTCACGCCCGAGGAGTTCCTGAGCCTCGTCGCGAGCCTCAGCGCCGGCTCGGAGACGCGCGCGAGCGTGCTGCGCAAGGTCGCGGAGAACGCCGAGTTCTCAAGGCGCGAGACGAGCCACGCCTTCGTCCTGATGCAGTACTTCGGCTACCTGCGCCGCGCGCCGAACGAAGCGCCCGACACGGACTTCGCGGGGCTCGACTTCTGGCTCTCGAAGCTCGACTCGTTCGGCGGCGACTACCGCCGCGCCGAGATGGTCAAGGCGTTCCTCTCGTCCACCGAGTACCGCGCGCGCTTCCTCACGCCCGCGCCCTGAACCAGTCCTGAACGCGGCGCGGCGTCGAAGCCTTTCCCTTGACGCCGCGCCGACTATCCTATAAAACCCTTAGGCCGCAATCGTCCACGCGCGTCGCGCCTACGTGTCAGCAGTAGAGGCCGGGACGCCGACCCGCGAAGCATTCAAAGCCAAGAAAGGAAACGGAAATTCCGTGCCCACTTCAGCCCCCAGCGGAAGGCGTGTCGCCTCTGCTCGCCGCCCCCTGCTCGCCGTCCTGACGGCCGCCTTCATCCTGCTCCAACAGGTCGCCTTCGTCTTCCCCGCGGCCGCGCAGACGCGCCGCCCCGCGCTCGACAGGTCTGACAGGACTGTCGCGACGAAGCTGCCGGGCCAGAAGCCGGCGGGCCAGAGTTCGCCCGCGACGGCCGCGCTCGACGACCCCGGCCCGCCCGCCATAGACAGGGGCACCGGCAGCGTCTCGCTGACCACGCTGGGCTCGGCCTACACACAGAACTTCAACACGCTCTCGAACACCGCCGGCAGCACGACGAACGAGACGCTCCCGACCGGCTGGTACATCACCGAGACGGGCAGCGGCGCGCGCGACAACGACCAGTACGCGGTCGACACCGGCGGCAGCAACACGGGAGACACCTTCAGTTACGGCGCGGCGGGCAACACCGACCGCGCCCTGGGCGGCCTCCAGAGCGGCACGCTCATCCCCACCATCGGCGCGCAGTTCACCAACAACACCGGCGGCACGATCACCTCGCTCGACATCGCCTACACCGGCGAGCAGTGGCGCATCGCCAACACGGCGGCGGCCCGCGACGACCGCCTCGACTTTCAAATCAGCACCGACGCCACCAACCTCTGCGGGGCGGACTCCGGGACGTGCGTCGGGACGTACACGGACGTGAACGCGCTCGACTTCACGAACCCGATTAAGACGGCCGCCTCCGCCGGCGCGCTCGACGGGAACAACGCCGCCAACCGCACGGCGGTCTCGACGACCGTCTCCGGCCTGAGCATCGCCAACGGCGCGACCTTCTGGATTCGCTGGAACGACCTCAACGCCTCGGGCGCCGACGACGGCCTCGCCGTCGACGACTTCTCCATCACGCCGCAGGGCGCGGGGACGCCGGCCGTCAACCTCTCCATCAACGACGTGTCGCAGAACGAGGGCAACGCGGGCACGACCGCCTTCCTCTTCACCGTCTCGCTCTCGGCGCCGGCCGGCCCCGGCGGCGTCACCTTCGACATCGCCACCGCCGACGGCACCGCGCAGGACGACAACCCCGCGACCGAAGACAACGATTACACCGCGAACAGTCTGACCGGCCAGACCATCCCCGCCGGCTCCAGCACCTACGCCTTCACCGTGCAGGTCAACGGCGACACGGCGACCGAGCCCAACGAGACCTTCTTCGTCAACGTCACCAACGTCACGGGCGCGACCGTCGCGGACGGGCAGGGACAGGGCACGATTGTCAACGACGACATCACGCTCTCGCTCATCCACGACGTGCAGGGGAACGGCGCGGCCTCGCCCATCCCCGGCGCGAACGTCACCGTGCGCGGCGTCGTCACGCTCCTGAAGTCGAACGGCTTCTTCCTGCAGGAAGAGACGGGCGACAACGACGCCGACCCGAACACCTCCGAGGGCGTCTTCGTCTTCACCTCCGCCGCGCCGCTCGTCGCCGTCGGCGATCAGGCGACCGTCCCCGGCACCGTCAGCGAGTTCAACGGCCTGACCGAGATCACCGCGTCGAACGCCAACATCACGGTCAACAGCACCGGCAACGCCTTGCCGACCGCCGTCACGCTCACGACCGCCGACCTGCCGCCGACCGCCAACTTCGCGCAGCCGCAGCTTGAGAAGTACGAGGGCATGCGCCTCGCGGCCGCCTCGCTCACCACGGTCGCGCCCAACGACACCTTCTTCGACGTGCCCACGGTCATCACCGGCGAGCCGCGCCCGATGCGCGAGCCGGGCATCCCGGCCTCCGACCCCGTCCCGCCCGACCCGACTTCGGGCACGCCCGACCCGAACATCCCCATCTGGGACGAGAACCCCGAGCGCCTCATGCTCGACACCAACGGCCGCGCCGGCTCGACCGGCGAGGCGATAACCTCGAACGTCGTCATCACGAACGTCGCCGGGCCGCTCGACTTCTCCTTCGGCGCGTACCGCCTCATCAACGAGGCGGCGCTCACGCGCACGGCCAATATGACGGCCGTGGCCGTGCCCGAGCCGCTGGCCTCCGAGTTCACCATCGCCAGCTACAACATCGAGAACTTCAACAACAACGCGACGCAGCGCCAGAAGGCCGCGCTCACCGTCCGCACGCTGCTCCACTACCCCGACATCATCGGCGCGGTCGAGATTTTCGACCTCGCCGACTTGCAGGCTTTGCGCGACCAGATTAACAACGACGCCGTCGCCGCCGGCGACCCGAACCCGCAGTACGAGGCTTACCTCTTCGAGCAGGACGGCACGAGCGAGGACAGCGATCAGGACGTGGGCTTCCTCGTCAAGACCTCGCGCGTCTCGGTGACGAGCGTCACGCAGGAGCGCGAGGAGGAGACCTTCACGGAGCCGGGCGGCGGGACGGCCATTCTGCACGACCGACCGCCCCTCGTCCTCGACGGCATCGTCGACCCGTCGGGCGCCAACCCGCGGCGCGTCCTCGTCGTCGTCAACCACCTCCGCTCGTTCATCGACAGCGAGCTGGTCGCGGGCGACGGGCCGCGCGTGCGCGAGAAGCGCAAGAAGCAGGCCGAGAGTCTGGCCGACCTCCTCAACGACTTGCAGGCGGGCAACCCCGGCGTCCCCGTCGTCTCGGTCGGCGACTACAACGCCTTCCAGTTCAGCAGCGGCTACGACGACTCGGTCTCGGTCATCAAGGGCAACCCGACGCCCGACGACCAGATCGTCGTCGACCAGAGCCCCGACCTCGTCGAGCCGAACTTCTTCAACCTCATCGACGAGCTGCCGGCGGCCGAGCGCTACAGCTTCGTCTTCGAGAACACGCCGCAGGCGCTCGACCACCACATCGTCAACACGGCCGCGCGCGCGCGCAACACGCGCACCGCCATCGCGCGCGTCAACTCGGACTTCCCGGAAGCGCCGGCCGCGACCTACGCCTCGAACGCGTCCACGCCCGAGCGCAACTCCGACCACGACCCGGTCGTCTCCTACTACTCGCTCGGCAACGCGCAGGCGGCCGGCTCGCTCATCATCAGCGAGTTCCGCTTCCACGGCGCTAACCTCGGCGAGGACGAGGCGTCGCCCAAAACGGGCGGCGGCTCCGACACGCCGGGCGGCCCCAACGCGCCGGGCACGCAGGCCGAGAACGACGAGTTCGTCGAGTTCTACAACAACACCGACTCCGACATCACTGTCTCGACCATCGACGGCTCGGAGGGCTGGGCGCTGGTGGCCTCGGACGGGGTGGTGCGTTTCACCATCCCGAACGGCACCGTCATCCCCGCGCGGCACCACTTCCTCATCGCCAACATCGACGGCTACTCGCTCTTCGACTACTCGCTGCCCGACGGGGAATACACCCTCAACATCCTCGACGAGTCGGGCATCGCGCTCTTCCGCACGGCCAACCCGGCGTTCTTCACGATAGACCAGCGGCTCGACGCCGTCGGCTACTCAAGCGTTCCCGAGTTGTACCGCGAGGGCGCGGGGCTGGCCGTCGGGCCCGAGGTCGGCGGCGAGCAGGAGTACAGTTGGCTGCGCCAGATGTGCGCCTTCGTTCAGGGCGTCGGCTGCACCACGCCGGGACTCCCGAAGGACTCGGGCTTTAACCAGAACGACTTCGTCAGCGTAGACACCTCGGGCGTGACGCAGAGCCTCGGCGCGCCGGGCCCCGAGGGGCTCGGCAGCCCCGTCCAGCGCAACGCGAACTTCCCGGCCGTGCTGCTCGACACCGCCCGCTCGGCGGGCGCGGCCCCGAACCGCGTGCGCGACTTCGGCGACACGGGGCAGAACAAGTCGTTCGGCACGATGTCCATCCGCCGCACGGTCACGAACAACCCGGGCGAGCCCGTCAACTACCTGAGCTTCCGCGTCATTCAAATCACGACCTTCCCGACGGCGTCGCCCGCCGACGCCGACCTGCGCGTGCTCGACTCCGGCGACATCACGGTCACGCGCTCGAACGGGACACAGGTGGACGTGCGCGGCACCTACGTCGAGACGCCGCCCGACCAGTCGAACGGCGGCGCACTCAACTCGTCGCTCGGGGTCGGCTACATCAACCTCGAAGGCAACCCGATTGCGGTCGGCGAGACGGTCAGCGTGCAGTTCCTGCTCGGCGTCGAGAAGACCGGCAACTTCCGCTTCTACATCAACGTCGAGGCGTTCGAGGATTGCGAGTGCCCCGAAGCCCTCGGCCTAAAGAGCGGGAAGGCGCAGAAGGCGCAGAAGGCGCAGCCGCGCGCCAGCGAACAGGACACCGTCAGTCCGAGCCCGCGTCGCGGTCGCGGACGCCGACGTTAGCCGCCGGCCGTCCGGCATCCCGCGACTAACCCGACCAACCGTCGAGAGGCCGGGCCGAAGGTTTTTG
>JBEVKV010000510.1:0-4036 GCA_040509515.1 Pyrinomonadaceae bacterium | reverse complement strand
CTCTCCTCCTGACCTTACCGAAGCGTCAGCGGCGGCAGCCCGGCCGCGCGGAGTTGCGCGTTGAGCGACTCGACTTCCCCGCCCTTCAACTCGTCCCACGCCGCCGACGCTTCGCCGAGGCGGCGTCGCAGTTCGGCCGACGCCGACACGGCCTGCGTCGTCGGCGCGGCGTCCGACTGTTGGAGGACGTTGTAGAGCGTCGCGAGCGAGGAGTGGAGCTGGTTGAAGTCGGGCGGCGCGGAATTGGTGGCGGGCGCGCCCTGTGCGGTGCCGGTTTCGAGCGCCGCCGCCTTGCGTTCGAGAGTCGCGAGAGAGGCGTCGAGCGCGGGCGCGAGTCCCGGCCGGGCGCGCAGGTCTTTAAGCTGCGCCCTCAACTTCTTCAGACCGTCGAGCGCCTCGAAAGTTCGCGTCATCCCTTCGGCGGCCTCGGACGAGAGCGCGAACTGACGTTCGAGCCCGGCGCGCGGCGTCTTCACGCGCGGGTCCATCTCGACGCGGAGCGTGCGCGTGAGAGTCTTGCCCGCGGCCGTCAGTTTCAACGTGTACTCGCCCGGCAGCACGGCGGGGCCGAGCGGGTAGCGCGGCGTGTCGCGGTAGATGGCCGAGATGGGGAACTCGCGCCGCAGCGCCTTCGGCTCCGGGTGGTGCAAGTCCCAGACGAAGCGCTGCATCCCCGACGACGCGGGCAGCACGCGCGGCGGGCGCACCCAGTAGGTCGGGTGCGCCAACTCCTTCTCGTCAACGAACTCCGGGCGGTCGTCGCTGCGGAAGCGCCGGACGAGCTTGCCGGCGCGGTCGAAGATTTCGAGGACGACGGGGTCGCGCGCGTCCGTCTTCAGAAAGTAGTTGACGACGGCGCCGTCGGGCGGGTTCTGCCCCGCCGGCTCTTCGGGCGGGAGCGGCGTGTCGGTGTTGACGTTGCGGCGGACGCGGTAGGCGGTCTGCGGCGCGAAGAGAAAGGCGTCGGACGAGGCGACCCGCGCGTCGAGCTGGCGGAGCGGCGTCACGTCGTCGAGAATCCAGAAGGAGCGGCCGTGCGTGCCGACGACGAGGTCGTCGCGGTGGACGACGAGGTCGCGGATCGAAGTCGCGGGCATGTTGAGCCGGAGCGGCTGCCACTGGTCGCCGTCGTCGAACGAGACGTAGACGGCGCGCTCGGTGCCCGCGTAGAGCAGCCCCTTGCGGACGGGGTCTTCGCGGACGGCATTGACCGGGTCGTTCGGCAAGCCGCGAACAATCTCCGTCCACGTCTCGCCGCCGTCGTGCGTGCGGTAGACGTGCGGGCGCAGGTCGTCGAGGCGAAAGCGGTTGACCGCGACGTAGGCCGTGCGGTCGTCGAAGTGCCCGGCGTCGATGATGGAGACCTTGCTCCACGCAGTCAGGCCGGGCGGCGTGACGTTCTTCCAGTTCTTCCCGCCGTCGCGCGTGATGTGAATCAGGCCGTCGTCGGTGCCGACCCAGATGGTGTTCACGTCCTTGTGCGAAGGCGCGACCGTGTAGATGACGCCGCGGCGCGGCATCGTCGCCATCTCGGGCTTTCGGTAAACGCCGATTGTTTCGGG
Source organism: Pyrinomonadaceae bacterium (assembly GCA_040509515.1). Lineage (GTDB taxonomy): Bacteria > Acidobacteriota > Blastocatellia > Pyrinomonadales > Pyrinomonadaceae > QHXN01. The sequence goes on along the minus strand of JBEVKV010000510.1, from coordinate 2,474 downwards.
CACGTCGTAAGTCTCGCGCGTGAGGTCGGGGCTGATGACCTCCCAACTGTTCCCGCCGTCGGTCGTCTTGAACAGGACGTTGCCGGCGTAGTAGAGCACGCGCGGGTCGACGGGCGAGAAGAGGACGGGCGCGGTTCTCAGGAAACGGTACTTGCCCGAGCGCACCGCCTCGGGCGCGACGTTCGTGACCTGACCCGTCGTCTTGTCGAAGCGCGAGAGCTTGCCGCCGTAGACGAGGTTCGGGTTCAGAGGGTCTGCCGCCACGTAGCCGTACTCCTCAGCTCCCACGGTGCGCCAGTCGCGGAACGTAATAGCGCCGTTGTCGCCGCGGCTCGTCGTCCCGACCGAGCCGCTCTCCTGCTGGCCGCCGTAGACCCAGTAGGGAAACTGGTCGTCGGTCGAGACGTGGTAGAACTGCGCGGTCGGCTGGTTGTACCAACTGCTCCACGTGCGGCCGCCGTTGACGGTGACGGTCGCGCCCTGGTCGGTGGCGAGCAGGATAATCTGTGAATTCTCCGGGTTGATCCAGATGGTGTGATAGTCGTCGCCGCCGGGCGCGCCCTTCCACGCGTGGAAGGTCTTGCCGCCGTCGGCCGAGCGGTACGCGGCGATGCTGCCGGCGTAGACGACATCGGGGTCGCGCGGGTCAACTTTGAGTTCGGCGAAGTCGCTCCCGCGCGCCCACACGCGCGCCTCGTCGGTGACCCTGCGCCACGACTCGCCCGCGTCGTCCGAGCGGTAGATGCCGCCGAGCTGCGGCGAGTCCACGGTGGCGTAGAGCCGCCGCGCGTCCGAAGGCGCGACCGCGATGCCGATGCGCCCCAACCCCTGCGCGAAGGTTGGCAAGCCTTTCGTCAACTGACGCCACGTCGTCCCGCCGTCGGTGGACTTGAAGAGGCCGCTGCCCGGCCCCTGCCACGCGCCGTTCTCCCACGGCCCCTGCCGCGCCTGCCACATCACGGCGTAGACCGTGCGCGCCGTCGTCGGGTCGAAGGCGAGCGCAATCGCGCCGGTGTCTTCGTCTTTGTAGAGAACCTTCTCGAACGTGCGCCCCCCGTCAATCGAGCGGAAGACGCCGCGCTCCGGGTTGGGGCCGTAGGGGTGGCCGAGCACCGCGACGAAGAGTCGCTCGGGGTCGCGCGGGTCGACGATGATGGAGCCGATCTGCTGGCCGTCTCTCAGCCCGAGGTGCTCCCACGTCTCGCCGCCGTCCGTCGATTTATAAATCCCGTCGCCGGTCGAGAGGTCTGGGCGCTGCAAGCCTTCTCCGCTGCCGACGTAAATCGTGTTGGGCTTCGACGGCGCGACGGCGAGCGCGCCGATGGAGCCGGTGGGCTGGTCGTCAAAAATCGGCGACCATGTGTGGCCGTAATCGTCGGTCTTCCAGACGCCGCCGTTGTTGACGCCGATGTAGAAGACGTTGGGGCGGCCGGGGACGCCCGTCGCGCCGACCGTGCGCCCCGCGCGGAACGGGCCGATCATCCGCCAGCGCAGCGACTGGTAGAGCCGCTGGTCGAAAGGCTGCGCGGAGGCCGAAAGGGCGGCGAAGACGATCAGGAAGGCCGGCACGAGTCGGCGCATCAGTGTCACGTATTGTCTCCTCTTCTCGACTCGGGCGTCGCGCGCGAAGGGTCAGTCGAAACCGCGCGGGGGCATCGAGGGCGCGCGGCGCAGCCAGTTCTCTTCGGGGTAGCGCGCGCCCGCTTCCGTCAGGTGGAGCGTGTAGGCGTGGCGCGAGCGCGGGCTGCGGTTGGCGCGGCTCAGGTGCGGGAGCAGGCCGTGGAGGACGACGAGCGCGCCCTTCTTCACTTCAAGTGGGACGAGCCCGTCGGTCGGCCACGGCCCACGGTCGTAGTGCTCGAAGCGCGTGCCGCCGCCCTCCGCGCGCACGAAGCGCGATTTGAGCCCGGCCCTGTGCCCGCCCGCGAGCGCCCAGAGGCAGCCGTTCTCGACGGTCGCGTCTTCGAGCGCGAACCAGAGCCCGGTCACGCTCAGAGGCTCCGTGTAGAGGAAGGTCGCGTCCTGATGGCACGTCACCTCGCCGCCTATCAAGGGCTGCTTGAAGATGTACATCGACTGGACGAGCAGCGGCCGTGCGTACCCGAGCGCGCCGGCGAGCGCGGCGAGCGCGGGCGTCCGCGAGAAGCGTCGGAAGACCGGGTCGAGGTCGTGCAGCGCGTGGCCGATCTTGTTTATCGCGCGCGCCTTCTCCTTCGAGAGCCGGCCGCCCGCGTCGAACGCATCCTCCTCGAAGAAGAAACGAACCTTGTCGCCGGAGTCGAGAAAATACTCGTCGCTGCGGCGCGCCTGCTCGCGCGTCGTGAAGACCGAGACGACCTCGCCCGGCTCGAAACGTTCGACCAGCTCGTCGGCGCGCGCGCGCAGGCGGTCGCACTCCGACGCGGCGACGAACTCCTCCAGCACGAGGAAGCCGTCGCGGTCGAAGGCCGAGAGCTGTGCGGGCGTGAGCATCT
>JBEVKV010000509.1:0-6633 GCA_040509515.1 Pyrinomonadaceae bacterium | reverse complement strand
GTCTTCGGCATCATCCGCAGGTAACGCTCGATTGATTTCGCCATAAGAACGTAAACCGTGAACCGTGACAAGGGCATGAACCGTGAACCGTGACGAGTAAGAGCGGCTTTTATCTCGTCACGGTTCACGGTTCACGCAAAGATTCTGTTCCAGAATGACGAGCCGCTTGAGATTTCTTCGAGCGCCTCGCCCAGCTCGCGGTCGGCCTCGGTTTCGAGCGCGATGTCGGCCATCGAGATGATGCCGCGCAAATTCCCCTCGCGGTCTACGACGGGGAGGCGGCGCACCTGCTTGTCGCCCATCCGCCGGATGGCCTCGATGACGCGGTCGTTGGGGCGGACGGTGTGCAACTCCTTCGTCATCACCTCTTCGGCGCGCGTGGTGCGCGGGTCGCGCCCCTCGGCGATGGCGCGCACGACGATGTCGCGGTCTGTGATGAGCCCGACGAGGCGGCCGTTGGCGCTCGTGCGCGCGGGCACGCGCTGGACTTCCGTGACCGAGTCGGAGTTGGTCTCGCCCTGCTCGACGATGGGGATGACGCCCGTGTCCTCTTCGCGCATCATGCGCGCGACCTCTTCGAGCGTGGTCTCGCGCGCGGCGACCGTCACGTCGCGCGTCATGATGTCGCGGCAGCGCAGGTGCGAGCGCGTCGCGCCGCCCCGCTGCGGCCCGCGCCCGTAGCCCTCGCGCGGCGGCGCGGGCGGCAGACGGCGACGGTGCTCAAGGTCTTCGCGGAAGTCGCGCCCGGCATCTTCGCGAGAGCCGCGCCCCGCGTAGTAGTCGTCGCGGTAGAAGTCGCCGCGCCCGTAAGCGCGGTCGTCGTAGTCGCCGCGCACGCCGAAGTGTCGCCCGCCGCGCGGCACGTCGCGCTCGTCGTGCTCGTAGCGGCCCCGAGGCGGGCCGAACTCCGGCCCGTCGTCGCGGCGTCGCGGCCGCGGCTCGCCCGCGTAAAAGTCGTCGTCCCAGTCCCCACGGTGTCTGGACATCCGAAGCCTCCCCGAAACCCCCGACGCCGACGGCCGCCCGCGCACACTTTGGCGCGGGCCGGGTCACGTCGAATTTACGTCGAGGGGAACTTGAGGCCGATTATACAGGGGGAAGGGTGAAGGGGGAAAGTGAAAGGGTCAAGGGTCAAGGGGAAGGGGCAAGGGGAGAGGCGCGCCCGCCTTCTTCCTTGCCCTTTACCCCTTCCCCCTTCCCCCGCTTATTCTCTGACTTCGACCTCCGCGACGAGCTGGACTTCGGCGCGGATTTCGAGCGTGCCGGATTCGATGGGCGTGGCGACGTTCGCCTGTTTCATCGACGCGACCTGAGCCGTATCGTATTCGTTGCGCGGGACGGGCGGGCGGAAGGTGCCCGCCTCCTGCACTTCGACGACGCGGACGACGCGCCCGCCGAGCGTCTGCGCGATGACGCGCGCCTTGGCGGCGGCCTCGCGCGTCGCCTCTGTGAGAGCGCGCTCGCGCGCCTGCTCGTCGCGCCGGAGCGTGAAGGCGAGGCCGTCCACGCTGTTCGCGCCCGCGGCCGAGGCGGCGTCGATGACGCGCCCGACGCGCGCCAGCTCGCCCATCGTCACGGTGACGGCGTTGCGCGCGATGTAGCTCGTGATGGTCGGCGGCGCGCCCTCCTTGTAGGCGTACTGCGGCTGTAGGCTGTAGCCGCTCGTCCTGACCTCCGCGCCCTGTCCGGCGGCGGCGCGGACGGCGCGCACCACCGCGTCGGTCTTCGAGGCGTTCTCTGCCTGCGCCTCCGAGGCGTTCGCGTTCTGCGTGACGACGGCCAGCGTGACGACGGCCGTGTCGGGCTCGGCCTGCACGACCGCGTTACCCGAGACGACGACGCGCGTCAGCGCGCGCGCCGCCGCCGGCTGCCCGCCCGGCGTCGCCACAGAGCCCTGCGCCGCAGCGTCGCGCGCCCCGAAGCAGAGCGCGAGCGCCAACATCGCGAAGTGAACCAACGACAGACTTCTCCTCATGATTGCTTTTCCCCCTCTAAATTAAAGACGTTCGCACGGGAGAGGATTCTAGTTGAAAAAGGGAGAGCCTCCTACACCTGCTTTGAACGCGCGGGGGGCGCGAACTTGCGCGCCGGGGCGGGGCGGTTGGTGCGCGCGCGGGCGTTTTGCTAGGATGCGTGGAAGTTATGCAGCCGTCAGGACGCAGATTCTCGAACCCGAAAACTCCCGCGCGCGAGGGAAAGCTCGTCACCGTCGGGCGCGTCGAAGACCTTCCCGAAGGGCGCGGCGCGACGGTCGAGCTGCACGGCGGCAAGGAGCTGGCGCTCTACCGCATCGGCGGGCGCTTCTACGCCGTCGAGAACTTCTGCCCGCACAAGGGCGCGCCGCTCGCCGACGGCCAGCTTCACGGACACGCGGTCGAGTGCGACTGGCACGGCTGGCGCTTCGACGTGCGCTCCGGCGCGTGCGTCAACCGACCCTCCGAACCCGTCGAGACCTACGAGGTCGTCGTCGAAGACGGGTGGATCAAGATAAGAGTTTAGTGATGAGTGAAAAGTGAAAAGTGATGAGTGATAAGAAGAGGGCGAGGCCCGCCGTCTTTCTTATCACTCATCACTTTTCACTCGCCGTCGTTGCCGATGGCTTCGACGGGGCAGGCGAGGAGCGCCTCTTCGCAGAGGGCGCGCTCGGCGTCGGATTGGGGCTGTTTGAACACGAAGGAGTAGCCGCCCGCGTCGGCGCGCGTGAAGTTGTCGGGTGAGGTGTCGCGGCACACGTCGCAGTCGATGCAGTTCGTGTCCACGTAATAAGTGCCCGGCACGTTCTCGGGCACGCGGTCGTTCGCGTCAGCCATAAGAGGGTGATGAGTGATGAGTGATAAGAGTTGAATAAGAGAAAGAGGCGTCTTGCCTTTTCTTATCACTCATCACTTGTTACTTGATTGCAAGCATGCGGTCGAGGGCGACGCGCGCCCAGCGGGCGGTCTCCTCGTCCACGGTGATCTGGTTGACGACGCGGCCGGCGACCAGCGAGTCGAGCACCCACGCGAGATTCTGCGGCGCGATGCGGTACATCGTGGCGCACATGCAGAGGTCGGGCGCGAGCAGGCGAATCTCCTTGTCCGGGTGCTGCGCGGCCAGACGCGTGACGAGGTTGACCTCCGTGCCGACCGCCCACTTCGACCCGGCGGGCGACCCCTCGATGGCCTTGATGATGAACTCGGTCGAGCCGTTCAAATCGGACTTCTCGACGACCTCGCGCTCGCACTCCGGGTGGACGAGCACCTTGATGCCCGGCACCTCTTTGCGAATCGAATCGACGTGCCACGGGCGGAAGCGGCCGTGCACGGAGCAGTGACCCTTCCAGAGAATGAGCCTCGCCTTGCGGAGCTGTTCGGGGGTGTTGCCTCCAAGCTCCTTGTTCGGATCCCACAGCGCCATCTCGTCGAGCGGGATGCCGAACTTGACGCCGGTGTTGCGACCCAGGTGCTGGTCAGGGAAGAAGAAGAGCTTGTCGGCCTCCTTCAGATACTTGTCGAAGAGCGGGATGGCGTTTGACGAAGTGCAGACGACGCCGCCGTGCTCGCCGCAGAAGGCTTTGATGGCGGCCGAAGAGTTCATGTAGGTGACGGGCGCGACCTTGAACTCGTCGAGCAGCCCGAGCGCGCCCAACTGCTCCCACGCGTCTTCGACCTGCTCGGCCGTCGCCATGTCGGCCATCGAGCAGCCCGCGCCGAGGTCTGGCAAAATCACCTTCTGGTCGCCGGGCTTGAGGATGTCGGCCGACTCGGCCATGAAGTGGACGCCGCAGAAGACGACGAAGTCGACCTCGGGGCGCTCGGCCGCGAGCTTGGCGAGCTTGAAAGAGTCGCCCATGTAGTCCGCGTGGCAGACCACGTCGTCGCGCTGGTAGTGGTGGCCGAGGATGACGAGGCGCGAGCCCAAACGCCGGCGCGCCGCCTCGATGCGCTCGAAAAGCTCGGCCTCCGACTGCCCGAAGTAGTCTTCGAGCGCCGGCGCCTTCGCCAAATCCTGCACTTCAAGAGTCTCGACAGCCGTGGTCATCTTTTAAGCCCTCTCGGTTCTTTCCGCCGCCGCCTGCGCGAAACGCGAAATATAAGCTTTCAAACCGACGACCCGCAAGCGCCGCCGCCTGCTTTCCCGGGCCGCCATTTAGATGCGAACGCCGCCCCGGGAGTTTGTAATAAATCCCGGGGCGGCGGGCGGCTCCGATTCGCCGGTATTACGGGTGGGTCATCTCCTCGGGCTTGACGTACTCGTCGAACTGCTCGGGCGTGAGCAGGCCGAGTTCTACGGCCGCCTCGCGCAGCGTGCCGCCCTTCTTGTGCGCGTGCTTGGCTATCTTCGCCGCGTTGTCGTAACCGATGTGCGGGTTCAGCGCCGTGACGAGCATCAGCGACTGCCGCAGGTTCTCTTCGATGCGCGCGCGGTTCAGCTCCAGCCCCTCGACGCAGAAGTCCACGAAGCCGCGGCAGGCGTCCTTGAGCAGCCGTATCGAGTGGAGCAGGTTGTGAACCATCACGGGGTTGAAGACGTTCAGCTCGAAGTTGCCCTGCGAGCCCGCGAACCCGATGGCGGCGTCGTTGCCCATCACCTGCACGGCGACCATCGTCATCGCCTCCGACTGCGTCGGGTTGACCTTCCCCGGCATGATGGACGACCCCGGCTCGTTCTCGGGGAGCACCAGCTCGCCTATCCCGGCGCGCGGCCCCGACCCGAGCCAGCGTATGTCGTTCGCGATCTTCATCAGCGACGCGGCGAGCGTCTTCAGAGCGCCGCTCGCAAACACCATCTCGTCGTGCGCCGAGAGCGCCGCGAACTTGTTCGGGTGCGGCTTGAAGGGGAGCCCGGTCAGCTCGGCTATCTTCGCCGCCGCGCGTTCGGCGAACTCGGGGTGCGAGTTGAGACCCGTGCCCACGGCCGTCCCGCCGATGGCGAGGTCGTAGAGGCCGGGCATCACCGCTTCGAGGCGCTCGATGTCGCGCTCAAGCAGCGAGGCCCACCCGCCGAACTCCTGCCCGACGGTCAGCGGCGTCGCGTCCTGCAAGTGCGTGCGCCCGATCTTGACCACGTCGGCGAACTCGCGCGCCTTGGCGTCGATGGCGTCGCGCAGCCGCCCGACCTCGCGGATGAGCTTTCGCATCTGCTCGGCCGAGGCGATGTGCATGGCCGTGGGGAAGGTGTCGTTCGACGACTGCGACATGTTGACGTGGTCGTTCGGGTGGACGGGTTTTTTACTGCCCATCTCGCCGCCCGCCATCTCAATGGCGCGGTTCGAGATGACCTCGTTGGCGTTCATGTTCGTCTGCGTCCCCGAGCCCGTCTGCCACACGCGCAGCGGGAAGTGCTCGTCCAGCTTCCCCTCGATGACCTCGTCGGCCGCGCGCTCTATCAAACGCGCCTTGTCCGCGGGCAGCTTCCCCAACTCCTCGTTGACCAGCGCCGCGGCTTTCTTGAGGATGCCGAGCGCGCGCACCATCTCCCTCGGCATCACGTCGAAACCGATGTCGAAGTGGTGCAGCGAGCGCTCGGTCTGCGCCCCCCAATACCTGTCCGCGCGCACCTCCACCTCGCCCATCGAGTCCGACTCGACTCGCGTGTCCGCCGCCTTCGTCTCCGTCGCTTCTTTAGTCATCGAAGGATTCATCCTTTAAGAATGTAAGAGAGCATATACACACGCGATTTTACACCCTCCGCGCGCCGAACGTCAGCGGCCCCGAACCATCCCGTCAACGAAGAGTCCGACTCATCACGAGCCGCGTCCGGCTCGGCACAAGAGTGTTCACGGCGCGCGGCGGCGCGAGTAGATTGAGGCTCCGACCGTCTCCCCGCGACGAAGAGTGTGCGCCGAACAGTTCGGATGTTCGTACGATTTCCGAGACTCGCGGGCCGGGCACGACCGCCGTCCCCCGAGTCTCTTAAAGAAGTCTGCGGCCCGTCACGCCTCGGCGGAATCCCACGCCCACGGGGTTCCGATTCGCGCACCGCTCACACGTCAACTCCGCCCTTACCCTACGAAGGAGAATGACCCATGTTGAGAAAGAAACTCCTGCTGCTGCTCCTCCTGTTGACGTTGCTGGTGTCGGTCTCGACGACCGAGAACGCACGCGCCTGCTCGGGCGACAACTGCGACTGCGGCATCGACGCGCAGATATGCCAATACGACTGCCAGTTCGAGCCGCCGCAATACCAGCAGGCGTGTCGACACGGCTGTATCAGCGCGTCGGTTCAATGCGCACGAGCCTGTTGTTCCGGCGGCGGCGGCGGCCCGCTGGTGTTTTAGACGCGCCGGCCGCGCGTCCGTTTGAATCGGGGCGGATGAGAGTCCGCACCGTCCGCCCGCGTCAACCACGGTTCGACCTGCAAAGGAGAATATCCATGTTGAGAAAGAAACTCTTGCTGCTGCTCCTGCTGTTGACTCTGTTGGTGTCGGTCTCGACGACGGACAGCGTACGCGCCTGCTCGGGCGACGACTGCGGCTGCGGCTATGAGATGCTGGCATGCGACGACGCCTGTCAGTACGAGCCGCCCGCGTCGCAGAACGCTTGTCACGTCGCGTGCGCGCGCGCGAACGCACGGTGCGCACGCGCCTGTTGTCTGGGCGGCGGCGGCTCGCCGGTATTCTAGACGCGCCGGCCGCGCGCCGAAGACCCGGCC
>JBEVKV010000508.1:0-3073 GCA_040509515.1 Pyrinomonadaceae bacterium | reverse complement strand
CACCTGCTTATTTCGTCTGCGTCGCCGCGGGCTTCTCCTTCCCGCCGAACCAGCGCGGGGCGATCTTCGTCACGTCGTTGATGATGACGAAGCCCATCAGCAGGAGCAGGAAGACGAAGCCGACCTGCTGGATGCGCTCGCGCATCCGCAGCGAGAGCTTCATCCCGACGAGCGCCAGCATTCCGTCGACGAGCAGCATGAAGATCATGCCGCCGTCGAGGACGGGGATGGGCAACAGGTTGAAGATGCCGAGATTCAGGCTGAGAAAGCCGAGCATGTCGAAGACGCCGCCCCAGCCGTAGTTGACCGCCGCCTGATAAGACGCCTGCGCGATGGCGATGGGGCCGCCCACGGCCTCGCCGACGGCGAGGTTGCCGGTGAAGACCTGCCCCAGAGCCATGCCCGTCAGCCGCAGGATTTCGACGTTGGTGCTGACCGCGACCGCGGCCGCCTCGCCGGGGCCGACCCTTTCGAGCGGGGCCTGCGGCGGGGCCTGAAAGTAGACGCCGAGCGTCTTGTTGTCGGGCTTCCTCTCGGGCGCGGTCAGCTCGACCCGCCCGCCCTCGCGCTCGACCGTTAAACGCACCTGCCCCAGATGCGTGCCGACGTACTCCCTGACCTGCGCCGAGTTACGCGCCGGCTCGCCGTCGAGCGCGACCAAACGGTCGCCCGACTTGAGCCCCGCCGACGCGGCCGCCGAGTCTTCGACGACCCTGTCGATGACGACCGGGTGCACGCCGAGGTCGGGCAGGAATTCGAGGTCGCCTATCTCGTGCCCGCCCTCCTGTATGACGTTCGGCCGGATGGCGAGCGGCACGCGCTGCCCGTCGCGCTCGACGACGAACGGGATGTCCTGCGTCCGCTTGACGGTCGCCACGACGTTCATCCAGCGCCAGGTCGGGTTCTCCTCGTTGTCGAACGAGACGATGCGGTCGCCCGCCTTCATCCCCGCGCGCTCGGCCGCCCCGCCCTGCTGCACCTGACTGACCATCGGCGAGGGCGTGGCCGGCACCCCGACCGTCATCGCCGCGACGAACGGGATGGCCAGCGCCGTCAGGATGTTCATCACGGGGCCGGCCACGCCGACGAGAAACTTCTGGTAGCGCGGGCGAAGGTCGAAACGCTCCTTCTGCGGAATCTCTTCGGCGCCGCCCTCCTCCAGCCCCGCGTTCGAGTCGTCGCCGCCGAGCTTGACGTAGCCGCCCAGCGGGATGAGCGAGAGCCTGTAGTCGGTCGTGCCCCAACGCCGCCCCCAGAGGCGCTTGCCGAAGCCGACCGAGAAGGTCTCGACGCGTATGCCGAGCAGCTTGGCGACGATGAAGTGGCCGAACTCGTGCAGGATGACCGCTGAGCCGAGGATGAAGACGAAGGCGAGCAGGGCGAGCAGGTTCATAAAATCAACTTCTTTTCAGTCTGAGAGCCGGGGCCGCGACAAAAAATTAGAGGCGGAGACTCCCCGCCCGGTTGTACCGAAAAAGTGTACGTGCCGCGCACGCGCCCGTCAAACCATTGAGAATTTGAAATTTCAGATTTGAAATTTGAAATCTCAGGCGACGGCCTTCGAGCCTTCGCCCAGTCGGGCTATCTCCCCGGCGGCGGCGGCGCGCGCCTCGCGGTCGACTTCGAGCACCACGTCGAGGCTCACGACGGGGCGCGTCACATGCGCGTCCATCACGGCCTCGGTCACACGCGGGATGTCGGTCAGGCGTATGCGGCGGTCGAGGAAGGCTTTGACGGCCTCCTCGTTCGCGGCGTTCAGCGCCGCCGCCAGCGTCCCGCCCGCGCGCAAAGCCCTGTAGGCCAGACGCAGGCACGGGAAGCGCTCGTAGTCGGGCCGCTCGAAGTGGAGCCCGCCGAGCTTGGTCAAATCGAGCGGCGGGAGCGCCGCCGAAGGGTGGCGCTCGGGGTACGTGAGCGCGTACTGGATGGCGTGGCGCATGTCCGTGACGCCGAGCTGCGCGATGACCGAGCCGTCCACCAGCTCGACCATCGAGTGGACGACCGACTCGGGGTGGACGACTACGTCGATCTCGTCCGCGCCGAAGCCGAAGAGCCAGCGCGCCTCGATGACTTCGAGCCCCTTGTTCATCAGCGTCGCGCAGTCAATCGTTATCTTCGCGCCCATGCTCCACGTCGGGTGGCGCATCGCCTCCTCGACCGTCGCCGCGCGCATCGCCCCGAGACTCTTCTCGCGGAAGGGGCCGCCCGAGGCCGTCAGGATGAGCCGGCGCACCTCCTCGCGCCGCTCGCCGCGCATGCACTGGTGGAGCGCGTTGTGCTCGGAGTCGACCGGGAGCAGTTCCGCGCCCGACGCCTCGGCCGCGCGCGTCATCAACTCGCCCGCGATGACGAGCGTCTCCTTGTTGGCGAGCGCGACCCGCTTCCCCGCTTCGAGCGCGCGCAGCGTCGGCACGAACCCGACCGCGCCGACCGTCGCGCTCACGACCGTCCGCGCCGCTTCGTGCGTCGCCACTTCGACGAGCCCGGCCTCGCCCACGGACACGCGCGGCGCGGCGACGCCCCGCTTCTTCAACTCGTCCTTCAGACGCGCGGCGCACTCCTCGTCCTCGACGGCGGCGAGTTCCGGCCGGTGCCGCTCGACCTGCGCGGCCAGACGCTCGACGTTGCGCCCCGCCGCGAGCGCCACCACGCGGAAGCGGCGGTCGCTAAAAGACTCGACCACGCTCATCGTGCTGCACCCGATTGAGCCGGTCGAGCCGAGTATCGCTATGCCCTGTGTGTCCATGTACCTGAAGTGGCGCAAACTACCCCCGCCGTCAACCTCACCCCGCGGCCCGACTGCGCGCAAAGATTTAAGGGTTACTGCCGAGGCCGCCGAGCATCCTGTTAACCGTGTCGATGAGCGCGTTCAACTTATCGTCCGTGCGCTTGTTAATTGCGTCCTGCGCCTCGAACGTGCGTGTGACGACCTGAATGAACGTTGTCTGCATGCTCGCGAATTCGTTGAGCTGTCTGTTCGTTTCGGCGATTTGCCTATCGGTTTCGTCTATCCTCGCGCCTAAGTTGACGTTGACCTGTTCGATTCGCGCTTCCAGATTCGCCTGGCTCTTCA
>JBEVKV010000507.1:0-4786 GCA_040509515.1 Pyrinomonadaceae bacterium | reverse complement strand
CCCGCGTCCAGACTGTCGAGCGGGACGGCCGCCGGCGTCAAACCTTCGGCGCGCTTCGGGAGCTCGTCCCCCTGTGTCGGTGCTGTGTAGGCGAGACTCATAAGCCTTTGAACGATGACGACGGGTTCAGGATAAAGACGCCGCCCTCAGGAATCGCAACGACGCCACGGAGAACTATACTCCTGTTGAAAATAAATTTCAATTTCATCTGGACGACGCAAGGCGTGACAGAGAACGAGCGGCGCAGGAGGTCGGAGGTCGGCGGCTCCGGCTTAACGGGCCGGTTCATCGTGCCGGTTCACTGGAGCGCGGTCGGGATGATGGCGAGGTCGGCGCGGACGGGGCCGAGCGGGGTCACGGCGGTCAGGCGGAGCGGGAGGCGGCGCCTGTCCGTGCTCACCCAGAGTCGGAGCGTGAGCCGGTCGCCGTCCGGGTCGCTCGTCTGGAGCGCCAGCTCGACGGCCGGTATCTGCTGCCCGCCGAGTTGGAGCGTCGAGGCGCGCAGAGCCGTGACGAAGAGCAGCCGCGGGCGCTTGTTGACGAGCAGCGAGACGGCGTTGCGCTTGCCGGGCGTCAGGTCGAAGGAGCGCAACGCGTAGAAGACCGAGAGCAGGTCGTGCGTGCCGACGGGCATTTCGACGCGCGTCCCGTCCTCGAAGAGGGCGCTGCCGCTGCCCTGATCGGCCGAGACGACGAGGCGCGCGCGCCGCTTACCCTCGACGAGCGAAAGCTCTGTGCGGAAGGGGAGCACGGTCGAAACGTCTACGAAGGAGCTGATCTGGTCGTTGACGGGGAAGAGCGTCTGCCCCGGGCCGGTGGTCTGCAGGTTGGCCGTGAGTTGGAGCCCCTCGCGGTTGAAGTAACGCGCGCGCGGACGCACGAGGAACGAGGCGGTGCCCACGGGCTGCGCCGCCGCGCCGAGGAAGAAGTTGAAGTTCAACTGCTCGCCCGGCTTGAACGGAAGCTCGGCGGGCAGGGTGACGGCCGGAGTTCCCGGCGCGGGGCGCGTGCCGGGGCTCGGCGGCGTCGTGACGGCGGGCGGCGCGGGCGTGGGCGTGGCGGCGGGCTGCGCCGGCGAAGGCATCGCGGCGGCGACTCCGGCGCCGGGCGCGCCGGGTTGAACCTCGGCGCTCGCCAGTTCCACACGCACCTCGCCGGCGCGGTGGCGCGCGGTGATGAGCACGGGGACGTGCCGCTCGTCGTCTGTGAAGTAGAGGCGTAGGCGGTAGTCGTCGGCCTCCCTGTTGTCGCGCACGCGCACCTGCGTGACGATGACGTTCGACGAGCCGATGTTGGTCTTCATCATCTCGCGCCCGGTCACGCGCACCTCGGCGTCGTAGGTCGTCTCGCCGTTCCTGACCGCGAGCGCGTAGACCGCGCCCTGCGAGAGCGGCAGCGCGCGTATGCGGTAGAGCGCTGAGAGGAAATCGTAAGAGCCGGCCATGACGGGCATGTCGCGGCCGGGCGGAAGCGCCGAAGTGCCGAGCGGCGTGTTGTAGTCCTGCGTCACGTCCTGCACGCGCCCGGCCTGTCGGATGGACTGCCGCGCGCGGTAGGGGATGCCCGTCGAGGGGTCGACGAAGGAAGCGTAAGAGTTGTTGAGCGCGTAGAGCGCGGCCGCGACGACGCCGATGGTCTCGACGCTCGCGCGCAGCTCTACGCCCTCGCGCCCGTAGAGCGGGCCGCGCTCCGTGACCTGCATCTCGACGTGCGCGGCCGTCGGGAAGTTAGAGAAGGAGACCGTGTAGGTCAGCCGCTCGCCGACGGCGTAGGGCGTCTGCGAGAAGGGGGAGGCGTTGATGTCCGTGCGCGCCTGCTGCCCGCGGGCGGCGGCACACAGGCATAGCGCGGCAAGAGCCGCCGTCAGCAGAATTTTCGCGCGCGAACCTCGACCCAAACAGTCACCCCTTTTCACGGCCTGAGACGTCTTAACGGTTAAAGACATCTTCGCAAATTTCGCCCGCGCGCTACAAACGCCGGGCGTCAACGTTTACACGCGCGGCGCGCGCCTCCGTTCCGCGGTTGCCGCCCGGCGGGCTCGAAAGTTTTCGGCCTCAAAGGTTTTCAAACTCGCCGAGCCAGTCGCGCACGCGCACGCGCCCCGAGAGGAGCGCGGTGTGCCCGACGCCTTCGAGCAGCTTGAGGCGCGCGCGCGGGAGCCCCGCCGCCATCAGACGCGCCGCCCGCACGCTGTCGAGCAGGCGGTCGGCCGTCCCCGCGACGACGAGCGCCGGCGTTTGAATCTCGCCGAGCCGGGGTCGCAGGTCTGTGTCGCGTATGATGCGCATGCGCGAGACGTAGCCCTCGCGTCCGACATCGTGCGTGTGCTCGCGGAAGAGCCGCCTGTCCTCCTCTTCCACGTCGGGGCTGAAGAGGACGTGGCGCGCCGTGCGCGTCCGGTGCGCCTTGAGCATCGGGTAGAACGCCTGAAAGAGCAGGCAGCCCGCGTGAATCTTCATGCGGGAAGAGAAGTGCGGGAACGTGTTGACGAGGATCATGCGCTCGAACAGCTCGGGGTGACCGAGCGCGGCGGCCATCGTCAGCAAGCCCCCGAAGGACTCGCCCAGCACGGTCGCGCGTCCGCCGGCCTCGCGGATGACCCACGCGAGGTCTTCGACGAGACGCGGCATCTCGTAACGCCCCGCGGCGCGCAGCGGGAAGCTGACGACCGTGTGGTCGCGCGCGAGGTCTTCGGCCTGCTTGTAAAAGAGCTTCCCCGAACCCTCGATGCCGCAGACGTACACGAATGCCGGGCCGCTCCCCACCTTTTGATACTCGACGCTCATGGAAAGCCGTTGACTACCGTCTACTTCCTCTCTCCATCTCTTCGACGACGGCGCGCGCGGCCCGCGCGGGGTCGGGCGAGTTGAGGATGGCGCGGCCGACGACGACGAAGTCCGCGCCCCTTTGAACCGCATCGGCGGGCGAGGTGACGCGCTTCTGGTCTGCGTAGGCAGAGGCCGAGGGGTGGACGCCCGGCGTCACGACGAGGAAGCCTTCGCGGCCGATTGACTCGCGGACGGGGATGATTTCGTGCGGCGAGGCGACGACGCCGTCGAGTCCCGACGCGTCGGCGAGACGCGCGAGCCGCCGGACGTGCTCCTCGACCGACGCGGCGGCGACGCCCGTCTCGGTTAAAGAGTCGGCGTCCATGCTCGTCAGGACGGTGACGGCGATGAGGCTCGGCTTTTCGATTCCGAGGCGCGCCGCCTCTTCGGAGACGGCTTCGGCCGCGCGGCGCATCATCTCGCCGCCGCCCGAGGCGTGGACGTTGAAGAGTTTGACGCCGAGCCGCACGGCCTCGCGCGCGGCCGCGGCGACGGTGTTCGGGATGTCGTGGAACTTGAGGTCGAGGAAGACGCGCGCGTCCTCGGACACGAGCCGGCGGACGAGTTCGGGGCCGGCCGCCGTGAAAAGCTGCGAGCCGACTTTGAACATGCCCGCCTCGCCGCGAAGCTCGCCGAAGAGTCTGAGCGCCTCGGCGGCCGTCTCCACGTCGAGCGCGACGATGAGTTTCTCCCTCGCCGAGACGGCCCCGGCCGTGCCTGTCGCCATCGAGCTTCCTCCTCCCAAGTCTTTAAATTCTGACAGCGGCGCTCTCAAATTCAGGCGGCCGCAAGCTCCTCGGCGCGGCAGCCGACGGCCTCGTCGAGCGTGCGGAAGCCGTGGCGCTCGACGAGCGCCGCCAGCCCCTCGTTGATGCGCCGCGCGACGCCCAGACCCTCGTAGACGAAGCCCGTGTAAAGCTGGACGAGGCCCGCGCCCGCGCAGATTTTCTCCCACGCGTCCTCGGCGCTGAAGATGCCGCCGACGCCGACAATCTCCAGAGCGCCTCGCGTCAGGAGCCTGAGCGCGGCGACCATCTTCGTCGAACGCGTGCGGAGCGGAGCGCCGCTCAGTCCGCCTTCACCGCACGCCGCGATTGTTTGCGGGGCCGTGCGGAGCCCCGCGCGCGCCGTCGTCGTATTCGTAGCGATGACGCCCGCCACTTCCGCGCCGAGCGCCGCCCCGACTATCGTCTCAAGCTCGCCCGCGCCGAGGTCGGGCGCGACCTTGACGAGCAGCGGCAGCGGCGCGCGACCCTCGGCCGCCGCGAGTTCGCGGTTGCGGCGTTGCAGCGCGCCGAGCAGCGAAGAGAGCAGGTCGGCGCGTTGTAGCTCGCGCAGCCCCGGCGTGTTTGGCGAGCTGACGTTAACGGCGACGTAGTCCGCGTGCGGCCTGACCGTCTCGAAGCTGGCGAGGTAGTCTTCGTTCGCCTCCTCGACGGGGACGACGCGGCTCTTGCCGATGTTGACGCCGAGCACGCAGTCGGGGCGCGCGCGCGCAAGACGCCGCGCCAACGCCTCTGCGCCGTCGTTGTTAAAGCCCTGCCGGTTGACGAGCGCGCGGTCGAGGGGTAGGCGGAAGAGGCGCGGGCGCGGGTTGCCGGGCTGCGGGAGCCTCGTCACCGTCCCGACCTCCACGAAGCCGAAGCCGAGCCGCGCGAGCGGCCGCGCCACCAGCCCGTTCTTGTCAAAGCCCGCGGCGACGCCGACCGGGTTGCTGAAGCTCAGGCCGAAGCGTCTGAGCCCGGCGAACTCTGCCGCGCCCGCGCCGCGCACCGCCGCCGTGCCGAGGCCGAGCGAGAGCGCGTGAAGGGCGAACTCGTGGGCCGTCTCCGGCGGCAACTTGAAGAGCAGGGGTCGCAGCAGCGAGCGATAGAGCATCGAAGAGGCGCGTGTCCGGGGGAGTGCCAAAAGAGCGACCCGAGCGTAACAGAGCCGCGGAAAGAGTGTCAAAAGAAAGG
>JBEVKV010000506.1:0-6917 GCA_040509515.1 Pyrinomonadaceae bacterium | reverse complement strand
GTTTACCGGCCCGCCTGCGCCCACGCGTGCGTCAGGTTCACGGTGCTCAACTTCCGCGCGAACTCGCCGAGCTGCGCCAGCTCAAGCGCGTAGACTCGTTTCAGGAACCTCGACGCCACGAACCGCTCGGCCGCCCCCAGAAGACCACCGCGGGAAGTCATCTGCGTCCTGAAGGTGACGCGAGCGCCGCTGCCCTCGGGCTCGACGACGAAGGTCGTCACCGGCCCGCCCTTGTCGAGCGCCGTCTCGACCAGCACGCGGCCGGGCTCGGGCTCGGTGACGGCGGCGCGCGCCTCGCGCGTCTTGCCGAAGGCGCGCATCCCGAAGCGTATGACCGTGCCGTCGCCGAAGCCGCCGCGCTCGACCGCGAGCGAGGTGAAGTACTTGCGCGGCAGGATGTGCGGGTGGCCGTCGCGGTAGTCGGCCAGAATCGCGTAGACTGTCTCGGCCGGGGCTTCCGCCAGCGCGGACGCCGTGACCGTGTAAACTTTTTGCATAAGAGCCTCCGTGTGGGAGTCCCCCACACACGTAACGCGGGAAGCACGGCCGGGCGGGATCAGGCCCCGGCAAACGATTTCACGAAACCGACTTTTGAAGGGACGGCCAGCGATGACGGACGAGCAACTTTTGAAAGAGCTGAGGGAGGCGACGCGCGGCCTCAACTACATGAGCGAGTCGGACTACCCCGTGGAGGTCTTCGACTGGGGCAAGACGGAGCCGACGCCCGAAGCCTTGCGCGGGCTGGATAAAAATCCCCCGGACGCGCCGGTCGAGACGAGCACCGTCGAACAGTTCTTCCGCGCCCCCGCGTCCGAGCCCGACTGGAAGGGCGCGGAAGAGCGGACGGTCGCGCGCAGGTTTCAGGCGCTCCGGCGACTGCTCGAAGCGAACCTCTCCGACCTGAAAGTCTTCCGCGTCGGCACAATCAACATGCCCGTCTACGTCGCCGGCCGCTCCGCCTCGGGCTCGTGGCTCGGCGTCTCCACGCGCGTCGTCGAGACGTAAAAGCCGACGACGCGACCGGCCGCCCCGCCCCGCGACCCAAAATCACAAACGACCGCGAGGCGAATTCATGCCTTGACACTCTAGGCTTGCGCTCGTATGATGCCTACCCGTTCTAGGCATCGCGGCCGCGTGGGAGATTCGATGACGAAAAACAAAGCCGACCTGCTACAGGGCACGCTCGACATGCTCATCCTGAAGGCGCTCTCGCTCGGGCCGCTCCACGGCTACGGCGTCATCCAGCGCATACGGCAGTTGTCCGAGGAGATGCTACAGGTCGAGCAGGGCTCGCTCTACCCCGCGCTCTACCGCATCGAGCAGAAGGGTTGGGTGACCTCGCGCTGGGAGACGAACGAGACGGGGCGGCAGGCGAAGTTCTACACGCTGACCGCCGCGGGCCGGAAACGGCTCGGCGTCGAGGAGGCGAGATGGGATCGCCTGTCGTTGGCCATCTCTAAGATACGGCAGGCCACTTGAGGAGTTTTCCGTTGTCGAAGTGGCTCAACATCGTGGGGGCACGGCTGCGCGGGCTCTTCGGGCGCGAGCGAGTGCTCGGCGACATCGACAGGGAGATGCGCGCGCACGTCGAGATGGCGACCGAGGAGAACGTCCGCGCGGGGATGACGCCGGCCGAGGCGCGCCGCGAGGCGCTGAGGAGTTTCGGCAACGTCTGCGCGGTCAGGGATGCGGCGTACGAGGTGAGGGGAGGCGGCATGTTGGAGAGTATCCTGCGCGACGCGAAGTACGGCGTGCGCACGCTGTTGAAGAACAAGGGCTTCACGGCCGTCGCGGTGCTGACGCTGGCGCTCGGCATCGGGGCCAACACGGCCATCTTCACCGTCATCGACGCGGTGCTGCTGCGGCCGCTGCCCTACCCGGAGCCGGGGCGCGTGGTGAAGCTCTACGCGCGCGACGCGGCGGGCAACGATTTCTCAGTCTCGCCCGCGGACTTTCTCGAAGGCTACGCGCGCGCGGAAGCCTTCGAGCACCTCGCGGCCTACCGCGAGTTCTCCTTCAACATGGCTTCTCGGGAGGGTTCGGAGCGCGTGAGCGGGGTCGTCGTCTCGCCGGATTTCTTCTCGGTGATGGGCGTCGCGCCGCGACACGGGCGGCACATCACCCCGGCGCAGGACGCGCCGGGCGGCCCGCGCGTCGTCGTCCTCGGCCACGCGCTCTGGCAGAGGAAGTTCGGCGGCGACGCGAGCGTCCTGGGGCAGAGCATCGACCTCGACGGCGAGCCGCGGACGGTGGTCGGGGTGATGCCCGAGGGCTTCCAGTTTCCGGAGGAGGTTGAGCTGTGGGCCTCTTCGCGTTACGCGGTGCCGGAGCACCCCTTGCGCATAACGCAGGACCCTACGACGAAGCGCGGCTGGCAGTACTTTGAAGTCGTCGGCCGCCTGCGGCCGGGCGTGGGGCTTGAGCAGGCAAACGCCGAGGCGAAGGCCATCGCCGGAAGACTCAAGCAGCAGTACGGCAAAGACGAGGAGTCGATCTCGGCCTCGGTCTACACGCTGCACGAGGACGTGGTCGGCGGGACGCGCCCCGCGCTTATGATGCTGGTCGGCGCGGTCGCGATTCTGCTGCTGATAGCGTGCGCCAACGTCGCCAACATCCTGCTCGCGCGCGGCGCGACGCGGCAGAAGGAGATTGCGCTGCGGCTGGCGCTGGGCGCCGGGCGCGTGCGGCTCGTGAGACAGTTTTTGACCGAGAGCCTTCTGCTCGCGCTCGCCGGGGGCGGCCTCGGCGTGCTGCTGGCGCTGTGGTCGCTGCCGCCGCTCAGGGCGCTCTTGCCCGGAGAGATGGCGGGCGGGATGCCGCTCGCGCTCGACGCGCGCGTGCTGGCCTTCACGGCGCTCGTCTCGCTCGTCTCGGCGCTGGCCTTCGGCCTCTTCCCGGCGCTGAATTTGGCCAATCAGGATTTGAACGGCGCGCTGAAGGAGGGCGGGCGCGCCGGCTCGGGCGGGGCGCGCTCGAACCGCGCGCGCAGGGTGCTCGTGGTCTCGGAGATAGCTTTGGCGGCGGTGCTTTTGACGGGGGCGGGCCTCCTCATACGCAGCTTCAACCGCCTGCTCGACGTGCCGCTCGGCTTCGACCCCGGGCAGGTTTTGACCGCGCAGCTCACGCTGCCGCAGGCGCGCTACCCGGAGCAGTCGCAGCGCGCAGCCTTCGTCGGCCGCGTGCTGGAGCGGGTCGCCGCCTCGCCCGAGGTCGAGTCGGCGGCGGTCGTCTCGCGCGTCCCTTTAAGCCCCGGCCGAAGCTCGCGCAGCGTCGAGGTGCAGGGGCGTACGCCGCAGGAGCTTAAATTCACGCCCGACTACCTCGTCACGAGCCCCGGATACTTCCGCAGCATGGGCATCTCGCTGCTCGCGGGTCGCGACTTCGACGAGCGCGACGCGGCGGGCGCGCAGAGGGTCGTGGTCGTCAACGAGGCGACGGCGCGCTACCTTTGGCCGGGCGAGAACGCGTTGGGGAAGTTGCTGAGGACCGACGACGAGTGGAGTCAGGTGGTCGGCGTCGCCGCCAACGTGCGCCAGGTCTCTCTGGCCGCGCAGCCGCCCACGATTGTCTACGTTCCCTACGCGCAAGACCCGTGGCCGTTCATGTCGCTGGTCGTGCGCGCGAGGTCGACGCCCGCGGGCGCGGCGCCGACGCTCATCGGCGCCGTCGGCGAAGTGGACAGGGACGTGCCGCTCTACAGCGTCCGCCCGATGGGCGACGTGTTGTCGAGTTCCGTCTCGGCGAGGCGTTGGCGGACGTTGCTGCTGAGCCTGTTCGCGTTCACCGCGCTGGCGCTGGCGTGCCTCGGCATCTACGGCGTCACGGCCTACAGCGTGACGCAGCGGACGCACGAGATCGGCATCAGGATGACGCTCGGGGCGCGCAAGGCCGACGTGCTGAAGATGGTCGTCGGGCAAGGCTTGAAGCTGGCCGTTATAGGCGTCGCCGCGGGTCTCGTCGCCGCGCTCGTGCTGTCGAGGCTGGCGACCAGCCTGCTCTACGGCGTCGAGGCCGCAGACCCCGTGACGCTCGTCGCCGTCGCGTTGATTCTCATCGGCGTGACGGCCGCCGCCTGTCTCATCCCCGCGCGCCGCGCGACGAAGGTAAACCCGCTCATCGCGCTCAAGTACGAGTGACGAGGTTGGGAATTTGAAATTTGAAATTTCAACTCTATCCGGGCGCGTCCGTCGCGCGGAGGACGAAGAGCGTGCGGCGGACGGGGTGCGCGAGGTTGCGCCAGCGCGAGAGCGTGCGCTCGGAGACGACCTCGAAGCCGGCCGACTCGAAGAGCGCGCGCCAGTCGGCCCCGAGTCTGAACGTACAAGGGCCGGTGCGCGCGCGCCACGCGCGGTCGTGCGCGGCGCACACGGCGCGATCCCAGCCGCTCACGGGCACGTCTTCGTAGACGACGGCCAGCCCGCCGGCCCCGAGTACGCGCCTCACCTCGCCTAAGAACGCGCGCTGATCCTGCGCGTGGTGCAGCACGTAGCAGAGCAGCGCGGCGTCGAACGAAACGTCGGCCACGGGGAAGCGCGCGCCGTCGAACCAGACGTAATCGACGGGCGCGTCCGCCTGCCTCCTCACGTCAATCCCGGTGACGCGCGCGCCGAGCACGCCCGCCAGATGATGCGCGATGAAGCCGCTGCCGCATCCCACGTCCAACACGCGCGAGCCGCGCGGCAGCACGCGCGCGATCTCCAAAGCCATGTCGTAAGAGCGCCCGACGAGCCGCCGCCTGCGCTCGCGCCGCCAGCGGCGCTGGACGCCGCCGGCCAGCCCCTCGACCGCGTAGACCAGCGGGTTCATCAAGACCTGCGCGTATGCGAGCAGCACGCGCTCGGGCTGAAACCATTCCGCGAGCCCGTATGCGCGCGCGTCGCGGTTCGGAAAAGAAGTGGCTTCTGACATCGTTCTCGCTCCCCGGTGCTGACACTCGATCCGCCGTGCGTGAGTGCAAGCCGCGGGCCGAAACCGCCCGCCGAGGAGTTGCGCGGACTTTCGCGAAGTTTGAAGAGCCGGGGCGCGCCCTGCCGGCGACAGTTGAAAAAGCCGCCGCCGACGCTTGAAAGAAGTTTGCTGCGGACAGACAATGCCTCCCCATATGACTGACGACGGACGGAGCGGCGAACGGACGCGGCGCGGATTCATCAAGGCCGCAGGGCTCGGGGTGGCGGGCGCGGCGCTGGCGGGCGAGGCGGACGCGCTGGCGCGGAGAGTAGCGCCGCCGCGCGAGCTGTATCTCTTCGTGGGGACTTACACGACGGGCGCGAGCGAGGGAATTTACTTCTACCGGCTCGACCTCTCGGACGGCTCGCTCACACACACCGGGGCGATTGCCGGTATCAGAGACCCTTCTTACCTGACGCTCGAACCGGGCGGGCGCTTTCTCTACTCGGTCAACGAGGTCGAGGACTTCGGCGGCGCGAAGAGCGGCGCGGTCAGCGCCTTCGCCGTCGAACGAAAGACGGGCATGCTGCGTCTCCTGAATCAAACTGCGTCGAAGGGCGGCGCGCCGTGCTACGTGACGACCACGCAGTCGGGCCGCTTCGTGCTGGTGGCGAACTACTCGGGCGGCAACGTCGCCGTCCTCCCCGTGCGCGCGGACGGGAGTCTCGGCGAGGCCGTTGAAGTGGAGCAGGGCGCGGGCACAGGCCCGAACCGCGAGCGTCAGGAGTCGCCGCACGCGCACTGCGTCCTGCTCGACCGCGCGAACCGATTCGCATATTCGTGCGACCTCGGCACGGACAAGGTCATGGTCTACCGCTTCGACGCGAACGTCGGGAGCCTGACCCCGAACGCGCCGCCGTCCTTCTCGGCGAAGCCCGGCGCGGGGCCGCGCCACCTCGTCTTTCACCCGAAGGGTCGTTTCGTCTACGTCCTGAACGAGCTTGACTCGACCGTCTCGGCGCTCGCGCACGACGCTGCGCGCGGGACGCTGCGCGAGTTGCAGACCGTGAGCGCGCTGCCCGCCGGCTTCTCAGGCGCGAACACGGGCGCGGACATACACTTCACGCCCGACGGGAAATTTCTCTACAGCTCGAACCGCGGACATGACAGCATCGCCTGCTTCGCGGTCAACGCACGGACGGGCGGGCTCCGCCTCATCGGCCACACGCCGGCCGGCGGCAGGACGCCGCGCAACTTCGTCATCGACCCGTCGGGGCGTTTCCTCCTCGTGGCCAACCAGAAGTCCGACAACATCGTCACCTTCCGTCTCGATTCGCGCACGGGCGCGCTCCGCCCGACGGGGCAGACGGCGCGCGTGCCTTCGCCCGTCTGTCTGAAACTGACTCGCCCTTAGCCTGAAGGCCGCAACTCCAACCCGCACGCATTTACGTCCAACGATTTGGAATCTGTTCGGCGCGTTCCGAATACGCGCACGCGCGCGCGCGTATTCCGGCTCGTCCCAACTTCACGGCGGCTCGAACCAAAGTTCTCGCAGGTCGTCACAATAGTCGAACTATCTGAAGCCCGCCCCGTAAAGCGTGTGTGACTGCGGCGCATGACGCCGCTTCCGGAGCCCGGAACATACGAGCCAGGTACATACTGAAAGGATTTGAATGATGAAGAAGATTACGACCCACATCGCCACCGCCCTCCTCCTCTGCGTCGTCGCCGTTTCGCCCGTTTTCGCGAAGGTGAAGAGCCGCACCATCACAGTCGGGCAGGACTTCGCCGTCGGCGGGACGGTCGTCAAGGCCGGCACCTACCGCTTCAACTTCGACGAAGAGAAGAACGAGCTGACCGTCACCGACCGCAAGACCAAAGAGGTCGTCGCCCGCTCGGAGGCGCGCGCCGAGGCGCGCAAGGACGGCATGATGACCATGCAGCTTGAGCTGGTCGGCAGCTCGAAGACGCTCGCCAGCGTCTCCTTCGCGGGCGAGAAGCAGTACTACGTCCTCGCGAACAGCACCGCC
>JBEVKV010000505.1:0-5116 GCA_040509515.1 Pyrinomonadaceae bacterium | reverse complement strand
CGCTACCTTCAATCGGGCTTCGGCGACCCGCCACGCGGTTGAACGGTACACGACTAGCCCGGCCGTGAGCCGGGAGAAAAATTTAGATTTTTGATTTTAGATTTTTGATTTGAGGCCGTCGGGGTCTACAATCCCCCGCACGGCCTCGGTGTTTCGAATGCGCCACATCGCAAATCAAAAATCTAAAATCAAAACTCTCTGACCCCCGATGGTTGGCAAGACGCTCCTCAATTACCGCATCTCGGAGAAGCTCGGCGCGGGCGGGCAGGGGACGGTCTACAAGGCCGTCGACGAGCGTCTCGGGCGCACCGTCGTCATCAAGGTGCTCGCGCCCGAGTTGACCGCGCGCGAGGTCAACCTCAAGCGCTTCGAGCGCGAGGCGCAGCTCGCCTCATCCCTCGACCACCCGAACATCTGCACCATCTACGGGCTCCACGAGTCGGACGGGCTGCACTTCATCGCGATGCAGTACATCGAGGGGAAGAACGTCCGCCAGC
This sequence comes from Pyrinomonadaceae bacterium, assembly GCA_040509515.1. Lineage (GTDB taxonomy): Bacteria > Acidobacteriota > Blastocatellia > Pyrinomonadales > Pyrinomonadaceae > QHXN01. The sequence goes on along the minus strand of JBEVKV010000505.1, from coordinate 4,619 downwards.
TCGTCAACGGCCGCCCGCTCTCGCTTGAGACCGCGCTCTCCATCGCCTATCAGGTCGCCGACGCCCTCGCCGCCGCGCACTCGAAGGGCATCATCCACCGCGACATCAAGGCCGGCAACGTGATGGTCACCGCGTCGGGGCTCGCCAAAGTTCTGGACTTCGGCCTCGCCAAGCTGCTCGACGAGAACAAGCAGGGGGGCGACGTACACCTCACGGAACTGGGCGTCCCCTACGGCACCGCCACCTACGCCGCGCCCGAGCAGGCCGCCGGTCGTAAGGTCGACCACCGCGCGGACATCTTCTCGACCGGCGTCCTCCTCTACGAGATGCTCGCAGGCATCTGGCCCTTCAAGGGGCAGACGACCGTCGAGGTGCGCTACGCCGTCCTGCACGACACGCCCGAGCCCATCGAGGCCGTGCGCAGGGACGAACCGCCGCCGAGCGTCCAGCACATACTCGACCGCTCGCTGGCGAAGAAGCCCGAGGAGCGCTACCAGAACGTCGCGGAGATGCGCGACGAGTTGCGCGCGGCGTTGCGCGAGGTGGCCGCCGCGCGCGGCGACCTCGACCCGCAGGCCAGCGGCGTGCCCGCCGAGATAGTCCCGTTCGCGCGCCCGCCGCGCCACGAGTCGGGCTCGTCGGGCGGCGGCTTGGGCGGCAGCTTCCGGCGCTGGTGGCGCGGCCTGACGGGTTCGGAGAAGCAGGCCACGTCGCTCCCGCCTTCGTCGCGGCGCGGCGCGCCCACTTCGGCGACGCCGTCGGGGACGGCCGCGCAGCAACAGCAGCACGTCAGCCAGTTCGAGATAGAGAAGTCAATCGCCATCCTCCCCTTCCGCAACCTCTCGAACGACCCCGAGGTCGGCTTCTACGAGTTCTCGCTCGCCGACGCCGTCATCACCGAGCTGGCGCGCAACCGCTCTCTCGTCGTCCGCCCGTCTTCGATGATCGTCAAGTATCAGGGCAAGGACGTTGACCCGCGCGAGGTCGGGCGCGAGCTGAACGTGAGCGCGGTGCTCTCGGCCAACTTCCTACGCGCGGGCGGGACGCTCAGGGTCAACGCGCAGCTCGTCGATGTCGTCACCGGCGACATGCTCTGGAGCGACCGCATCGACGCCACGGCCGACGACCTCATCGCGCTGCAGGACACCATCGCGCGCCGCATCTCCGAGGGTCTCAACGTCGAACAGCACGCGTCGCAGACCGGCGCGGCCGCGCCCGCGACGCACAACGCGCAGGCTTACGAAGAGTACCTGCGCGGCCGCGCCTCGTTTGCCAAGTTCCTCTTCCACACGCTCGACCCGGAGGACTGCGACGAGGCCGTCGAGCACTTCCAGCACGCCATCCGCCTCGACCACACGTTCGCGCTCGCGCACAGCGGGCTCGGCGCGTGCTTCGCCAACAAGGTCTTAAAAGGTCTCGGCGGCGGCGAGGACTACGAGCTGGCCGAGAACGCCTTCAGCCGCGCGCTCGACCTCGACCCGAACTTGGTCGAGGCGCGCATCCTGATGGTCTTCATCTACCTCTCGCGCGGCGAGAAGCGGAAGGCGCGCGCCGAGGTCGCGCGCCTCGCCAAGCAGGCCCCGAACGAGCCGGCCGTCTACTTCGTCAAGGGCGCGCTCCACCGCCTCGACGGCGAGTACGACCGCGCGCTGCGCGCCTTCGGCAAGCTCGCGCGCCTCGACCCCGCGGCGCGCGTCGTCGCCAGCTACAACCGCGCGCGCGTCTTCATGTACCAGCACCGCTTCGACGACGCGCTCCTCGAACTCGAACAGGGCGCGCGCGTCGAGCCGCACCACCCGCTGATACGCACCTTTCAGGCGGTCGTCCTCGGGCGGAGCGGCGACACGGCCGAGGCCGTCCGCGTCCTGCGCGAAGTTCTCGAAGAGCACCCGACGATGGACGGCATCCGGCCCCTGCTCGCGCAGCAGCTCATCAAGCGCGGCGAGACGGACGCAGCCCGAGCCCAGTTGACCGAGCGCGTCCGCGAGGCCGCCGACGCCGACCACGACATCGCCTACTGGCTCGCGACCACACACGTCATGCTCGGCGACCGCGACGAGGCGCTCCACTGGCTCGACCGCGCCATCGAACTCGGGAACGAGAACCGGACGTGGTTCGAGTCCGACCCCAACTGGGAGCCGCTGCGCGAAGACCAGCGCTTCGTCGCGCTGATGCGCCGCATCGAGGCCGCGCACAATCAGGCCGCGCCGCGTGAACAGAGCCAGACCGAGTCGGGCGACGCCGGCGGCTCGACGCACCCGGAGGCTTACGAAGAGTACCTCCTCGGGCGCGACGCCTCGGGGCGCTTCATCTACCACACCCTGGCGCGCGTGGACTCGGAGGAAGCGGTCGCCCACTTCAAGCGCGCCGTCCAGCTCGACCCTAACTTCGCGCTCGCGTGGTGCGCGCTCGGCGGCGCCTACGCCAACCGCGTCATCAAAATCATCGGCGGCCCCGAAGACTACGAGCGCGCCGCCGAGGCGCTTGAGCGCGCGCTCGCCATCAAGCCCGGCCTGCTCGAAGCGCGGCTCCACATGGTCTTCGTCGAGATGGCGCGCGGCAACAAGTCGCGCGCGCGCGAACTGGCCGCGCGGCTCGCGCGCGAGACGCCGAACGACGTGGGCGCGCAGTTCGCTTACGCGACCGTCTCAAGGCTCGACGGCCGCTATCAGGACGCGCTCGACGCCTACGGCCGGATGCTCAAGATCAACCCGGCCGAGCGCGTCGTCGTCAGCTACAACCGCGCGCGCGTCTTCCTCTACCAGCACCGCCACGACGACGCGGCGGCCGAGCTGGAGCTGGGCGTGCAGATGGAGCCCAACCACCCGCTCGTCCGTTCGTTCAAGGCGATCATCTGCGCCTACGGCGGCGACCTCGACGGCGCGGTGCGCTTGATGGGCGAGGTGCTGCGCCGCAACCCCGACATGGACGGCGTCCGGCCGCTGCTCGCGCAGTTCTACGCGCACCTCGGCGACACGGAGGCCGCGCGCCGCGAACTGACCGAAGGCGCACTGCGCGTCGGCCGCGCCAACCACGACGTGGCCTACTGGGTCGCCAGCGCCTACGCGCTTCTGGGCGAGCGCGACCTCGCCTTCGAGTGGCTCGCGACCGCCATCCGCGTGGGCAACGAGAACAAGCCCTGGTTCGAGTCCGACCCGAACTGGGAGCCGCTGCGCGAAGACCCCCGCTTCGCCGAATTGATGGGTCGCATCGATGATGCGGCCGAGAGCGCCACAGAAGCCCGACAGCAGTAGCCACACAACCCTTTCCCGCGGAGGATGCGCTTTTGAGCACCTTCGTCATCGGCGACGTGCACGGCCGCCGCAGGCAGCTCGGAGACCTGCTCTCACTGCTCCCGCGCGAGGCGGGTCGGGACACCCTCGTCCTTCTCGGCGACCTCATCGACCGTGGCGAAGACATCCCCGGCACCGTCTCGGACGTGCTTGAGCTTCGGCGAAACTCGCCCGCGGACTCGGTCGTTGTCTTGCGCGGCAACCACGAGCAGATGCTCCTCGACTTCCTCGACGAAGACGCGCCGCTCTGGCTCCACCCGGCCGTCGGCGGGCAGCACACCTTCGGGCAGTACACCGGCTACAAGCTGACGGACGAGTTGCGCTCGTGGTGGGAGGAGGCGCGGCGGTGCGTGCGCGACTCGCTCCCGGCCGAGCACCTCGAATTCTTCCGCTCGCTCCCGCTCTTTCACGAGGACGAGCACGCCTTCTACGTCCACGCCGGGCTCGACGGCGAGAAGCACCCCTGCGAGACGGAAGCGCGCCACCTCCTCTGGTCGCGCAGCCCGGATTTTTATAAGCACTACTACGGCAAGCCCTGCGTCTTCGGCCACACGCCGACGCCGCTACTCCCGCTGCTCGGCCGCCTCGGCCGCCACGGCATCTACGTCTCGCACAGCGCCATCGGCATCGACACCGGCTACGACCCGACCTGCGCGCTCACCTGCCTGCGCCTGCCCGAGTTCGACCTCTACCAGACTTTCGCCGACGGGCGCACCGCGCACTTCCACATGACCAACTTCATCCCCGAGCCTTTCCGCAAGTTTCAGCGTAACGGCCAGCCCGACTGATATACTCGCGTCAACATTTTTCCACGGAGGACACTGACCCTATGATTAAGGAAGGCGACGCCGCGCCCGATTTCGAGACGCGAGACGCCGAAGGCAACGCCGTCAAACTCTCAGACCTGCGCGGCCAAAAGGTCGTGCTCTACTTCTACCCGAAGGACGACACGCCCGGCTGCACGAAGCAGGCTTGCAGCTTCCGCGATTCGTTCGCCGAGTTCGAGCGGCGGGGCATCAAGGTGCTCGGCGTCTCGACCGACGACGAGCGCTCGCACCAGAAGTTCGCCGAGAAGTACTCGCTCCCGTTCACGCTGCTCGCCGACACAGACCACGCGGTGGCCGACAGCTACGGCGTCTACGGCGAGAAGCAGTTCGCGGGGCGCAAATACATGGGCGTCAACCGCGTCACCTTCCTCATCGGCGAGGACGGCCGCGTCCGCAAGGTCTTCGACAAGGTCAAGGTCGACGAGCACGCCGACGACATGCTCAAAGCCTTCGACTAAAACTTATCAAACAACGCGGCGGGCGGGGGCGCGTTACTTCA
>JBEVKV010000504.1:0-16086 GCA_040509515.1 Pyrinomonadaceae bacterium | reverse complement strand
GCGCACCTCGCTGACCACGAGCCGACCGGCCTTCCCGGCCGCTGCCAGCGACAGGGTCGAGCGGGCCCCGGGCGGCAGCACCAGGACAGACGGCTGGGTCGCAAGGAGGAGGCGGCCGCCGAGTCCGCGCTCGTCAAACGCATACACGAATCGCGCCGCGCCGCCGCGCCGCCCCCGACGCCCGAGCGTTAGGCGAAGAAGTTACAAAGAAGCCGAGCCGGACGGACGTTGATGACAGTGCCGCTTTCTTCATCTCTTCTGAAAAACTCTTGCGTGTGGCTCGCCTGCGCATGGCTCGCCGCGGCGTCGTGCGCGCCGGCGGAGGCGCAGCGGCGGACGGGCGCGCGGGGCGGGGCGGCTCAGCGTCAGGGGCAGCGCGGCGGCGCGGACGCGGCGCTGCTGCGCGAGGCGGCGGAGCTGATGCGCGCCGGCAGACTGGCCGAGGCCGAGGCCGCCGCGCGCAGGGCCGCCGAAGGCTCGCCGCGCGACGCGGACGCGCGCGCTCTGCTCGGGCTCATCCTCGAACAGTCGGGGCGGCGCGAAGAGGCCGAGCGCGAGCTGCGCGAGGCCGTGCGGCTCGACCCGAAGTCGGCGGCGGCGCTCACGAACCTCGGCGTCCTGCTCTCGCATTCGGGGCGCGAGGCCGAGGCCGTGCCGCTCTTCGAGCGAGCGCTCGCCAGCTCGCCCGACTACGCGCAGGCCGCCTACAACCTCGCCGTGCTCTACGTCGCGCGCAAGGAGTTCGCGCGGGCGCTGCCGCATCTCGAACGCCTCACGGCCTCGGGCGGCGGGGCGGAGCGTGCAGACCTCCCGCTGCTGCTCACGCTCGCCGACGCGTACGCGCGCGCGGGTCGCGTCGCGGAAGCGGGGCGCGTCGCCGACGCGGTCGAGCGCCGCGCTGCCGGAGACCCGCGCGTGCTCTTCACGCTCGGGCTCGCGCTCGCCGGCGCGGGCACCTACGAGCGCGCCGCGCGACTCTTCGAGGCGACGAACCGACTGCGCCCGAACACCTACGAGGTGCTCTACAACCTCGGCGTCGCACTCTTCAACCTCGACCGGCTCGAAGAGGCGGAGCGCGCGCTCCGCGACGCCGCGACGCTCAAGGCGGACGAGCCCGAGGTCTTCTTCCGCCTCGGGCTCGTCGCCTCCGCGCGCGGACGAAGCGACGAGGCGCTCGGATTCTGGCAGCGCGCCGCCTCGCTGCGCGCCTCCTCCCCGGAGGCTCACTTCATGATCGCGGAGGAGCTGGTCAAGCACCGCCGCGGCGACGCGGCCGTCCCCTTCTACGAGCGCGCCGTCGAACAAGACCCGGAGCAGCCGGTCTACTACACGCGGCTCGGCGTCGCGCACTTCCGCGCCCGCCGCTACCGCGAGGCGCGCGCCACCTTCGAGCGCGCGCTCGCGCGCTTCCCCAACGACGGCGCGCTCCAATACCTCGCCGGCTACGCCGCGCGCGCCGAGGGCGAGTTCGACCTCGCGGCGCAGTACTTCCGCCGGGCGCTCGAACTACAGCCCGACAACGCGCCGGCCTACGCCAACCTCGGCTTCCTGACCGGCGAGCGCGGGCAGCACGAGGAGGCCGAGCGGCTCCTGCGCCGCGCGCTCGCGCTCGACCCCGAGAACTTCCCCGCGACCTACGACCTCGGCCGCCTGCTCGTCCGGCTCAAGCGCTACGCCGACGCGCTGCCGCTGTTGGAGCGCGGCGCGCGGCTCGGCACGCGCGACCCGGGCATCCACTACCAGCTCTTCATCGCCTACTCGCGGCTGGGTCGCAAGGCTGACGCCGACCGCGCGCTGACCACGTTTAAACGTATGGAGGAGGCGCGCAAGGCCGCCGACGCGGTCGGCACGCCGATGGGCTCGACTCCGTCGGAAGATTTGCCGCCGCCCGAAACGGGCGCGCCCTCGAAGACGGGCCCGCCCGCCGACGTTAAGCCGCCGGCGCGCTGAAGCGCGAAGGGCTGTTTTAAAGATAAGGTTCAGGAGTCTTTGTCACGGATGAAGATAATGAAAGTCTTTGTGTTCTGTGTGGGCGTTTTCGTCTTCGGGCTTTCGGCGGCGGGCCCGCGCGCGGCGGCGGGGACGCAGAAGGGAAGGGCGGCGCGGCTTGAGCGCGGGCGCGCGGTCTACGCCGACAGGTGTGCGCGCTGTCACGGCTCGGACGGTCAGGGGCGCACGCGGATGGGCGAGTCGGTCGACCCGCCCGACCTCTCCGACCCGGAGTGGCAGAGCGCGCGCGCGGACTCGCACATGATCGCCGCGGTCACCAACGGGCGCGGCCAGATGCCCGCCTTCAAGAAGAAGCTCTCGCGGCAGGACATCGCCGCCTCCGTCGCCTACGTCCGCACGCTCAGGCGTTAGCCGTTCGAGACTCCCGATGAAAAAGAGAACGCCGAAGTCCGCCGCGAAGCTCCTCGCCGCCTGCGCCGCCGTCCTGCTCGGCTGCGTCTGCACGCAAGCGCAAGCGCCGCCGACGCCGCGCGTCTCGAAGGTCGAGCCGCCGTCTTGGTGGGCCGGGCACACCGTCAACCCGGTGCGCTTGCTCATACGCGGCGCGAGCCTGCACGGCGTCACCGTGCGGCCCGCGGACGGCGCGCCGTTCGAGGTCTTGAACCAGACCGTCAACGCCGCGGGCACGTACACGTTCGTCGACCTTCGCATCAGCCCGACGGCCCGGCCCGGCGACTACGAACTGCTCTTTACGAAGGGCACGGGCGTCACGAAAATTCCCTTCCGCATCAACCAACCGCTCGACCCCGCGACCCACTTCCGCGGCGTGACGGCCGACGACGTGATCTACCTCATCATGCCCGACCGCTTCAGCGACGGCGACCGCACGAACAACGCGCCCGCCGACTCTTCGCCCGAAGCGAACGACCGGCGCAACCCGCGCGCGTGGCACGGCGGCGACCTGCGCGGCGTCATCGACCGCCTGCCTTACCTGAAAGACCTCGGCGTCACCGCGCTCTGGCTCACGCCGTGGCACGACAACTGGAACGGCGTCAACCGCTGCGACAAGCAGTGGTGCCCGAACACCTACTATCACGGCTACCACGCCGTAGATTACTACGCGGTTGAAGACCGCTTCGGCACGCTTGAGACGCTGCGCGAGCTGGTCGAAAAGTCGCACGCGCTCGGCATCAAGGTCATACAGGATCAGGTCGCCAACCACGTCGGCGCGCAGCACCCGTGGGTCAAAGACCCGCCGCTGCCCGACTGGTTCCACGGCACGCTTGAGAGCCACGTCCGCAACCCGTTCCGCGGCGACCTGCTGCTCTCGCCGCACGCGCCCGACGCGGCGCGTCGCCCGACGCTCGACGGCTGGTTCTCCGACGACCTGCCCGACATGAATCAGGAGCAGCCCGAGGTCGCGCGCTACGAGATACAGAACTCGCTCTGGTGGGTCGGCGTGACCGGCATCGACGGCATCCGGCAGGACACCGTCCAGTACATGCCGCGCTTCTTCATCCGCGACTTGAACGTCGCGCTCGACCGGCAGTACCCCTCGATGTGGATGGTCGGCGAGGCTTGGAACGAAGACCCCGTCCACACGAGCTTCTTCATCGGCGGCCACACGGGTTGGGACGGCATCGACACGAAGATGGACGCCGTCTTCGACTTCCCGGCGTGGGACGTTTCGCGCAAGGTCTTCACGGGGCAGATTCCGGCGGCCGCGCTCCGCCACGTCCTGCGCGCAGACTCGCTCTACCCAGACCCCTCGCGCCTCGTCACGATGGCGAACAACCACGACACGCGCCGCTTCATGTCTCTCGAAGGCGCGACGCTCGAAGGCGCGATGCTCCACCTCGCGTACGTCCTGACCATCCGGGGCACGCCGCAAATCTACGCGGGCGAGGAGATTGCGATGGAGGGCGGCGACGACCCCGACAACCGGCGCGACTTCCCCGGCGGCTTCGCGGGCGACGCGCGCAACGCTTTCACCAAAGCGGGGCGGACGCCGAGCGAGCAGCGCATGTTCGAGTGGACGCGCGACCTGCTGCGGCTCAGGCGCGAGCACGCGGCGCTGCGGCGGGGCGCGCAGCTCGACCTGCATTTCGACGACGACTCGTACGCCTACGCGCGGCGCGACGGCGGCGAGACGATAGTCGTCGCGCTCAACCGCGCCGCCGCGCCGAAGGAGATGACCGTCCCGGCCTCCTACCTCGACGCGCGTGACGGGGCGCGTCTCGAACCGCTGCTCAAGGGCACAGACCGCCCCGCCGCGGCCGCCGGCTCGCTTAAACTGACGGTGCCCGCGCGCTCGGCGGTCTTCTACAAATTGACAGCGCCCTGAGCCGCGGCCGATTTGAAATTTCAAATCTTTTGACGTTGCCCCCGGGGTACATTTGTTGTAGCTTTCAGCTAAATCAAAACAGTCGCGAGGTAACAGTTGAGCTTCCCAAGAGCCTGCGGCATCCTTTTGCACCCGACTTCCTTGCCGGGCCGCCACGGCGTCGGCGACCTCGGGCACGAGGCGTACCGCTTCGTAGACTTCCTCGTCGCGGCGGGGCAGAGCCTCTGGCAAGTCCTCCCGCTCGGGCCGACCGGCTACGGCAACTCGCCCTACCAGTGCTTCTCTGCCTTCGCCGGCAACACCTTGCTCGTCAGCCCCGAGCTTCTGGTCGAACAGGGGCTGCTCGCGCCCGGCGCGCTCGAAGGTCTTGAGGAACTGCCCGCCGGCCACGTCGATTACGCCGAGGCTTTTCCGCGCAAGGAGGCGCTGCTCACGGAGGCGTTCGCCAACTTCCGCCGCACCGAGCCCGCGCTCGTCTCCGCCGCCTTCGAGGAGTTCAAGACGGGCGCGGCCGCGTGGCTCGACGACTACGCGCTCTACCGCTCGCTCAAGCGCGAGCGCGACGAGGCGGCGTGGACGGAGTGGGAACAGCCTCTCGTCCGTCGCGACGCCGCGGCGCTCGCGGAAGCACGCGCCCGCCTCTCCGAAGAGATCGAGGAGGTGAAGTTCAAGCAGTTCCTCTTCTTCGACCAGTGGGCGCGGCTGCGCGAGTACTGCCGTGGGCAGAACGTACGCACCGTCGGCGACATCCCCATCTTCGTCGCGCAGGACTCGGCCGACGTGTGGTCGCACCCAGACCTCTTCAAGCTCGACGAGCGGGGCCGCCCCTCGGTCGTCGCGGGCGTCCCGCCCGACTACTTCAGCAAGACGGGTCAGCTCTGGGGCAACCCGCTTTACGACTGGGGGCGGATGCGTGAGGACGGCTTCGAGTGGTGGGTCGAGCGCGTGCGCTCGATGCTCTCGCTCGTGGACGTGATACGCATCGACCACTTCCGCGGCTTCGCGGCCTACTGGGAGATACCGGGCGGAGACCCGACGGCCGAGCGCGGCCGCTGGGAGCACGCGCCGGGGCGCGAGCTATTCCGCGCGATTAAAGCTTCCTTAGGCGAGCTGCCCATCATCGCCGAAGACCTCGGGTTCATCACGCCCGACGTGATCGAGCTGCGCGACGAGTTCGACTTCCCCGGGATGCGCATCCTTCAGTTCGGCTTCTCGACCGACTCGACCAACAAAGACCTGCCGCACAACTACGTCCGCAACGCGGTCGTCTACACGGGGACGCACGACAACGACACGGCGGTCGGCTGGTTCCGCAGCCAGCCCGCGGGCGGCGCCTCCGTCCGCAGCGCGGAGCAGGTCGAGCGCGAGCGCCGTTACTGCCTCGACTACCTCTCGACCGACGGCGCGGAGATCAACTGGGACTTCATCCGCGCTCTCTACGCCTCGGCCGGCGACACCGCGCTCGTCCCCTTGCAGGACGTGCTCGGCTTGGGGTCGGAGGCGCGCATGAACACGCCGGCCACAATGTCCGGCAACTGGTCGTGGCGCTTCCGCGAGGGCGAACTGGACGAATCCTTAGGCGCGCGCCTCCGCCGACTCGCGGAGCTTTACGGACGCTTCCCCGCGGTTCCGCCCGAGGCGCGACCCGAGCACACGGCCGAGAGCTACGAGTTCAAACAGACGTGGGGGTGAATGCGTCGTCGCAGGCCGTACTTCCTTGATTGCAGGCCGTGTTCCTTGATTGCAGAGCGTGTTTCTTTATTGCAAGCCGTGCTTGCCTTATCGCAAACCCTACCTGCTTGATTGCAGGCCGTGTTTCTTTATTGCAGGCCGTACATCCTTGATTGCAGGCCGGCACTCCTTTAGTGCGGGCCGTGTTTCTTCGCAACCGGCATGAGAATCATCAACACTTCACACACGCGCCTTCTGCTCGCCCTGCTGTTTTCGTGCTGCGCGTCGGCGGTCTCTGCCGCGCAGCGCCTGCCTTCGGTGACGAAGGTGGAGCCGCCCGACTGGTGGGCCGGCCATTCCGTCAACCCCGTGCGCGTCATGCTGCGCGGGCAGAACCTCGGCGGCGCGCGCGTCGCGGCTGTGGGGCAGGGAATCAGGACGGGGCTCGTGCGCGTTAACGAGGCGGGCACCTACCTCTTCGTGGACGTGTTCGTCGACAGGGACGCGAGACCCGGCAACCGCCTGCTGCGTGTGAGCACCGCCGCCGGGTCGGCGGACGTGAACTTCGGCGTCTCCGAGCCGCTCGCGCGCGCCGGCCGGTTTCAGGGCTTCACGCCCGACGACATCATCTACTTCATCATGCCCGACAGGTTCGCCGACGGCGACCGCTCGAACAACGACCCGCCGAAGTCGCCCGGCCTCTACGACCGCACGAAGGGGCGCCACTACCACGGCGGCGACTTTCAGGGCATCATCGACCGGCTGCCTTACCTCAAAGAACTCGGCGTCACCGCCCTCTGGATCAACCCCGTCTACGACAACACCGACCGGCTCGACGAGCGCGAGATGTACCCCGAGACGCAGGGCGGGCCGCGCCGGCCGACGACCGCGTACCACGGCTACGGCGCGATTGACTTCTACGGCGTCGAGGAGCACTACGGCGACATGCGCAAGCTGCGCGAGCTGGTGGACAAGGCGCACGCCGCCGGCTTCAAAGTCATTCAGGATCAGATAGCCAACCACACGAGCCCGTACCACCCGTGGGCGACCGAGCGCCCGACGCCGACGTGGTTCTACGGCACGGTCGAGAACCACCTCAACAACAACTGGCAGAAGTGGACGACGATGGATCCGCACGCCTCCGAGATGACGCGCCGCCGCAACCTCGAAGGCTGGTTCATAGACATCCTGCCCGACCTCAATCAGGACGACGAGGAGGTGCGCCGCTACCTCATCCAGAACACGCTCTGGTGGCTCGGCACCGTCGGCTTCGACGCCGTCCGCATGGACACGCTGCCGCACGTCCCGCGCCACTTCTGGCGCGACTGGACGGGGGCCATCAAGCGCGAGTACCCGAACGTTAACGTCCTCGGCGAGCTGTTCGACGGCGACCCGGCGCTGCTCGCGTACTTTCAAAAGGGGCGGGCCGGGCACGACGGGATAGATACGGGGATAGACACCGTCTACGACTTCGCGCTCTTCTACGCCGTCCGCGACGCCTTCGCACGCGGCCAGCCGGTGAGCAAGCTCGCGCAGGTGCTCTCGCACGACCACCTCTACCCGCGCCCCGAAGTGCTCGTCCCCTTCCTCGGCGTCCACGACATGCAGCGCTTCATGAACGAGGAGGGCGCGACGGTCGAGGGCTTGAAGCTGGCGCAGACTTTCATCATGACGACGCGCGGGACGCCGCTCCTCTACTACGGCGACGAACTCGCCATGCCCGGCGCCAGCGACCCAGACAACCGGCGCGACTTCCCCGGCGGCTTCCCCGGCGACGAGCGCAACGCCTTCACGAAGTCGGGACGCACGGCCGTCGAGGACGAGGTGTTCGAGCACGTCAAGCGGCTGGCGAAGCTGCGCGCAGACCTCCCGGCGCTGCGGCGCGGCACGCTCGTCCACGTCTACGACGAGGAGCAGCAGACGGTCTTCGCGCGCCGCCTCGCCGACCAGACGACCTTCATCGCCTTCAACAACGACACCAAGCCCGCGACGATCAGGTTCAAGCTCGGCGACGCCGGCCTCGACCCCGAAGGGCGCTACACGATGAGACACGACGGCCTCGGCAAGGGGGGCAATCCCGGCATGCGGCAGAGCGGAGACGACGTGGAGCTTCAGATGTCGCCGCGCTCGTCGGCCGTCCTCACGGCGATACGGAGCAAGAACTGAACGGCCCGGACGCGTGATGAACTTGAAGACCAAACCTCTTTCGGAGCAGGTGGCGCTCGTCACGGGCGGCGGCACGGGCATCGGGCGCGCGTTCGCCGGGGCGTTGGCCGGCGCGGGCGCGCGCGTCGTCATCGCGTCGCGCAACGAGTCGGCGCTGCGCCGCGCGGCCGACGAGTTGAACGCGGCGGCGGGCGCGGAGCGCGTCCACGCTTACGCCTTCGACGTGCGCGTGCGCGAAGCGTGCGAGGCGCTGGTGCGTTACTGTGTCGAACGCTTCGGGTCGCTCGACGTGCTCGTCAACAACTCGGGGCTCGCCGTGCCCGAGACGGTCGACGAAATCACGGACGAGGGCTGGGACAAGGTTCTGGAGACGAACCTCAAGGGCGCGATGTGGCTGGTGCGCGCGGCGCTGCCCGAGATGACGGCGCGCGAGTTCGGCGACATCGTCAACGTCTCTTCGCAGGCCGGCAAGCACGGCTACGCGGACGTGCCCTCGTACTGCGCGTCGAAGTGGGGGCTGCTCGGCTTCGCCGAATCCGTCCGCGACCACGCGCGCAAGACCGGCACCAACGTCCGCGTCTTCAACCTCTGCCCCGGGCTCGTGGACGTGGAGAACACCGCCGACGGGGCGGCGCCGCGCCCCGGCTTCGTCCACGTCTCGAACATGGCGAAGACCCTTTTGTACGCGCTCTCGCTCGACCGCGAAGTCGTGCTCGAAGACATCAACATCTACGCGAGGTAGGCACCCCTCGGAGGAACGACATGCGTGAGAAACCGCGCCTCAGCTTCTGGCAAATCTGGAACATGAGTTTCGGGTTCTTCGGGATTCAGTTCGCCTTCGGCCTCCAACAGGCCAACATGAGCAACATCTTCAAGAACCTCGGCGCGAGCACCGACGACATCCCCATCCTCTGGCTCGCGGCCCCGCTGACCGGGCTCATCGTCCAGCCCATCGTCGGCTCGATGAGCGACCGGACGTGGAACCGGCTGGGTCGCCGCCGCCCTTACTTCCTCGTCGGGGCCATCCTGTCGGCGGTCGCGCTCTTCTTCATGCCTTACTCTTCGTTCGTCCTGATGGCCGTGCTTTTCCTCTGGCTGCTCGACGCGAGCGTCAACATTTCGATGGAGCCGTTCCGCGCCTTCGTCGCCGACAAGCTCCCGCCCGAGCAGCGCACCACCGGCTTCGTCACGCAGAGCTTCTTCATCGGCGCGGGCGCGGCCATCGCCAGCGCCCTCCCGCTCATGTTCCGCCAGTTCGGCGTCGACGACTCGACCGCGAGCGGAGTCCCGCTCACCGTCAAGTACTCTTTTCAGGTCGGAGCCTTCGCGCTGCTCTTCGCCGTGCTCTGGACGATCCTGACCACGAAGGAGTACCCGCCCGAAGACCTCGCCGAATTCGAGCGGCGTCGCGCCGAGACGCGCGGGCTCGGCAACTGGTTCCGCGAGATGCTGCACACCATCCGGCACATGCCGGCGACGATGAAGCAGCTCGCCGTCGTGCAGGTCTTCACCTGGCTCGGCCTCTTCTGCATGTGGATGTTCTTCGGGCTCACGACCGCGCAGCAGGTCTTCGGCGTCACCGACCTCGACGACCCGGCGCAGCGCGCGCTCAAGGATCAGGGGAACGAGTGGGGCGGCTTCGGCTTCGCCGTCTACTCGGTGGTCTGCTTCGCCGTCGCCTTCCTGCTGCCCAAACTGGCGGCGGCCACGAGCCGCAAGGCCGTCCACGCCCTCTCGCTCGTCTGCGGCGGCGTCGGCCTGCTCTCGGTCTACTTCATCCACGACAAGTGGACGCTGATGCTGACGATGGTCGGGGTCGGCATCGCGTGGGCCTCGATCCTCTCGATGCCTTACGCCATCCTCTCGGGCGCGCTCCCGCCGGAGAGGATGGGCGTCTACATGGGCGTCTTCAACTTCTTCATCGTCCTCCCCGAGATCGCCGCCGCGCTCACGTTCCAGCCGCTCGTCAAGCACGTCTTCGGCAATAACCCGCTCTACGTGGTGATGCTCGGCGGCGTCTGCCTGCTCGTGGCCGCCGCGCTGACCGTCCTCGTCGTGCGGGAGGCGGGCGAGAGCGCGCCGGGCGCGGCGCTCAAGGGGGACGAGCACGAGCCGCTGACGACGCCGTTAGTGGCGCAGCCCGTGCCGAGCACGGGGCTCGTCGACGAAGGCTCGAAGTAAGGAGTCTCGGAGTAAGGAGGCCACCGCCGTGAGTCGTCGCACTTTACTGTTAACGCTCGCTTCGCTCCTCGTCACGCTCGTCTCGGCCGCGCGCGCCGAAGCCTGCACCTGCATGGTGCCCGGCCCGCCGTGCCAGGCGTTCGGCGCGGCGTCGGCGGTCTTCGTCGGCACGGTGACCGCCGTGCGGACGCGCGAGGCGAAGTCGGTCGAGGCCGCGAGGGCGGAGATCGACTGGTCGCCGGTCGTCGTCAAGTTCTCCGTCCTTCAGCCGTTCCACGGCGTCGAAGGCGCGGAGGTCGAGGTGTCCACGGGGCGCGGCGGCGGCGACTGCGGCTACCAGTTTCGCAGGGGCGAGTCCTACCTCGTCTACGCCCACGGCGGGCGCGACGGCAAGACGCTGACGGCGAGCACCTGCTCGCGGACGCAGCCCATCTCGCAGGCCGCCGAAGACCTCGAATTCCTGCGCGCGCTCGGCGCACGGGGCTCCGGCGTCTCCATCGACATCACGGTCGAGCGCGGGCGGCAGGACGTGAAGTCGGGCGAAGTGAAGTCGCTCGGCGGGCTCGCCGACGCGCGGCTCACAATCGAGGGCGCGGCGGGCGAGAGCCGCGAGGTCAGGACGGACTCCGAGGGGCGCGCGCGGCTCACGGGTCTCAAGCCCGGCACGTACAAGATAAAGCTCGCGCTGCCCGAGGGGCTGATGACCCACAGGGAGGAGCAGGAGGTGACAATCGCCGACCGCGGCTGCGCCTCCGTCCACTACGCGGTCGCCGACGACGGGCGCATCTCGGGGCGGGTCACCGACGCGGAGGGGCGCGCCGTCGCGGGCGTCCTCGTCGCGCTCGTCGGGGCCGACGACGACCCCGAGCGCCCCAACCCGCGCTACGAGTGGACGGCCGAGGATGGCCGCTACGAACACAAGAGCCTGCCGCCGGGTCGCTACCTGCTCGCCGTCAACTACAACCGCTACCCGGAGCCGAACGACCCGTCGAACGCATACCCGCGCACCTACTACCCCGGCGCGGCTGAGCCGTCGCAGGCCGAGGCGGTGAGCGTCGGCGCGGGCGAGCGCGTCAAAGACCGCGACATCAGTCTGCCGGCGCGGCGCGGCGAGAGCGTGGTCACGGGCGTCGTCGTCTGGGACGACGGCAGCCCCGTCGCCAACGCCAGAATCAGCTTCCGCGACGTGACCTACCACGACCCCGGTGTGGACAACGGCGCGCCGAACGCCGACGAGCGAGGGCGCTTCACGCTCAAGGGCTACCGCGGCCAGACGTTCCTCCTCACCGCCGGGAGCAACCGCCAGTTCGTCGGCGACAGCCGCGACGGCCCGATGGAGCGCGTCGAAGCCCTGCGCGTCACGCTCGACGAGCCGACCGAACGAGTCAGAATCGTCATCACAAAGCTCAGGTGAGAAAGTCAGTTCTCAGTTTTCACTGCCGGTCAAACTTATGAAGCTTGAAGAAAGACAGCCCAACGCGCGCGCACTCTTCGCGGCGCTCGCCGCCGTCCTGTTGCTGTCGGTTCCCGCGCAGGCGCGGCGGCAGCAGCGCGACGTGTCGAAGGAGAGGGCGCGCGCGTCCGTGCCCGCGTGGGTGCGCGGCGGCGTCGTCTACGAAATCTACCCGCGCCAGTTCTCCGAGCGCGGAGACTTTAACGGCGTCACGTCGCAGCTCGACCGCCTGCGTGAGCTGGGCGTCAATGTCCTCTGGCTGATGCCCATCCACCCCATCGGGCAGGAGAAGAAGAAGGGGCCAATCGGGAGCCCCTACGCCGTGCGCGACTTCTACGCGGTCAACCCCGACTACGGCACGCCCGACGACCTCAAGCGTCTGGTCGCGGAGGCGCACCGGCGCGGGATGAAGGTCATCATCGACATCGTCGCCAACCACACCTCGTGGGACAGCGTGATGATGAAGACGCCCGAGTTCTACGTCCGCGACGCCTCGGGGAAGATCACGTACCCGCACGACTGGTCGGACGTGGCCGAGCTGAACTACGACAACCCGGCGTTGCGGCGTTACATGATCGACGTGCTCAAGTTCTGGCTGCGCGAGTACGACCTCGACGGCTTCCGCTGCGACGTGGCCGCCGAGGTGCCGACGGAGTTCTGGGAGCAGGCGCGCGCCGAGGCCGACAAGGTCAAGGCGGACGTGCTCTGGCTCGCCGAGTCGGACAAGCCGGAGCTGCTCGTCCGCGCCTTCGACCTCGACTACGCGTGGCCGATGCACGGCACGCTCAACGAGGTGTTGCAGGGGCGACGCCCGGCGACGGCCTTCCGGCAGACGTGGGAGTCGGACGAGGCGAAGTACCCGCGCGGCGCGCTGCGGATGCGCTTCTCGGACAACCACGACGAGCGGCGCGCGGTGGCGCGCTTCGGCGAGGGCGGCGCGCTGGCGGCCTCCGCGCTGATGCTCACGCTCGACGGCGTGCCGATGCTCTACAACGGGATGGAGGTCGGCGACACGACCGAGTCGGGCGACCCCGCGCTCTTCTACCGGCTGCCGGTCTTCTGGCCCATCGAGAAGCGGCGGCCCGAGTTCCCGCGCTTCTACCGGCAGATGATCGCGCTGCGCAAGTCGCACCCGGCGCTCACGCGCGGGCGCGTCGAGTGGCTGCGCAACTCGGACGAGTCGCGCGTCGTCACCTTCGCGCGGCGCGACGAGTCGGGGGACGTGTTCGTCGCCATCAACTTCTCCAACCGACCCTTCGACGGCACGGTCGAAGCGCCGGCCGGCGGCGTCTACGCGGACATCACGCCCGACGTGCGCGCCCCGCTCCCGGCCGACGCCACCGACGCGCCGCGCGCCGCGCGCGCACGCACCACGGGGCTGCCCGCGCTCTCGCTCGACCCGTGGGGCTACCGCGTCTTCCGCCGCCCGGCGAGATAAGGCCGTGTCTCCGTGTCTCTGTCGTTAAATTCTTTCCCTACCTTCGGGATGTGGCGGCGCGACGAAGGCCGGCGAGCCGCAAGGCCCTCGGTATCTCTGTGTTCCGCATGAAGTGACGCCAGACTAAGCGGTCGCGCAAATTCTCTGCGGCGAGGAGCGTGATGCCCTGGTCGATGCCGATAACGTCCGGGTCGACCCAGCCCGTGTTCGGGTTGAAGGCGTCGGCGAAGCCGTAGCGGCCGTAAGTCTTCGCGCCGTAACGCGACTTCAATGCGCGCAGCGCCGCGAGCGAGATGTCGGGCGTGAAGGCAAGCGAGCCGGCCGCGGCGTAAGGCACGACCGTCCCGTCAATCGCCGGGTCGCGCGGCGGCCCGCCCCACGCGACGTAGCCGCGCTCGGAGTCGGACGCCGAGACGCCCCACACGTCGGGGCCGTAGGCGGGGAACTCCGGCGCGAGGTCGATGCAGAACTGCCTGTGCGCGCGCGTCGCGGCGGCCGAGTTCTCGAAGTAGTTCGTGAACGGATACCAGCCCTCACGCCAGCCCCGCAGGTCGGCCCACCCTTGCGTGTACTGATGTATGAAGAGCGGGCCGTCGCTCATGTAGGTGTGGCCCGCGTAGGTGATGCGCTTGCGCGTCCACGCGCGCCACGCACGCGGCGTGAGAGGGTGAGTCGGCGAGCCGATGGCGAGCAGTTGCAGAATGAGGTGCTCGCTGTACGTGTCCCACCGCGTCTTGATGAAGCCCGACTCGGGCCGCCAGCCGTGCGAGAGCAGCGCGGGGTGGCCGTTGAGCATCCACGGGAAGTCGACGCGCTCGTAGATGTTTGTGGCGAGGCGTGTGACCTCCGGGTCTTCGCGGAAGCACTGGCGCGCGGTCAGCACGCCGGCGAGCAGGAGCGCCGTGTCGATTGATGAGAACTCGCTTTGCCAGCGCCGCTCGCCCGTCGCGGCGTCCATCCAGTGGAGGAACCAGCCGTGCTCGCGCGGCGCGTCCTCGGCGAAGAAGCGCAGCGTCCGGTGGACGCGCCCGCGCGCCTCGCCGCGCGTCATCCAGCCGCGCTCGGCCCCGACGCAGAGCGCCGTGAGGCCGAAGCCGGTGGCCGCGCTCGAAGCGATGCGGTGCGAGGGGTGTCCCGCAGGGTGCGCCTCGCCCGTCGTCCTCGCGCGGTCGAGGACGAGCCCCGTGGCCGGGTCGGCCTGTTCGACGAAGTAGAGGAACGCGCGGCGCGAAAGGTCTTCGAGAAACGCCTCGTCCTCGCGCGTCAACGCGTGGGCGGCGCGCGCAGCCGTGTCGCGGGCCTGCGCGCGCGCCGCGCCGGCGGGGTAGAGCGCGGCGAGCAGGAGGAGGAAGACGAGCGTCGTCGTAAAGTGCGCGAAGCGTCTCGGCGGAGCGTGCATAATGTTTGGCGTCGTCCCGCGCGCAACTATACTAAGAGAGAGTTTGAAGGAGAAGGGTTAATTTGAGATTTGAGATTGGCGATTGGAGATTCGGCCTTATGACAAAAAGGGGCGTGGCGAAGCCGGCCGCGCTCTGTCTGGCCGCGCTGCTGGCCTGCGCGGGCGGCGCGGGGGCGCGCGCGCCGCAATCAAGCTCTCAAGGGCGGACGGCGCAAAGTGCGGCCGGCGGGAACATGGGTGAAGGGGTGGCGGTGCTGCTCGGGCGCGCGCTGGAGCTTCTGCGCGAGGGGAAGGCGGACGAAGCCGAGCCGCTCGTCAGGCGAGCGCTCGCGGCGCGCCCCGACATCGCGGACGCGCACGCGCTGCTCGGCGTCATCCTCGACCAGCGCGGCTCGGTGCGCGCGGCCGAAAGCGAGTACCGCGCGGCCGTCCGGCTTAACCCGAAGGCGACGGCGGCGCGCGCCAACCTCGGCGTGCTGCTCGCGCGCGTGGGGCGCACGGCGGAGGCGGTCGCGACGTTCGAGTCCGTGCTGCGCGACGCGCCCGGCCACCCGCAGGCGACCTTCAACCTCGGGCTCGCGCTCTTCCATCTGAAGCGGCACGAAGAGGCCGCGGCGCTCCTCTCTTCGCCGGCCGCGATGTCGCAGGACGCGCCCGCCGCCCTCTACCACCTCGGGCTCGTCGAGTCGGCGCGCGGGCGCGCGGAGGAGGCCGCGCAGCTCTGGCGTCGTGCGCTGGCGCTTCGGGAAAATTACCCGGAGGTCAACTTCGCTCTGGGAGAGGAACTGCGGCGGCAGCGTCGTTACGACGGCGCGGCGGAGTTCTACGAACGCGCGGCGGCGCAAGACCCGTCGAAGTTCGTCTACCGCGTGCGGCTCGGCGGCGTGCAGATGCTGCTGTCGCGCTTCGACCGCGCGCTGGAAGTCTTTGAAGAGGCGGCCGCGCGTTTCCCTTCGTCGGCCGAGGCGCACTACTTCGTCGGCATCGCGGCGCGCGGGCGCGGCGACTACGAGCGCGCGGAGGCGGCGCTGCGCCGCTCGCTCGGGCTGGACGGAGGGAGGGCGGACGCGCTGGCGCAGCTCGGCTTCGTCTTGAGCGAGCGCGGGCGCGCCGCGGAGGCCGAGGAGATGTTGCGCCGCGCGCTCAAGTCGGACGCGCGCCACTTCTACGCCGCTTACGACCTCGGCCGCCTGCTCGTCCAAACGCGTCGCTACGAGGAGGCGCTCGGCTTTCTGCGCGGCGCGGCGCGCGCGCGCGCGGGCGACTCCGGCGTCCACTACCAGATGTTCATCGCGCTCTCGCGTCTGGGGAGGAAGGAGGAGGCCGAGCGCGAGCTGGCGCTCTTTAAAAAGCTGGACGAGGAGCGCAAGGCGCGCCGCGCCGCCGGCGGTGTCGAAGAGATAGAGGAGGCGCTGCCGACGCCGCCCGCGGGCTCGCCTTAACGGAAGAACCGGGAACGTTAGTGAGCGGGTCGGTGTCACGCT
>JBEVKV010000503.1:0-20045 GCA_040509515.1 Pyrinomonadaceae bacterium | reverse complement strand
TTGCTCGCGACCATGGACCCTTCCTTTCATGCCACGGGGCACGATTCCTTAATAAATCAGCCTACTCCGCCCGGCCGAAAGAGACTCGGAGCGAGGTGTAGGGCAGGTGCGCTTGGTAGAACTGCCTGTTGTCGAAACGCTCTTTGTAGTCGAGGTACTGGTAGCCCGCGATCCAGTCCACGTTCCGGTGCAGCCTGAACGAAACCTTCGCCTCGGGCGAGGCGAGTTGGTAGGGGTATGAGTTGATGAAGACCAGCGGGGTCGTGACGCGGTCGCCCTGCCCGCCATCGCGGTTAATCCGGAACGAGCCGTAGATATTCACGCGCCGATGTGGCTGCCAGTAGGCGGTGAGAAACGCGAAGTGCTCCCTCATGAAATACTGCGACGGCCCGAAGTTCACGACGCCGCCGGCCGAGTTGAATTGGACGGTGGTGTCGCTCGTTACGTGAAAATAGGTGTAGCCGCCGGTCAGGGTCAGCCTCTCGTTCGCGTACCAGTCAACCGACCCGCTGAAGATGCGTGTGTCGATCTTCGCACCGAAGGCGCGGTCGTCGATGACCGTCGGGTTCGTGTTGTCGCGGGTGACGAACGACGCGTTGAAGGCGAGCCGCTGGTTGAGGCGGACGACGCTCCGCGCGCGGAAGTTGGTGTAGTCGTAGTTGGCGGTGCGCGTGAAAACGTTGTCGCTGTCGCCGCTCTCCACGTCGAAGTATAGCGTCCACGCCTTGACCGGCTTCGCCTTGAAGCCGGCGAGAAAGGCGTGGGTGCTGTTGTCGAACACGTCCGGCCCGGTCACGCTCGGGGTCTGGCCCGGCGTGATCGACTGGCTGAGCAGCTCGACGTGCCGGTCGGTGAAGCGGTAGCCGAGGTGGAAGGAGAGACGCTTGCTGAGGTCAACGTCCCCCTCGAATAAGTTCATCAACCGCCGGTAGTTCGTCGTCGCGAACTCGCGCCTGTCCGTCACGGTGACGGGGGTGGAGGCGGTCGGCACCTGCGCGACCTGTTGGAAGATGTCCCCCCCGTTGATGCGGAAGGTGTGGACGCGGAAGCTGTCCGAAATCCTCAGCCACGGCGTCACGGCGAAGGTCGCGGAGAGGTCGCCTATCGCGTTAGGCCGCTTCGCGTCCCCCAACACCGTGATGGCGTCCGAGGCGACTCGCCTGTTGTCCTTGTTCGTCCCGGTCAGATTATCGAAGAAGCCGTACTCGCTGGTGCCGCTCGTGTAGACGTAGCGGCCCGTGAAGTCCAAACGCTTCGCCAGCAGCGTGTGCAGGCTGAAGCGCGTGTAAGGCAGACGCCCGCGGGTGGGGGCGTCGCGCTGGTAGGTCTCGATGACGGTGTTGTTGGTCGTGTTGTGTCCGGCCTGCGGCGCGGCGATGAAGTTGGTCGTGTCCTCCTTGAAGACGCGAAAGCCCTGCATGAACGAGATGTCGAAGACCCACAGCTTCGTGTCGAAACCGGCGCGGTAGTCGTGCGCGGCGACCCTGACCGGCGCGAGCACGGGGAACTCGTCACTTGAGTAGCGGCTGGTGGAGACCGAAGGCCCGCTGTTGAAGTTGAGCGAGTAACCGAGATTCAGCCGGAACTTTTGGGAGGCCGGCCACAGCGTCAGGTCGAAATCGCCCTGCCGGTACTCCGTGTCCGCCGTGTGCTGGCTGTTCCCGACGCTGGCCGGGGCGGCGAAGTTCGTCAGGTTGTTGAAGTAGTGGATGCGGCGGTAGTTGGCGCTGAACCTGTAGAGGTCGGTCTTGTTCACGTCCAGCCGCAGGTGGCGGTTGGGGTCGCCGCTCCAGCCGAAGGTGTTGAGCATCAGCTCGTCGAACAGACGGCCGCCCACACCATTGGACTTCATCAGAAGGCTCGCGTCGAAGAGCTTGAAGCCCGGGTCGTAGTTGTAGTCGCTGCGGAACTTGCTCCCGTTGCCGTCCACAGACATCCCACGCACGCCGAACTCGACGCTGGAATAAATTCCGTAAGGCCCCCAGGTCTGCTCGGCGGGCGGCTCCGGGGTGGCGGCCGGCTTGCCCGTGGCGGCCTTTTCGCCGCCGGGGGCAGGCTTGGACTCGGTCACTTCACCGGCCCCTGACTTCTCCTGGCAGGTCACTACCCTGACGACGCACGACATGACGACGAGAACCGCCGTCAGTATCAGCGCGGGCAGCGAGCGGAACGCTGAACCCTTGTTCATGGCAACCTCTCTCCGAGCCGTTACTAGCGGAAGTATTTGTTACTCGTGTTCGACCCGTGAATCTTCACATGGCAGATCGTGCAGTTCCGGTAGCGCGGGCTCGAAAGGTCGTGGGGCACCTGCGCCGCCCCTTCAAAATCTTCGCCGGGCGCGGTGCCGACGTTGCTGTGGCACTCGATGCAGAGCTGGGCCACGCTGCTGCGCTTGAGCAGCTTGGGATTCGCCGAGCCGTGGGGGTCGTGACACGCGGCGCACCCTTCGACCTTGAGCGCCGCGTGCTCGAAGACGAACGGGCCCTGTTTGTCCGCGTGGCACTTGAAGCAGGCGGCGTCCGCACCCGTCGCGAGCCGCGCCTGCTTCTGCTCGAAGCCGCCGTGCGGGTTGTGGCAGTCGCTGCAACCCATCGCCCCTTCCAGCACCTTGTGGTGGAAGGGCCTGTTGAATTGAGCCTTCGTCTCGCTGTGACACGTCATGCAGAGCAGTGCCTCGGGCTTCCTCAGCATGTTCCGCGCGGCGAGGTCGGCGGCGTGCGCCGCGAAGGGGCCGACCGGCTGAAGCGACGAAGACCCGTCGCTCCTCGGCGCGGGCGGCGGATGTGAGGATGCATGCGGGGTGTGACAGTCCGTGCAGCCCACGTCGTTGCGCCAGTGCTCGCCGCGGATGAAATTGTTGTGCTCTTCCTTCCCGGCGTGGCAGGCGAGACAGGTGTCCGAGACCTGCTTGGAAGTCTCTTTCTCGAAAGTCCTGATCTTTGTCCTGTCTCCGTCGGCTTCGACGTGAGCCTTGCCCGGCCCGTGACATGACTCGCAGCCCGTAACCTTGCCCTTCCAGCCGGCCCCGACCAGACGCGCGTGCGTGGTTCGCGCGAAGCTCTTGGACTCTACTTCGTGGCAGGCCGCGCAGGTGTCGCTGCCGACGTATGCGTCCGGGTTGGAAGCGACGCCGGTTTGCGCCTGTCCGGCACGCGGCGCGTACGCCCCCGAGAGCGTTCCGGACGCGACGAGCAGAAACGCCCCCGCCACCCAGCCCACGACGACCGCGCATTTGATAAGCCAGAGCCTTGACATGGCCCCGCCCCCTTCATCTTTACTCTGCCGAGCAGTTCTTTGCGTGACCTGCTCAGACTTCACCAAACCTGAGTTATTAACCAACCGGTACGAACTCTGTCCTGAATAAAAAAGGAAAGCTACTGTCAAATTTGACAGTACCGCCGGCATTTACGCCCGCCTATCATTCACTTCCAAACGACCGGACACTCTCCGCCGGGGGACGGCGGCGACGGGGCGAGGTGCGATGTCGAGCAGGGCGAACCTGAACGCGTGCAGGTACAAAGCCGCCGCGCTGGTGACGTTCGTCGCCGTCGCGGCGCTGGCCTTCATGCTCCCGCGCCGCGAGGCGGCGGCGGCAGCGGCGGCGCAGCGTCGCACGCCCGTGGCGCAGCGCGGCGTCGGAGTCGCGCGGCGCGGGTCGCGGCGCGGCGGAAGAGCAAGGCCGTCGCGCCGCGATTACTCAAACTTCTCCCACCGCGTCGCCGAGCACCAGCGGCAGGCGTGCGACTCGTGTCACAAGTTCCCCTCGCCGGACTCGAAGGAGCTTCGTCAAGGCGACGAAGCCTTCCCCGACATCACGCAGTACCCGACGCACGCCTCCTGCCTCGACTGCCACCGCCCGCGGTTCTTCGCCAGAGAGCGCCCACACCCGCGTATCTGTTCGGTCTGCCACACCATTGCCACGCCGCGCGACCAGACCCGCCATCCCTTCCCAAACCCACGCACGGCCTTCGACGCTTCGGCGAAGGGGCGCACGCACGTCTCCGACTTTCGCATCAACTTCCCGCACGACAAGCATCTCGAACTTTTTTCGCGGAGCCGTCCGCCCGGCGGCGACGCGGCAAGGGAAGGTTTCGTGAGCGCCTCTTTCCGGCGAGTGGGCGTGTTTGCGAATCAGGAGAGCGACCCGAAGAGTTGCGCGACCTGCCACCAGACTTACCGGCCGCAGAATGACTCGGACGAAGAGTTCGTGACCGCGCCGCCGAAGGACTTGCCCGAGAAAGCCTTCTGGCTGAAGAAGGGCACGTTCAAGACCGTGCCGCGCGACCACGCCGCTTGCTTCACCTGCCACTCGGTTGACGGCGGCATCGCGCCTGCGCCTTCGGACTGTGCCGCCTGCCACCGGCTGCCGCCCCCCGGACAGGACGCGAGCCTGACGCGAGCGCACGACGACTTCGACCCCGGGCTGGCGGAGACGATGAACGTCAAGGACAAGTTGACCCTTGAGCTGTGGAGCAGGCGCGACGCGGCGAGGTTCCGTCACGAGTGGCCGCCGCACGACCTCGCGTGTACTACCTGTCACGAAGTCGCGGCGATGAACACGCTGGACGAGGCGACGAAGAAGGTTCCCGTCATGAGTTGCGGCGGCGGCGGAACGGGCTGCCACGTCGAGCCGACCGGCGAAGGGGTTCTGAACGTCGCCGTCGCGCGCAAGCGGGCCGAGCCGACTTTTCAGTGCACCAAGTGCCACGTCAACAACGGGCGGCAGCCCGTCCCGGAAACACACCTCCGGGCCGTCTCGTCGCCTCAGGCGAACTAGATGCTATGTCGAAGACACGCGCGAAAGACGAGTTTGCCGGCAGGACGCGCCCCGCGCGCCTGCGCCGCTTGCTCTCGCTCGCGGCCGCCCTCGCGGCGTCGCTCGGCTTCGCACTGGCGCAGGCGCTCGGCTCGCGCGCGGGTGCCCCGTTCCTCGCGCCGGAGGCTGTGTTCGACGCGGCTCAGGCCGGCGGCGATTATTCTCAATTCCGGCACACGAACCCGCAGCACGCGCGGCTGCCGTGCGTGTTGTGCCACCGCCGCGACGATAACTCGCCTCGGCCCGTCCGCTCCGTCGGGCACACGCCCTGCTCCGGCTGCCATACGCAGCAGTTCGCGGATGCGTCGAGTCCGCTCTGTGCGATCTGTCACGAGGATTCTTCGTCGGGCGCGGTCAAACCCTTTCCCGGCCTGTCGAGTTTCAACGTCAGGTTCGACCACGCGCGGCACGCGCGCGGCGCGGCGCGACCGGCGGCGAACTGCGCGGCCTGCCACAGTCCCACGCGGCGCGGCGTCGCACTCTCGATCCCCTCGGGCACGGCCGCGCACACGACCTGCTTCCAGTGCCACGGCCCCCGCGCGCAGTCGGCGGGCCGCGACCTTGCTTCGTGCGGGACGTGCCACTTACTCGGTCAGCCGGCGCGCACGCCGGAGTGGTCGCGCGCCTACGCCGTCAACTTCAGCCACGCCGCGCACACGCGCCGGGGCCTGAGCTGCGCCGTCTGCCACAGCGTCACGGCAGGGGCGGCGCGCGGGCGACAGGTGACCTCGCCCGTCCCGTTCCATCATCACGCGCCGGCGCGCGCGCGAAGCTGCATGACCTGTCACGACAACAAGCGCGCCTTCGGCGGCGACGACTTTTCCGATTGCACGAAGTGCCACAAGGGGAACGCGTGGCGCTTCTGAACTCTTCGTAATGAAGTGAAGAACGTAGGAATGGAGGAATAGAAAATCATGCAAACCAACACCAACCGGCTGAAGCTGCTCGCGGTCGCTCTCATCGCCCTGCTGGCGGCGCTCGCCCTCGCGTCGGCGTCGGGACACACGGCCGTGGCCGACAACAAGCCCTTCGACGCCGCGGCGGTCTACAAAGCGAAGTGCGCCGCGTGCCACGGCAAGCAGTCCGAGAAGAAGTTCGACGCGACGAAGACCGACGACGTGCTGACCGAGGTGGTGCTGAAGGGTAAGGACGCCAAGCCCCTCAAGATGCCCGCCTACGAGACGAAGGGCGTCACCCCCGAGCAGGCCCGGGCGCTCGTCGTCCAAATGAGGTCGCTGCGTCCATAGCGGGGAGCCGGCGGGTTCTTCATGTCGCCCGCCTGAACGCGAGGGAGTTTTCCGACCGGGCGCGCACCCACGGCGTTTCCGCGCCGGTCGTCCCGGCGAAGGAGTGTCATGGACGAGGAGACGGAGGCAACACCCGTAGAGACGAAAGCCGCGGCCGAGCCGACGGCCCCGAGTCTGTTGCGTAACTACGTCAGCTTTGTCGGGGCGGCCATCGCCGCCGCCGGCTTCGTCAGCATCGCGCTCATGCTGTTGCTTGAGTTCATAGGCGGCGAGCGGGCGGGGCACAACCCTTACACCGACATCTTCACATTCATTCTCTTCCCTTCCGTGATGGTCTTCGGCCTGATGGTCGCCCTCGTCGGCATGGCCTGGGAGCGCCGCCGCCGGCACCGGATGAAGCCCGACGAGATCGGGCGCTATCCCGTCATCGACCTCAACGACCCGCGCCGTCGTCGCAACTTCATCGCCTTCCTCCTGCTCTCGTTCATCTTCCTCTTCATGAGCGCCTTCGGCAGCTACCGCGCCTTCGAGCACACCGAGTCCGTGCAGTTCTGCGGGCAGACCTGCCACACGGTGATGAAGCCCGAACTAAACACCTTCCGCGTCGCGCCGCACGCCAACGTCCGCTGCGTCGATTGCCACGTCGGGCCGGGCCCGGAGGGGTACGTGCGGGCGAAGTTCTCGGGCGTGCGCCAGCTCTACCACGTCGCGATGGGCACCTACTCGCGCCCGGTCAGGAGCCCGGTGCATAACATGCCCGCCACCGAAGGGACGTGCGCGCACTGTCACCGCCCCGAACAGTTCCACGGCGACGTGTTGAAGGAGTTCAAGCACTTCGGCTACGACGAGGCGAACACCCGGCGTGAGACGCGCATGCTTGTCCACGTCGGCGGCGGCAGCCCCGAGACCGGCCCCGTCTCCGGCATCCACTGGCACATGAACCTCGCCAACGAGGTCACGTTCGTCGCGTCGGACGAACAACGCCAGAACATCGAGTGGGTGCGCATGAAGGGGCGCGACGGCACGGTCGTCGAGTACACGGCGCGCAACACGAAGCTCACGCCCGAGCAACTCGCGGCGGCGCCCAAGCGGCGGATGGACTGCATCGACTGCCACAACCGTCCGACCCACGTCTATCTCACGCCCGACCGCTCCGTGGACGACTCGCTCGCGGCGGGCAAACTCGACGCGTCGCTCCCTTATCTCAAACGCGAAGCGGTCGCCCTGCTCTCCAAATCATACGCGTCGACGGACGAGGCGCTGCGGTCAATCGCCGAAGGGCTCGAAGGGTTCTACCGGGGCAACTACCCCGAGGTGTACGCGAGCAAGGGGGATTCGGTCAGGGCGGCGGTCGGCGAGGTGCAACGTCTCTTCCAAACTTACACCTTCCCCGAGATGAAGACCGACTGGCAGACGCACCCGAACAACGTCGGCCACTTCTACACACAGGGCTGCTTCCGCTGCCACAACGGCGAGTTGGCGAGCAACACGGGGCGCGTGATACGGAAGGACTGCCGGCTGTGCCACACGACGCTCGACCAGACCGAGGGCGGAGTGACCACGGCGGCCCCCGACGGCGCGTTCCGGCACCCGGTCGCGCTCGGCACGCAGGGCGAGTTTCAATGCGCCGCTTGCCACAAGGGGGATCGCGGCTTCCGGCACCCGGTCAACCTCGGCGACCTCTCGCAGTTCCAGTGCACAGACTGTCACGCGGGAAAGGTGTGGGCCGTCAGCCGTTGACATGTAACAGAGGAGATGTCGGTGGTGACTTTAGAATCACGGCCTTGCCGCGATGAGATATAAACGGTTCGCGGTGGCTAGATAAAGCGCATCGCCGACGAGCGCCGGAGGCGAATAGAGCGGCGCGTCCATCTCTATCTTCGCCAGCAACTCCTTCCGCCGTCCGGCACGAAGGACGGTCATGGTGCCTTCCTCGTTCCCGACGTAAACCCGGTCGCCGGCCAGCAGGAGGCTTCCCCAGATGGCCTCGTTCGTCTCGTGCTTCCAGAGGTGGACGCCGGTTGCCGCGTCCAGACAATGAATTGTTCCGCCCACGTCCCCGACGTACAGCAGACCGTCCTTCGCAATGGGCGTTCCCGCCACACGACCGACCTCGCGAGAAGTCCAGAGGAGCCTGCTCCCGGTAACGTCTCCCCGGCCGTTGGGACTGACCGCATGAATCAATGAGGGTGCGTTGCCGTGCCCGGGGCTCTGCCCCATCGCGACGAAGACCCGGCCGTCGGCGAAGACCGGGGAGGCAAGGATAAAATCGCGCGAAATGACGCCGGGACGCGGAAGCCAGCGGGCGTCTTTCGGGTTGCCGTCAAATCGCCAGACTTCGTGACCCGAAGCCGCGTCGTAGGCCCGCAGCCAGCCGTCTCCTCCGCCGAAGAGCACCTGCATGCGCCCGTTGACGTCGGCCGCCACGGGGCTCGACCACTGGCCGTGCAGCACCTGCCCGCCCGCGCCGACGGCGCGCCACACCACTTCGCCCGAGTGCTTGTCCACCGCGATCAGACTCGGGGCGCGCGGCGACGGGACAAGCGTGTGGCCTTCATTCTGGCCGTTGGAGGTAGAGACCAACAGCAGTTCACCCACGGGCAACACTTCGCTGTTGGTGGCTTCATGCGGAAAGACACCCAGGCGGCCGCACATGTCCAACTCCCAGATGATGTCGGCCGCGGCGTTGTCCCCGAATACCTCTTCCCGATACGGGCCGTCGTTCTCGCCGTCGCGGAAACCCTGTGTGTCGAGGCAACGGAGCTGGCACTCGGCGGTGACATAGTACAAACGGTTCCCTTCCACATACGGGGCACTTGTGGTCGAAGGCAGCAGGAACTCCCGCAGCCCTCGCTCCACTCGCGGGCTCAAGTCCTGCCAAAGGAACTTCCCATCCGTCGCCCGAAAGGCCATGAGCACGCCGCATTCTTCTTGGTAGGCGGGGTTCATGGCACGCGCGTTGTCGGTGCCCACATAGACCGCATCGCCGGCAACCACGGGACGGCCAAACGTCTGTTTTCCCAACTCGACACCCCAGACGATGTTCCGCCCGGTGGCCGTATCCCAGTCAACCGGAGGATTGCCCGTTTGAGCCGCCTTCGTCCGGGGTCGGGGGGCGTTGGAAGGCGCGGGCACTGTTGGTGAGGCGACAGGCTCTCCGGACTCGGCTCCGGCGATTCGATTCAAAGCCCACACAGCTTCGTCACGCAGTGTGGGATCGTTTGCAGCCGCTCTCAGCGCCGCCGTGGCCGTCTGTGCCTTCGGCCCGATGCTTCCCAGCGCCCCGGCCGCGAAGATGCGCACGTAGAGGAATTCATCCTTCAGAGCTTCGATCAACCGCGGCACGGCGGAGTGTGCGGCCGGGCCGATGCTTGCGAGGGCCTCACACGCCGCCCAACGCACGCCGGGAACCGGATCGCCCAAAGCTCTCGCGAGGTCTCTCGTTGCCGCGCCCGCCTGCGGGCCGATGGACGCCAGGGCCTCCGCCGCGTAGACGCGGACGTACGGATCCTCGTGCGAGAGAGTCTTGACCAGGGCGCTCACCGAAGGACTGGCCCTGTTGCCCAAAGCCCCCAACGCCCGTGCGGCGTCGCCCGCTACCATCGAATCCTCGTCTCTCAGTGCCCGTCTCAACGCCGGTTGAATCCATTCTGTCTGAGGTGCCAGATCAATCAACTCACTAACGGCGTTGCGCCGGACGGAGGTCTGCTCATGCCGAAGCAGGTTCACCAGCAGCGGAATGGCCGGCGGCCCGATCCGCTGGATGATTTCAAAAGTCACCTTATGCAGGTCTTCATTGTCACGGTCGATGAATCGTCTCAGCAAAGGCAACGAACGCGGCGCCCCTTGAACCAGAGTGGCTTCGGCGACCGCCCTGACCTTCGGGTCGTCGGCCAGCAGGCGACTTTCCCAATCACGCACCGAGGCGGGGTTCCCGGAAAGAGCCGAACCTTTAGCTTGGTGCGGCTGAGGGACTGAACGCGTGGTTTGAGGGAGTGCTGGTGTCGGCAGAAGACAGAGCAGCGTCCAGATGAACAAATCTCGCACTGGAAAACTTTATTGCCGTGTGGGAGGGTTGATAACTGTCAAAAGTGACAGTTATCCATCATCTTCCGTGCCGATAAAATTCCTCCGTGCGATAAGGACATCCGACGAAGGCGGCGGCGAAGGAGGTGTCATACGTCCGGCAGAAACAGCGTCACCGTTGACGGCAACGAGGCGGCGGCCTCGGTCGCGTTTCGGGTGAGCGAGGTCATCGCCATCTACCCGATCACCCCCAGCTCGCCGATGGCCGAGCACTGCGACGAGTGGGCGAGCCGGGGCCGAACCAACCTGTGGGGCGTCGTCCCCGAGATGGCCGAGATGCAATCGGAAGGCGGCGTGGCCGGGGCCGTCCACGGCGCTTTGCAGGCGGGGGCACAGGCTACGACTTTCACCGCCTCGCAGGGCCTGCTCCTGATGATTCCCAACATGTACAGGATCGCCGGGGAGTTGTCGCCCTTCGTGATGCATGTGACGGCCCGCACGCTGGCCACCCACGCCCTTTCAATCTTCGGCGACCATCAGGACGTGATGGCCTGCCGTCAGACGGGCTTCGCGCTCCTGTGCTCGAACTCGGTGCAGGAGGCGCACGACCTGGCGGCTATCGCGCACGCCGCCACGCTTGAGTCGCGCATCCCGTTCCTGCACTTCTTCGACGGCTTCCGCACTTCGCACGAGGTGGCGAAGATCGAGGAGCTTTGTGACGACGACCTGCGCCGCCTTATCTCCGAGGAGGCCATCCGGGCTCACCGCGCTCGCGCCCTGACCCCGGACCGGCCCGTGCTCCGCGGTACCGCACAGAACCCCGATGTCTTCTTTCAGGCCCGCGAGGCCGCGAACATTTTTTACGACGCCTGCCCGGGCGTTGTCGCGCGCCTGATGGAGGACTTCGCCGGGTTAACGGGCCGCCGCTACAAACTCTTTGAGTACGAGGGGCACGCGGAGGCCGAGCGTGTGATCGTCGTCATGGGCTCCGGCGCCGAGACGGTGCATGAGACGGTGGAGTACCTCGCGGGTCGCGGCGAGAAGGTCGGGGTGCTCAAGGTACGACTCTACCGCCCGTTCTCTCGGGGCGCGTTCCTCTCCGCGCTGCCGCCGAGCACGCGCGCCATCGCCGTGCTCGACCGGACGAAGGAGCCCGGCGCGCCGGGCGACCCGCTCTACCTCGACGTGATGGCCTCACTCGGCGAGGCACGCGCCGAAGGGGAGTCGCCGCTTCAGACCGAGCCGCTGGTGATTGCCGGGCGGTACGGGCTCTCGTCGAAGGAGTTCACCCCGGCGATGTGCAAGGCCGTCTTCGACGAGTTGGAGAAGCAGACGCCGCGCCGCCACTTCACGCTCGGCATCATCGACGACGTGACGCACACGTCGCTCGCGTGGGACGCGTCGTTCCGCACCGAGGGGACGGACGTTTCCCGTTCGCTCTTCTACGGACTCGGCGCCGACGGCACGGTGGGCGCCAACAAGAACTCCATCAAGATTATCGGCCACGAGACCGACCGGTACGTGCAGGGATATTTCGTCTACGACTCGAAGAAGTCGGGTTCGGTCACGGTCTCGCACCTGCGTTCGAGCCCGCGCCCCATCCGCTCGGCCTACCTCGTGGAGAACGCCGGCTTCGTCGCCTGCCACCAGTTCGAGTTCATCGACAAGATGGACGTGCTGGAGCACGCCGCGCCCGGCGCGGTCTTCCTGCTGAACGCGCCGGGCGACGCCGAAGCGGTCTGGGGAATCCTGCCGCGGGAGATGCAGGAGCAGTTGATCGAGAAGCGGATTCGCTTCTACGCCATCGACGCTTACGCGCTGGCGAAGCAGGCGGGCATGGGCGGGCGCATCAACACCATCATGCAGACCTGCTTCTTCGGCATCTCCGGCATCCTGCCCCGCGATGAGGCCATCGCCCACATCAAGAAGTCGATTGAGAAGACCTACGGCAAGCGCGGGCCCGAGATAGTGCGCCGCAACTGCGAGGTCGTAGACCTTGCGCTGGCGCACCTCCATGAGATTCCCGTGCCGGCGGCGGCCGACGCCACACGCACGCGCCCGCCCCTCGTCCCCGAACGCGCGCCCGACTTCGTGCAGAAGGTCACGGCGTTGATGCTGGCTGGTAAAGGCGACCTACTCCCCGTCAGCGCGTTCCCGGTGGACGGCACCTGGCCGGTGGGGACGGCGAAGTGGGAGAAGCGGAACATTGCCGTGGAGATTCCGGTCTGGGATCCGAAGGTCTGCATCCAGTGCAACCAGTGCGCGCTCGTCTGCCCGCACGCGGCGATACGCGCCAAGGTCTACGAAGAAGACTCGCTCAATGGCGCGCCGCCGACTTTCAAGGCGACCGGCTACAGGGGGGCCGAGTACAAGGGCAAGCAGTTCACGATTCAGGTGGCGCCGGAGGACTGCACGGGCTGTAACCTCTGCGTCAACGTCTGCCCGGCCAAAGACCGCACCAACCCGAAACACAAGGCGATCAACATGGAGCCGCAGGCCCCTCTGCGCGAGGCCGAGCGTGTTAACTACGACTTCTTCCTCGGCCTGCCGGAGTTGGAGCGGGCGGACGTCGTGCGGCTCGACCACAAAGGCTCGCAGTTCCTTGAGCCGCTCTTCGAGTACTCCGGGGCCTGCGCCGGCTGCGGCGAAACGCCTTACATCAAGCTCCTCACGCAGCTCTTCGGCGACCGCCTGTTGATGGCCAACGCGACGGGCTGTTCGTCGATCTACGGCGGTAACCTCCCCACCACGCCTTACACGACGAACCGCGACGGGCGTGGGCCGGCGTGGTCGAACTCGCTCTTTGAAGACAACGCCGAGTTCGGCTTCGGCTTCCGCCTCGCGCTCGACGCACACGTCGCCGCGGCGCGCGCGCTGCTGAAGCAACTGGCGCCAAGTATCGGCGACGCGCTCGCCGTCGGACTGCTCGAAGCAGTCCAGGACGACGAGGCTGGAATCGCGGCGCAGCGCGAGAGGGTCAACATTTTGCGGGGGACGTTGGCCGCACTTCAGACGGCGGAGGCGCGACGCCTTGAGACGCTGGCCGACTACCTCGTGAAGAAGAGCGTCTGGCTGGTGGGCGGCGACGGCTGGGCCTATGACATCGGCTATGGCGGGCTCGACCACGTACTGGCGAACCGGCGCGATGTCAACGTGCTCGTCCTCGACACAGAGGTCTACTCCAACACGGGCGGCCAGCAGTCGAAGGCGACGCCGCTCGGGGCGGCCGTCAAGTTCGCGGCCGCCGGAAAGCCGGTCGGCAAGAAAGACCTCGGCCTGCTGGCGAACATGTACGGGCACGTCTACGTGGCGCGCGTCGCGTTCGGGGCCAAGATGGCGCAGACCGCGCAAGCCTTCCTTGAAGCCGAGAGCTACCCCGGCCCGTCGCTCATCATCGCCTACAGTCACTGCATCGCGCACGGCTACGACATGGCCGACGGTGCCAGGCAGCAGAAGCTAGCCGTAGACTCCGGCGTCTGGCCGCTCTACCGGTTCGACCCGCGGCGGCTGGTCAAGGGCGAGCCGCCGCTCAACCTCGACTACGGTCCGCCCAAAGCCAAAGTCGCCGACTACATGCGCAACGAATCGCGCTTCCGCGTGGTCGAACGCGCCGACCCGGCGCGCTTCAAACAGTTCCTCGCGGACTCGCAGGCGGCCGCCGAGCGGCGTTATGCCGTCTACCGGCAGCTCGCAGGCATCACGGTGCCCGCCGTCGAGCCGGGGCACGACGGTGAACCCCCGCCCGGCACGAACGGAGACGGAGACAAATGAATCTCGCCACGACCTACCTGGGCATGCGGCTGCCGCACCCTCTCGTCGTGGGGGCCGGGCCCCTGACCGACGACCTCGATACGGCCAGGGAGTTGGAGGACGAGGGCGCCGCCGCCGTCGTGCTGCGGTCGATGTTCGAGGAGGAGCTCGCGGGCGAGCAGATGGAGTCGTTCTTCCACACGGAGAGCCACAACGAGTCGTCCGCCGAGGCCGCGAGCTACGAGCCCGACCCCGGGTCGGCGTTCGGGCCGGACGAGTATCTCGAACATCTGCGTCGGGTGAAGGAGGCGGTAGGCATCCCTGTGATGGCGTCGCTCAACGGCTCCACGGCCGGCGGCTGGACTTCTTACGCGCGGCTGCTGGAGGAGGCCGGGGCCGACGCGTTGGAGCTGCACCTCTACCACGCGGCGAGCGACGCCTCGCTCAGCGCCGCCGAGGTGGAGTGTCAGATGGTGCGAATCGTGCGCGACGTGAAGAAGGAGTTGCGCATTCCCGTCGCCGTCAAGCTCTCACCCTTCTTCACCGCTTTCGGACACTTCGCCGCGCAGCTCGACGACGCGGGGGCCGACGGGCTAGTCCTCTTCACACGCTTTCACAAGGCCGACATTGATGTTCACGAGCTGGAGGTCACGCGCACCGTGGCGCTGTCGGACTCTTCCGACCTCCAGTTGCGACTGCGTGGCATCGCCGCGCTGGCCGGGCGCGTGAAGGCTTCGCTCGCAGCCACGGGCGGAGTCCACACCGCCCTCGACGTGGTCAAGGCGACGATGGCGGGAGCGCACGTCACGCAGATGGTCTCGGCCCTCCTCCGGCACGGGCCGCGCCACCTGCGGGTCGTCCGCTCCGAGCTGGAGACGTGGATGGAGGAGAACGAGTGGGACTCACTCGACCAGATGCGCGGCAACATGAGCTTCGGCCGGATACCCGACCCCGCCGCCTACGAACGCGCTAATTTCAGGATGCTGCTGCGATGAGTTCCAGCCGGCCAAACCGCGCCGGTGTAGTTCGCGGCCTCTGAGGCGAGCGTGCCAATGGATGCGCGCAGGGGGACGAACGCCCATCCCCCCAATCCCGTTATAGAGGAACACGGGGCGACGTGGCGCTTGTCCGAGCCCGAACTGATAAAGGATTAGAATTGGCAAAGCAGGTAGCGACAGCTTGAAGCAGCAAAGAACACACCTATCACCCTTGCGCCTAAGAGGATGCGGAAGAAAGTTCACTAGATTTCAGCACTTGGGTTTGTCAAAGGGATAATTCCCTTCCCTTATACTCCCGCGTGGACTACCAGAGGGTGGGGATTGAGTACCTGCCGATCTGCGGATCTGCCGTTAAGATGGTAAGTCCCTCCGCCACAGACTGCGCTACCAGCAGCCGGTCGAACGGGTCTCTGTGGACGGGCGGCAGGGCGTGGACGCGCAGGGCGTGGGCGTGCGTCACGTCGAGCGCCGTCATCCCCGCGCGGACGATGCGCGGCGGGACGTAGTCCTCGGGAGGCTCCGGCAGCCTCAGCTTGCCGATCCCGGCCTTGATGGCGATCTCCCAGGAGCTGGCCGCCGAGAAGAAGAGCTCATCCTCCCCGTCAGAAAGAACCCTCTTAGCCGTGTCGCTCAGCCTCGACGGGTCGAGGAAAGACCAGAGGAAGCACTGCGTGTCGACGAGTATCCTCACTCCGCCGCTCCTTCAAAGGCTTCCGCCAAGTCTGCGGGCAGCGGGGCGTCGAAGTCGTCGGCGACCCAGCCCCGCCCTTCGTCCTCACCGAGCGTGCGCCTGCCACCCGGCGGTTTGACGGGGACGAGGCGCGCGACGGGGACGCCAGCGCGTGCGATAACGACCTCTTCGCCTGCGGCGACGCGCTGGAGGAGGCGCGAGAGGTTGGTCTTGGCCTCGTGGACGTTGACTTCAATCATGAATAGAGATAGTAGACTAAGCAGTTAGCTAAATCAATATCGAGGGCTGACCTTTTCCGAAAGCTTGATTATGAGGAATGGGAGACCGGCGGACTTGGTGTGAGGTTCTATGAACAAGCTATACAGAATCTGGATCACTTCATGCGCAAACCTATACTTGAGGCTTTCTCATTCATAAATTCCCGATAAGATAGTGGGCACACAACTAACACGTTTGTGTACCCAAGCCTATTACAAACTTTTAAATCACCCATTCTATGGCTACTTGAATTCAACCTTCTATGTTTCACGCTTCGGGTTGATCTTGACCGTGGTAGCTTAATAACAGTTAACCTCGACTCAACTAGACTCCTACCTGCAAACGAAGGCTTCAGGCGAACGACTCCAGCAGCTATTCTGGTAGCAGCTCAAGAAGTCGGGCTTCGCCTTCAGGGAAATACTGAGGGAATCTTTGGCAGACGATGAGATCGAGGAGCTACTGAAGGCCAGCGAGCCCGTTATGGCGATCCTCAGCAGAGCTCAGCACAGAAAAGGAGGCGCGGCTAAGAGGCTAAGGATTTGAGGTAAGAAGTGGAAAAGGCAGTCAGAATCATCTTATGGTCGAAGAGATTCACTTTATGCTCGAACCGACATTATGGTAAATGGCGTCGGAAGTTTCACAACTACCTTTCGGCATTCATTTTCTAGCGATCCTGAGTAGAACCCAGCGCCGTAAGGAGCAGTCTAAGGTTATTAGAGTTATGCTCTGAGGAAGGCTCGTTTAGCAAAATATGTGAAAACGGCCTGAAAATCAGTCCCGTTCAGTAAAATATCTGAAGATTTCGCTGTAACTGAAGTTTTCCCGTAAATCGTTGATTTGATAGTTCCTTCTGCCAGCCCTCACGCTTCACCCGTTTTAGTCTCCATTTAGTAAAAATTCCGAAGATTTACAATTGCGTATGGCGTCAAAATCACCACCTTTGTAAAAACGCAGCCATTCTGAGAGGCGTCGTCCCGCCGGTGTATCGGGAATGGAGGGGAGTTTATTCTGTGCAGACGTTGGCGTCTGAAGCAGTGTGACTGCAATCAGCAGCAGAAGGCTTAATGTCGCGGAAGAAATAAAAGTTAGTTGTGTTCGTTTCATATGTCTTTCCGCAGGGTACCTAAGCCTTCCCTCTCCTCCGGGCAGGAATTTCGAGGGATTTTAACCCGATCCTGCACCCTACCATAGTCGCAAAAGGGGCGTTACGCGACATGTCGTAAAGGGGACGTAATTGAGCTTATTTCCGCCCGCCCAACTTCTTTACACTCAGTTTTTAACTTGCTGTGAAACATTGTGGAACCCTTAGCCTTCGCTCTCCCCTATAAGCTTTGAGTGAGGACATCTAGCTACTCCTTTGTCGAATCCGTTGGGGTAGTACATACCCGTGCCGAAGCAATCCGGGCACTTTGAGGTGTCAACTTTTCGTGTCGGAGCAGACGCTTTCTGTTCGGCGACCTCGGCTTCGATCTGCCGCTTCTCCTTCTTCCAGAGTCGGCGGCGGAGGTGTTCGGCCAAAAACGCCGGCACGCTTGAAATGGTTGTGCGGCCTGCGGCTATGCGCAACTCGGTCATGAGAACTTCGGCGACTTCAGCCCAGCGCGCGGCCTCTGCTTTTGACGGCTCTTTGCCGGTGATCTCCTTGGCAGTTTTTCTCACCGTGGCAGAGAATTCGGCGAACGCCTCATCATCAGTATTTATATCTTTTGTCTTAAAATAAGTATTAGGGCAGCCGGAACTCCCTGCATTTTCAATAGTTTGAATTGTACTAGTACTACCAGATTCTGGTACATCTAGTTCATCTACTTTCTGGGTAATCCTAGTAGCGCTAGATGTACTAGGTATACTAGATGTACTAGTAGATGCCTCGTCCGGAGTGAAGACATCGTACTCGTTGCCGGAGAGCGACCCTACTGCTGGCCTTACCGCAATCAGTCCGACGCTCTTCAGATGCTCGAGCGCCGCGTCTACGGTCACCATAGACCCAAGGCCCGAGCCCACCTTTATCTCGCGGCGGGATTTCCGGGTGGACTTAACCGGCACGATGGCACCCCTAGTGACGCTCCACAGGTAGTCCCATACCTGTTTGCTCTTTCCCCTGAACGCTCCTTCTGGGATGGCTCTGCGTGTGATCGAATTCGGAATCCTCTGAAAATCCCTTTCAGGGGCGATTGCCGGCCTTTTTGGCTTTTCGGCCGATCCATCCTGCTCGGATCTTGTTTCAGACTCAAGCAATGTTTTCGGACTACTAGTGCTACTAGGTGTTCTAGATGTACTAGTATTGCTAGATATGCTAGGTGTACTAGTAGTGCTCAATTGCTTGGGTATATGGGGAGTGAGTTCAGTCTGCTGTTCTTTATCAACTGTTGCAGAAACAGGAGATAAATCAGATACCTCAAGTGTGTCTGATGTACTAGGTGTACTAGTAGAACTTGGAGAAGTGGTTGGCTTCGCGGGAGAGACCACGCGGAGATCGCGGAAGGTGACGTATTTTTTCTCCTCAGTCATACGGCCTCGCGCACCGCTTTCATCGTGCCTGGGCGGGGAACTGTCTCGGCCAAGGGCTCGTCAGAAGGACGGACGATGTCACCTGCGGCTAGCTCAACTAGATCGGCAGGTATCCTCTTCAGCTTGTTGATAGCCGCATACTGAACTGCCAT
Source organism: Pyrinomonadaceae bacterium (assembly GCA_040509515.1). Classification (GTDB taxonomy): domain Bacteria; phylum Acidobacteriota; class Blastocatellia; order Pyrinomonadales; family Pyrinomonadaceae; genus QHXN01. The sequence goes on along the minus strand of JBEVKV010000503.1, from coordinate 1,599 downwards.
GGCGCAGAGCTTGATGGCCTCGCGCGGGACGCCCTTCGACCAGTGGTAGACGCCCTCGACGGCCGCTGACTCGAAGGGGTTTTCGACCCCTGCCACGGTGCAGCGGAAGTCGATCATCCCGGCGGTTTCATCAAGCGTCAGGGCGTCGAGGGTGGAGGAGACGGCAATGCGGGAGACGAGCGCCCGCTTGCTGCGGTCCGCCAGCTTGTAACGGAGCTCCACCTGGCCGGCCATCACGATTGAAATCAGCTTGGTCTCGTCGGTCTCGAAGTTCAGGATCTGGCGGATCTGCTCGAACATCGGCCCTTTGAGCTGCTGCGCCTCGTCGATGAAGAGCACGACGCTCTTGCCCTCGCGGTACTGGTCGACGAGAAAAGCCCTCAACTCGTACTCCGTCTCGCGCTGGCTGCGCTTGGTCTTTACCCCGAATTCCGTGCAGATGGCCTTGAGAAACGCGGTCTCGCTCGTCTGCTTCGGGTTCACGATGAAGGCCGTGGTGTGCTCCGGGCTGTCATCATACTCGTTGTAGAGCAGCCGCAGCAGAGAGGTCTTGCCGAGTCCTACGTCCCCGATGATTGTAGTCAACCCCTGTTTGGCACGGATCACGTACTGCGTCTTCGCAATCGCCGCATGCACGCTCGGCGTGACGTAGAAGAACCGGGGGTTCGGGGAGATGGAAAAGACACTCTCGGGTATCATAAGGTGCGATATAGCATAGGTAGGCAGGTAAAAACAATAGAAATCTTGGAGGGGGGTGGCTGATTTCATATAGAAAGGGGAGAGCAAAATCAAAGTTTAATAACTGTCGGGGAGGAATAACCTATTTATGTGAGAGTAACAGGAATAAGAGAAGTGAGCGGGGACACTGATGACCCGAATAAAATATGCCTGTTGTGGGTGACTAGGATATTCCGATGGAGAACCTCGCACGGGAGGTCGTTGCCGCATCTGCCAAGCTGGAAGGCCGCCTCGCGGCGGAAACGCTCGACGAGGTTCAGAAACTGCTTTTTCTACGACCCGGCCAAACAACACGGCGTGCGCCCGCTCATAGCTCTGGCGGCGGCTCACCACCGGCTGATGTGGATTCACCCGTTCCTAGACGGCAACGGGCGCGTTGCCAGGCTCTTCACCGACGCCTACTTCCTCCGCAGCCGGGTCGGCGGATACGGGCTGTGGAACGTGAGCCGGGGTCTGGCGCACGGGCGGGAGAGTTACCGCGCTCACCTCGCCGCGGGTGACATGCCTCGGGAAGGCGACCTAGATGGCCGCAGAAACCTGTCGGACCGGACACTGACTGAGTTCTGCGCATTCTTTCTCCGGGTGTGCTTAGACCAAGCTCGTTATATGGATGGGCTACTCGCGCTGAACGGGCTTATCGACCGGCTGGCAGGGTACGCGCAACTGCGCGAGAAGGGAGTTGCGCTCGGCCCTGAGGGTGTCGCAGCCCCGCTCAGACCGGAGATAGTGGCGGTGCTGCGCGCGACGGCAATCGAGGGGAAATCGCGCGAGGCGATGTCGCGCCCTTCGCCAGCGTGATGAACGCCTCTCCGACGACCACGCCGCAAAAGCTCGGAGCGAACTGTGAGGCGGCCGCTGCCG